>CALJRR010000093.1 GCA_937976315.1 uncultured Candidatus Saccharibacteria bacterium | reverse complement strand
ACCACCAGACTGCTTGGCGTGCTTACCTTGAACTTCAGAACGACCCTTGATGCTTTCGCGGAAGGCAACCTGAGGCTCACCAATGTTGGCTTCAACCTTAAATTCACGCTTCATACGATCAATAAGAATATCCAGGTGCAATTCGCCCATTCCTGACATAATTGTCTGACCTGTTTCTTCGTCTGTGTGAATTCGGAAAGTTGGGTCTTCTTCAGCCAAGCGCTGCAACGCCAACGCCATTTTTTCCTGGTCAGCCTTTGATTTTGGCTCAACAGCGATTGATACAGGTGGCTCTGGGAATTCAATTGACTCAAGAGCAATTGGATGCGCCACGTCAGACAACGTGTTACCAGTTGCGGTAGATTTCAGACCAACCACGGCAGCGATGTCGCCAGCTTCAACCTTGCTAATTTCTTCACGCTTGTCAGCAAACATACGAACGATTCGTCCAATTCGCTCCTTCTCGCCAGTTGTCGTGTTAAGCACGTAGCTTCCCGAGTTCAGAACGCCAGAATAGACACGAACGAAGATCAATTTACCAACAAATGGGTCGGCAGCAATCTTAAACGCCAAAGCAGACAAAGGCTCTTTATCTGATGGCTTGCGGCTAACTTCGTCACCAGTCTTTGGATTCTTACCCCAAATTTCATCAACATCTAGAGGGCTTGGCAAGAAGTCAACCATCAAGTCAAGCAACTTCTCAACAATCACACCGCGACCGTCACCACCAGTAACTAGGTAAAAGTCACCGGCCAAAACGCGCTTACGCAGAGCCATCTTCAGCTCATCAACGGTAATAGCTTCTTCGCCCTGCTCCAAGAACTTCATAGTAAGTTCGTCATCAGCCTCAACAGCGTTTTCAACCAACAGAGAACGTGCGTTCTTAGCTTTTTCAAGCATATCAGCTGGAATTTCGCCAACCTTAAGCTCGTGGTCTGTGTAGTCGTCGTAGGTGTAAGCCTTCATGTCAATCAAGTCGACAACACCGTTGATAGTCTTTTCAAAACCAATTGGCAAGTGAACTGGGAAAGCCTGCTTGCTCAAGCGGTTGTGGATCGACTCTAGAGACTTGTAGAAGTCACCACCGGTCTGATTAATCTTATTAACGAAACAAATACGTGGCACGCCATACTTATTAGCCTGGCGCCAAACAGTTTCGGACTGAGCCTCAACACCCATTTTACCGTCAAAGACAGTAACTGCACCGTCAAGCACGCGCAAACTACGCTCAACCTCAGCAGTAAAGTCAATGTGCCCTGGAGTGTCGATGATGTTAATCTTGTGATCTTTCCAGAAACAAGTCACAGCAGCTGACGTAATAGTAATACCACGTTCTTTCTCCTGTGCCATCCAGTCGGTGGTAGCACCGTCACCTTCACCACGAACCACACCGATCTTATGTGTCAAGCCAGTGCGGTACAAAATACCCTCAGTTGTCGTCGTTTTACCGGCGTCAATATGGGCAATAATACCAATATTTCTAAAATTCTTTAGCGGAACATGCGTCTCTGCCATAAATTTTCCTTTATATTACGTTAATTTGCCGAGATTTTTGGTCAATTTTTTGGCACCAAAAAACTACTCTTGCGTTTTATTATATCAGTTATCTATGTTTTTGACTAGCTCTGAGTCGGAGGATTTTTAGACTCGTTGTCGTTCGGAGTTGGCGCCACAGGCGGATAGTTAGCCGGAGGCTGTTGCATAGGCGGCTGCGCGTATGTTGGTGGATACTGACCAGGCTGCTGCGGATACTGAGGCTGTTGCTGCGGGAATTGTCCAGCGACAGGATATGGATAAGTATTC
>CALJRR010000092.1 GCA_937976315.1 uncultured Candidatus Saccharibacteria bacterium | reverse complement strand
CAGCCACAGCCACTAAATCCAGCGCAAGCTCGTCCGCAACCTTCTCCAATGCACCGATATGAACCATCGGAGCAAACGCCGTGTAAATCTGCACCGCCACATCTCGCCCCTGAAAACTAATCGGATTCGAAACTTTATAGCCATCAATATGAATACTCACCAGCGCCGAGTTGACCAATTTCACCTCTACGTCTTCATTGCCAGTTTCCAGTGCAATTTGAGCCTGAGCTTTTCCCTGGGCTCGCTCCTGAACTTTCTCAATGATAAATTCCATCTCGGCAATGTCTAGTGGCTTATTCGGCTGAGGTCTGCGATAGCGAATAGTATTCGTAACGCCCTTAACTAATTCGCCCGCGATACCAATAACAACTCGCTTACCCTGAACGCCAGCTTGATCTTCAGCCTCAGACAGAGCCTCCTCGCAATTCGCTACAACACCAGCAATATCAGCAATCGCGCCACTGTGCATATCGCCCATTTCCTGCTGTTTTCGCCCAACACCGATAATCTTCAGTTCGTCGTCTTTAACTTCAGCGATCAACGCCTTAACCACTTCCGTACCAATATCTAAGCTAACCAATAGTTCGCGACTATCTTTATCAGACTTCTTCAACATGTCTTTCAATGCCATATAAGAAATATTATATAACGCTTGTGATTTTAGAGCAACAGTTAATTATCTATCTTAAAACAGCCTTGATTCGGCGAATTCCAGCCGAACTAGATTCTTCTTTGGTGATTTTGAATCGCTTGCCATCTTCAGCCAAAACTCCAGTGTGTTCGACGTGTGGACCGCCGCAAACTTCAAAACTGACAATATTATCATCCTTGCCGATGGAATAAACCTTAACTTCATCGCCGTAACGCTCGCCGAATGCACCAATTGCCCCCATGCTCAATGCCTCATCGGTCGGATATACAGCAAAACTAACTGGCAAATCTTCATCAATCCAAGCATTAACCTGATCTTCAACCGCCTGTTTTTCTTCTGGCGTCAATTTATCGTGATTAAAATCAAAGCGCAATCGATCGGCGGTAATATTACTTCCGTGCTGCTGTAAATCTGGCGCATTCAAAACCTTGCGTAACGCTGCACCCAACAAATGCGTCGCCGTGTGATATTTCAGATGAATAGAGTCATGACCTTCCAAGCCACCGCTAAATTGCCCCTTGCGAGCCGTCTTAGAGCGCTGCCTCTGCTCATCCATTTTCGCGGTAAATTCATCGCGCCAATTGTCCGAAAGCTTAATTCCTTGTTTATATGCCTCTTCCGTACTGAGTTCCACTGGAAAACCGAAGGTGTCGTACAAAGTGAACAATTCTTCACCAGTTAAGCCATCGTCAATGTAGCGTTGCATTTGTCGCAAGCCTTTTCTTAGAGTCTGGCGAAAAGCTTTTTCCTCCTTAACGAGGACAGCAATTATATTGTCGCGATTATTCTTCACCTCTGGAAAATCGGCTTCATACAAATCAGCAATCGTCGGCACAACTTCTTGCAGGAAATTCTGCTCGATCCCCAAGTCAAAACTATAGCGAATTGCCCGACGAAGCAGACGACGCATCACATAGCCCTGCTCTTTATTACTTGGCACACACCCATCAACTGCCATAAACGTCGCAGCCCTCAAATGATCAGCAATCACTCGCATACTTTCGGTATGTGAAGTGTAATCCTTGCCGCTCAGATCTTGCAGCTTTTCAATAATCGGCCAAAGCAAACTAATCTTAAAGACATCAGGATCATTATTTACTGCAGCCGCGATTCGCTCAAGTCCAGATCCATGGTCAATATTTGGCTTATCAAGTGGCTCAAATTGCCCCTCAGCAACTTTTTTATATGCCATAAATACGTTATTGCCGATCTCCATAAATCGACCACAATCACAGTTCGGATGACAATTTTCACCAAATTTTGGATCATGCTCAATGAAATCAAACTCATAAAACATCTCACTATCTGGACCGCACGGATCACCAACCGGAGTAGTTTCTGGACCGCCATTGCGACTCCACCAGTTTTTACTGCCGTCATAAAAGAAAATTCTTTCACCTGGATTTACGCCACGCGCCGCGCCCTGCTCTTCACTGCCGATATCCGCCATTTTTGCATCAATGCCCTTTTCTGCAAACTTTTTCTGCCACAATTTAGCCGCTTCAACATCTTTCTCAATATTATATTCCGGCGCACCAATAAAGCACGTTACGTACAATCTCTGCGGATCAAGACCAATTTCCTCAGTCAAAAACGTCCACATCCAACCAATTTGCTCTTCCTTAAAATAGTCGCCCAAACTCCAGTTTCCAAGCATCTCAAAAAACGTTGTATGGCGATTATCGCCAATATCATCAATGTCCTGCGCTCGCAAACACGTTTGAGAATCGGCAATTCTCTTACCTTCGGGGTGCGCCTCACCAAGCAAGTACGGAATCATCGGCTGCATTCCGGCGCCCGTAAATAAAGTCGTCGGGTCATTAGTTAAAATCAACGGCGCACGCTCAACAACGGCGTGACCCTGTTTTTTATAAAATTCAAGATATTTACTACGTATTTTTTGGGCATTCATGAGTGTTATTATACCATAAAATAACCCCACCTTACAGATGGGGTTTATAGATCAAATCACCAATCTCAACAGATTATTCAGCTACTTCTTCAGCTGGCTCTTCTTTTGGTTGATTCTTGCGAAGTTTTTCTGGATTACGGATGGCTTTGTGCTTGTCAGTTGCAACTTCCTTAACCCACTTTGGTAACTTAACGCCAGCTTCTTTCAATAACTTAACTACGCGTGGTGTTGGCTGTGCGCCATTGTCCAAATATTTCTGAGCCAATTCAACTTGGATATTTGATTCTTTAGTGTGTGGGTTGTAGCTACCGACATAAGCGACTACACGACCGCTTGATGGATGACGATGTGCTTCTTGTACCGCCAAGCGATATACTGGATAACCTTTGCGACCTAAACGTTGCAAACGAATTGCTAGCATAAAATTAATTCTTCCTTTAACTCTACGTTTTATTATTCCTTACTTTAGAACAGTTTACACTATTTTTCCCATAACGTCAATCTGTTTTCACGATTCCGCCACCCAAACATTCATCGCCGTCATATATTACCGCAGATTGACCCGCGGCTACGGCACGCTCCGAAGCAGAAAGGTGCACAATATCTCCGTCAATTTTCGCGTCGAATAAAGCGCCTCGATGACGCAACCGAACTTGCACATTCTTATCTTTATGTGGCGCTTGATTAATCCAATGGATATCCGCCAATCTAAGTTCTTTTCGCCACAAACTTTTATTATCAATCGAGCGCGATACGTAAACCTCATTTTTCTCCATATCCTTGCCTACAACATAATAAGGCAATCCGCCACCAACATTCAAACCATGACGCTGACCAAGCGTATAAAAAATTGCGCCGTCATGTTTACCAACGACAGATCCCGTCTGCTGATCAATGATATTTCCTGGTGCAGTTTTAACATATTCCGACAAAAACTCGCGAATTCCAACTTGCCCAACAAAACAAATTCCCATCGACTCTTTTTTACTAGCCGTCCACAAACCACGCTCTTTCGCCATTTCGCGAACTTCCGCCTTAGTAAAATCGCCCAGCGGAAATATGGTTTTTGACAAAGCCTCCGAAGTCACTCGATATAAGAAGTAGGTTTGGTCTTTATTATCATCACGAGCACGCAATAATTTGGCCGACGAGGACGATTCGTGAACGACGCGCGCATAATGCCCCGTCGCAATATAATCTGCTCCGGCCGTCAGCGAAGCCTCCAAAAATATCTTAAACTTCACTTCTTGATTACACATAATATCTGGGTTTGGCGTGCGACCCGCTTGATATTCGCGAATCATGTAATCGACAACGTTTTGCTTATATTCTTTCTGGAAATCAAAAACTCGAAAATCAATACCCAAACCAACCTTATAATACACAGCCTCAAACTTTGCCGAAAAAATCATCCGCAACTAAGATTATTTTCATATTGATGATAACCACAGGATTTTGTTTATTTATCAGTGTTGGTGTATGGATATTTTGTGCGTCAAAAAGCTCATCAGATAATGGAAAAACTCCAAATGAAATGGCTGCG
>CALJRR010000091.1 GCA_937976315.1 uncultured Candidatus Saccharibacteria bacterium | reverse complement strand
AACCCCCGAATGGCGGGACCAGAACCCGCTGCCTTACCACTTGGCGACATCCCAACGGCAAACATAATTGTACTATAGAAAAATGATTTCCGCAAGCGTTTACTGGCTAGCGTTGACGCGATATACTTATAGTATGGATTTGCAATGGATTGTAAAGTTAATTGCTGACGGACTAGTGGTACCGGTCGTGCTAATTGGTGCGTACTCGCTGATAAAATTGGTTCCAAATAAAGAGAAGTATCAAGTTTATAGCCAAGTTTTGATGGCCGGCTTAACTGCTTACGTGGCGGCAAAAATTATTGGGTCAATTTATCAACCAGATCAAATGCGCCCGTTCGAGATTCTGGGTGTATCTGCCGGCGCGTCATTCCTTAATAATCCGGGTTTTCCGTCTGATCACGCTCTATTTACAATGGCAATTACTTTGGCGGTATTTTTCGGAGCAAAGAGTTGGCGGCTGGCTTTATTGTGTTTGATAATGACAATTTTAGTGTGTGTCGGTCGAGTTATCGCTCTGGTGCATACGCCACTTGACGTTGTTGGCGGATTATTGATTGCTTGCATAGGGATTGTTTGGTATAAACCGATGAATCTCCTGAAAAAGCATAATATTTAAGCATATACATTTGCAATATTGACAAGTTTACGTTACAATTTACGTATGAAATTATTGTCAGCTATTTTCCGTGAAGAAATATCAGATTACACATATCCATTTTCAAGGCGAGTTTTCTTGAGAATTTTGGCGATTTTAGTCGCTAGCGGCGTGGCTATCTGGTTACTGGCGCTTGCGTTTGATAAATTTATGATTACACCTGTATTTTGCGCGAACGCTGAGCACATTTCTATTTGCGCAAACAGCACGAGCATCGCATCTTACGTTGCGTTAGTTTTGGCGGGAATTATGTTGGTGCCGGTGTTGGCGGTATTTGGCATTAAGCGACCTCTGCTAGTAGTAATCGCGGCAACTGTGTCGTTGTGGGGTGCTACATTATGGGCTGGCGGATCTTGGATTTTGTCATTGCTATGGGTAGTTTTGGCGACAGTTTTGGTATATTTGTCGTTAATTTGGCTGAATAGAATTCGCGGCAACGGCGCAGCAATTTTATTTATGACTTTATTTGCGATCTTAGCACGAGTTGTCTTGGCGCTATAATCACTGTACACTAAGTGTATGGAAATCATTATCATTATTCTCTTAATTGTTATTACTATTGGTTTGGGCGCGACTTTATTTGTCCTGCAATCAAAAATCAGCGAGCTAAAAAATCAATCATCCGTCGAGCTAATTAAAACCGATGTCGTGGAGTTGGGGCGGACTATTGCGAAACTGAACGAATCCGTTAGCGATAAGTTGGAGCGAAGCAATGCGCAAGTCCAAACTTCCGTACAGAAACAATTGTCAGAAAGCGCGAAGTTGGTAGCTGACGTAACGCAGCGATTGGCAAAATTGGATGAGACTAACAAGCGTGTGGTTGATGTGGCGACTGATCTTAAAACCTTGCAAAACGTGTTACAAAATCCAAAGCAGCGTGGCGTTTTTGGTGAGTTTTATTTGGAGAGTGTGTTGGACAACGTTTTGCCAGCCAAGCAATATCAAATGCAATATCGTTTCAAGGATGGCGAAATTGTTGACGCAGTTATTTTTCTGGATAAGGGGCAGATATTGCCGGTGGACAGTAAGTTTTCTTTGGAGAATTACAATCGCATGATTAACGCTGAGACAAAATCTGAGCGTGAAATGTGGCTGAATAAGGTGAAGGCTGACCTTAAGGGGCGAATTGACGAAACTAGTAAATATATTCGTCCGCGCGAAAACACCATGGACTTTGCCTTTATGTTTATTCCTAGCGAATCTTTGTATTACGATCTTCTGATTAACAATGTCGGTCAGGGTGGTTCGAGTCGCGATTTGATTGAATATGCGTTCCGAGATAAGCGAGTGATTATTGTGAGTCCGACTAGTTTTTTGGCGTACCTGCAGACCGTTCTTCAGGGGCTTCGTAGTTTGCAGATTGAGGAGCAAGCTAAGGATATTCAGGTTCGAGTTGGTCAATTGGGTGTCCACATTAAAAAGTTTGACGAGTTGATGACGAAAATGGGCAAGAGTCTTAGTACGACCGTTGGTCATTACAACAATACGTACAAGGAATTGGGGAAGATCGATAAGGATGTCGTGCGAATTTCTGGTGGCGATAACCAAGCGCAGCCGGAGCTGATTGATCGGCCGACTCAGGAAGATTGACATAAAAAATACCCCGCCGATTAAGCGGGATATTTTATTGTGAAGCTATAATCTATTCTTCGTCTTTGTTTCGGTAATTGACGAGTAGAAATAGGTTGCCACCTAATGCTGCACCGATTAGGGTAGCGGCAATTACTTCCAGGCTAAAGCGTGAATAGCTTTTTTCGCCTTCAGCTGGCAATACTCCGTTGCTACGTAGTTGAGAGTCGGTTTTCTCTGTAACAGCCAAAGAAACTGCTGGGTTCAAAGTTGCGCCTGAGATGTAGATCTCGCGTGGGTAAGTGCGGCCGTTTTTCTCAGTTTGAGTAGTGCTTTGATCTTTTTGGATTTTTGCAATAGCAGTACTTTTAATGTATGAAGAGATTGAGCCGGATACGACAAGACCAATCATCAACGCTAAGCCAATTCCAAAAGCTTGACCAGCTGCTCTGATTTCTTTGCGCTGCAAAACTGCGGCAATACCAAATACAAATACAGCGGTACCGACTAATTCCATCGCGAAGATGTCCCAGGAGAACGCAGTGAATTGGTCGAAGCTTAGAGCAAATCCGCCGTTTGTTAATGAGCCAACAAGCACGATAGCTGCCATTGCACCGAGGAATTGTGCACCCCAGTAAAATGGTACAAGTACGGTCTTTAGCTTACGCATTGTCCATAGACCAAACGTGACAGCTGGGTTTACGTGTGCACCAGAAATGTTGCCGATAATTGCAACGATGAACATCAATGCAAAACCGACATACATCGATGACAAAATATCTGATGCGAATAATGCGGCAAGTGTCAAAATGAATGTGCCGATAACTTCCGCAATAACGATGTTAATTAAGTTATTTGGTAATTTAGAATCTAGTTCGACACGCTTGCTTTTAGCGGTAGATTCAGTAACGACGTACTTGACGGTCGTTTTGGTTTCAGTCTTAGCGGCAGCGGTTTTCTTTTCTGCGGCTTTAACTGGGGCTTTCTTTGAAGTTTTCTTCGTAGCCATATTCCCTCCTTAAAGTAATATCACGACTATTATAACATAATTTGCTATACTGTAGTTATGGGATTATTTGTAAATCAACAGGATCAGCGCAGTGAATTGCAAGAGCGAATTGCGGCGGAATTAAGAGAGAAGGCGAAGGCTTCGAGTTTGCAAGAAAAGGCAACTATGGACGGCGTCGACGACATAAGATATTTGGAAGGCACGAAACAGACGACGACTTTGGCGTGGGCGTGGATTTTAATTGCTATTATGGCTGGTGCGGTGATTGTAATGTTTTTAATGCAAGGACGATAAAATGGCTGACTTAGACGAATTGAGAAGAGAAATAGTTTTGGCGGTTTCGCAATCCAAATCTCCGCGTGAGTTTTTACGTGATCGACGACTTAGGGAATTGTACGAGCAAATCAAGTCATTGCCGCCAGTTGAGCGTGGTCCGTTCGGCAAGCGAATTAACGAGCTGAAGCAGGCGATTGAACAGGCTATTGCTGTGCGGCTGGAAGAGCTGGAGAAAGTTGACTTGAAACCGATTGACGTTACGGCGCCGATGGACGTGAATTCGCCAAAGCCTGAACTTTTGCCGAGCGAACAAGGCACGATTCATCCGCTGAGCGCTGAAATTGAGCGCATTTCTGAGATCTTTAATCGCATGGGATTTGTCACGGAAGAGTCCAGAGAAATTGACGATCAATTCCATATGTTCGAGAGCCTGAATTTTCCAAAAGGTCATCCAGCGCGCGACGATTACGATACGTTTATGACCGAGGAAACTGATTCTAATGGCGATCGTTTGATTGCGCCGGCACATACGTCGACTATGCAAAATCGCGTGTTGACGAAATATCGCGGCAATTTGGAAAAAGGCGAGGCTATTGCCGCTATTGTTCCTGATCGCGTTTTTCGTAACGAAGATTTGGACGCGCGCCACGAGCATACGTTTTATCAAGTCGAAGGTGTGTACGTTTCACGCCGAGTTAATGTTGGCAATTTGATTGCCACGCTGCAAGAATTTTTGCAGGAATATTATAGCAAGAAACTTGACGTTCGCGTTAATCCATTTTACTTTCCGTTCACTGAGCCTAGCTTCGAATTTGCGTTAAGTTGTCCGTTTTGTGAAGGAAAAAATCCTGAATGTAAAGTTTGTTCTGGTGAGGGTTGGATTGAGTTATTGGGCTGCGGAATGATTCATCCGAATGTCCTTCGGGCGGCGCAAATTGACCCGAATGAATATACGGGATTTGCTTTTGGCTGCGGAATCGACCGCTTGGTTATGATGAAATATGGAATCGAAGATGTTCGTCATTTTGAAAGTGGCAAGTTGGACTTTTTAGAACAATTTTAGCAATATGAAACTTCGACAGATTAAGGATTTTTTATGCAAGAATCGCCTTCAAGCGCTCTGCATTCTTAATGGTGTCGTTTTGGCTGTGGGTTTGGTTGTGGCGATACTGCTTTCTGATGATACTCGGTGGACGAACTGGAGCTTGAGCAGATTGGGCGAAACCACCTCGAATCGTTTGTCTGCATTTTCGTTCAATTCGGGAGTGTTTTTATCTGGTTTGATTATGGCGACGATTGGGTTTTTTATGAATCGTGGTTATCTTAAACTTGGTCAAATTCGCTCTGCTCGGATATCTGGTTGGATACTTTCATTGTTTGCAATTTGTATGATAGGAGTGGCGCTTTGCCCGAACGACACAATGCACGCGGCGCATTTTGTTTTCTCGCGCAGCATCGTGATATTGATGGTGCTTTTGATGTTTCTTTTGCCATCGAGTTTGAGCTATTTAACTCATCGTGAGCGAATCTCATCTTTCAGTTTTCCGATTTTTGCGGCAATTATAGCGGCGCAAGGTTATGCAATGGGCAAATTTTGGTTTGTGATGGTAGAAGTTTTATTGGGGATTTTTGCGACGATATGGCTAGTTCTGGTTTGTCGTCGAATGGAACTTAAATTGTCCGACCTGAAAACTTCATAAAATGCTATAATTTTTTCAAAAGGAGTAATTATGAATCACACAATTTTTGACGACATCGTATAGCGGTAAGTTGGACTTTTTGGAACAGTTTTAAGGAGCTATTACACACGATAATAGTAGTAGCTCAAAAACTTGTAATAAAAGAGGCAGTTCTGTGTGCCGATAGAGAATTTGTTGCAGCGAGAGAGATCGCTAAAAAAGATAGGAGGAGGTAAAATGGATACACAACAATTTGACGCGCTCATCATTGGTTTTGGCAAAGCTGGCAAAACATTGGCGGTAGCGCTGGCAAATGCGGGAAAAAAGGTAGCGCTAGTGGAGCGGTCGCCAAAGATGTATGGCGGCACCTGTATTAATATTGCTTGTATTCCTACTAAGGTGCTAGTCAATGCAGCCGAACATCATCAAAGTTTTGATGAGGCGATGGCACATAAGACAACAGTGGTAGCGCGGTTGAATGAGAAGAACTATCACATGCTTGCAGATCGTGAAACAGTGAGCGTCATTGAGGGTGAGGCATCGTTCGTAGATGATCGTACTGTGAAGATTGTGGCGGGTAACGACGAGCTAGTAGTTAGTGCACCACAGATTTTTATTAACACCGGTGCGGAACCAATCATCCAAGATATTCCAGGTGTTGATAAGCCGTTTGTGTATACCAGTACTGAATTGCTGGATAGAATGACGCAGCCAAAACAGCTAGCTATCATTGGTGGCGGTTATATTGGGTTAGAATTTGCCTCAACTTATGCCAAACTTGGTACAAAAGTAACAGTATTTGAGAGGGGCGATGCTCTGCTTGCACGTGAAGATCCAGCAATTGCTCGGGCTGCTACTGAAGCATTGCAGGCACAGGGTATTGAGATTGTGTTTAGTGTGGATGTGACAGCGATTGAGGGTGAGTCTACTGCGACGATTCGCACAGTAAATCATGATGATTATGCTGGTTATGATGCGGTTTTGATGGCTACGGGCCGTCGCCCGGCAACGATGAGCTTGAATTTACCAGCTGCTGGTGTAGCGACGGATGAGCGCGGGGCAATTGTGGTTGATGAAACACTTCGCACTAGTCGGTCGCATATTTGGGCAATGGGCGATGTAACGGGCGGGCCACAATTTACCTATGCGTCGCTGGACGATTTTCGGATTGTGAGAAGCCAGTTGCTGGGTGACGGTCTGTACACTCGCGCCAAACAAAAAACCTTGCCGTACACGGTCTTTATGCAAACGCCACTAGGTCGGGTGGGTATGACAGAGGCTGAGGCGCGTGCGACGGGGTGCGAAATTATCGTAAAAGAGCTGCCTGCTATGGCGATTCCACGCCTGCATGTTGATAATGCTACAACAGGCTTGCTGCGTGCGGTGATTGATGCAAACACTGAACAAATTTTGGGTGCTAGTTTATTGTGTCGTAACTCACCAGAAGTCATTAATATTATCAAAACTGTAATGGATAATGACCTGCCATATACTGTGCTGCGTGACCAAATATTCACTCATCCAACGGTGAGTGAGGCATTAAACGATTTATTTGCATAAAGGAGTAATTATGAATCACACAATTTTTGACGACATCGTATCTGGAAAAATGAAATCTTGGAAGATTTGGGAAGATGAGAAATTCCTAGCATTTTTAACACCGTTTCCGAACACGCCAGGTTTTACCGTGGTGATTCCGAAGCAGAATCCGGGCGATTACGTGTTTTCTTTGGATGATGAATTGTATTCTGAGATGATGTTGGCAGTGAAAAAGGTTGCTGGTATTTTGGAAAAAGCATTTGACACCCCACGAGTGGCGCTGATTTTTGAAGGCACGGGAGTAGCGCATGTGCATGCCAAATTGATGCCGCTTCATGGTGATTTGGCAAAGGGAATTGGTTCGCCAGTGTCGCACGAGCAAGCGTTTTATGAGGAATATCCTGGTTGGTTGACCACTGCTGACGGTCCAAAAATGGATGATGCTCAATTGGATGAAATTCAGACGCAAATCTTAGCTGTGCAAGGTAAATAGGATAGCTAGTTCGCCTCTAATTTTACGTCTTTTCCTTCATACATGTTCAGATAGAACGGATATAATTTGTCGGCGCGTTCCTTTCGAAAAGGATGCCGGATCAAAGAAAGATACCCCAGCACCGAAGCCAGGGGCGTAAATAACCATAAAACACCAGACCGCTCCGTGTTCTGTCGGAGCGGCTTAGTTATTCTATTTCTTCCAATCAGGGCGGTTGGCGTGCAGTTTTTTGATGACGCCTTCTATCAGGTCTTGCTCGTCGAAGCCTGCATAGGCCAGGGTTGTTAGCAATTGGATTTGCGTATCGACGATTTCGGACAGTAGTGCTTCTGGATTGACTTTTTGTTCTTTCCATTGGCGGCGCGGCAGTTCTCGGACAACTTCCCAAGCTTCCTCTTGGGTGTGATAAGCGAATGCTAGGCAGGCTTTCCAGTTTCTCTCGAGAGGTTCCATATAACCCTTATCGACTCGGGACTGTTGCGCTTTTAATACTTCCGAGAATAGAGATACGCTTTGTTCTGCGCCTATTCTATGCCACAATATCGCGCGCATGATACTCACGTATTGTAGGCGCTTTTTGAGTACAGCGCTCTCGCGTTCTGTCGTTAAGTTCTCGCTAAACAATCCAGACAGATTGTCGGTTACCAGGTGAAGGTAGCTAAATGCTAAGCCAAAGTCATTTGCAGCTTTCGCCGCCCATCCTATTTCAGGATCTACGAAGCGGTATTTATCCTTAGACTCATTATACCATTTTGCAGTTTCGTCAAGTACAGATGGTAGCGTATAATGCGCACCCTCTACAGTAAGCGGGGATTTCTTGAAAATATTATTCCAAGTTATAAGCGAACCGTCTACGTATGATGAGTCACCTGTCGCTATAGTCGCATTAGGAATATCGGATGATGAAAGCGAACCAAGTTTACCCGCATAAATAATCGTGGAGCAGTATTTTGCTAGCATTTCGACGACAGAATAAATAATATTACCCCAATAGCTAAACGCTACTCCAACAAAAACAACTTTTTGCCCGTTAATCATTTCTAGCTTCCACTTGATGTCATCATTGCCTTGCCATTCTCCAGCACCCGGGACAAATGCTTCGACATATCCTAGCAGTACAACATCACAGTCTGGCATATCGGCTGGGAAGATGTTTCTTAGAGCTCTGGTAGTTTGCGTTTGAGTTGGTGTCTTTGAGGTGACTTTGTATCCGC
>CALJRR010000090.1 GCA_937976315.1 uncultured Candidatus Saccharibacteria bacterium | reverse complement strand
AACAGCAAGGGACAGCGCATGTGGTATACCTACCGCTATGAGCCGGTGATGAATAAGCCAAAACGTCCGTTGATTGCGGTTATTGGCGGCGCGAAAGTTAGCGATAAAATATTGCTGATTAAGCGTCTGATTAAAAAGGCGGATCGGATTTTAATTGGCGGCGCTATGTCAAACACGTTTTTACATTGTCGTGGATTTAATGTCGGCAAGAGCGTGTTCGAGTCAGGAATGGAAAAGGTTGTCGCGGAAATTTATGATTTGGCGGCGGCTAAGGTTGGCGTAGAGAATGTTGACGATTTTTTGGTATTGCCGATTGATGTGGCAGTTGCGCCAGAGATTTCTAAGGATTTTCCTCGTCAAGAAGTTAATATTGATAAAATAAAGAACTCAGATATGGCGCTGGATATTGGAAGTCAGACAATTGAGAAATTCACGAAAATACTGGCCGGCGCGAAGATGGTTATTTGGAATGGTCCGCTGGGCTATGCTGAGATTGATAATTTTGCAATTGGTTCGGCACGAGTAGCGCTAGCTATTGCTCAGAATAAAGGAGTTGTTTCAATAGTCGGCGGCGGAGATACGGCTGATTTTATATTGAAATGGGACGGGCATGACGGCGCCAATTTTACTCATGTTTCCACTGGTGGCGGAGCTAGTATGGCCTTGATGGCTGGTAAAAAATTGCCTGGAATTGAAAGTTTACTAGACGCATACGGTTTGAGGTGATAAACTAAGCATAAGGATTATCTCATGAGAAAAAAGTTAATCATTGGTAACTGGAAAATGAACTTCAATATGCAGGAGGCTAGCTTATATTTGCATAAGCTGATGAACACGCTGCCGTCGCATAGGGATGTTGAAGTGGTGCTGGCGCCTACTATTTTGACGCTGCAGAGTTTGAGTTTGCAAATTAATCGTCGGATCGCTAAGTTGGCGGCTCAGAATTGCTATTGGCGAGATTCGGGGGCGTACACGGGAGAAATTCCAGCGGCGCATCTTCGTGGAATTGCTGATTATGTGATAATTGGCCATTCGGAACGTCGCTATATTTTCATTGAAAGCGAAAAAGATATTCGGTTGAAAGTTCAGGCGGCAATTCGAAATCGTATTCATCCGATTTTGTGCGTTGGTGAGACGATTCAAGAGAAGACTCTTGGCGAAACGAAGGATGTTCTGGCTGATCAATTGACTAGTGGTCTGGCTAACGTGACGGCGGACGAGCTGGATGAAGTAGTTATTGCATATGAGCCAGTTTGGGCGATCGGTACTGGCGACAGCGCTAAAGCGTCTGATGTAAAAAAAGCTACACAGATGATTCGACGACATATTTCTCATTTGTATGGTAAAAAAGCGGCGGAATCAGTTCGAGTTGTTTATGGTGGAAGTATTACGTCAATAAACGCCGCGGATTATTTAGCAATTGATGAACTTGATGGTTTATTGGTTGGCGCAGCCAGTTTGGATGCATATCAATTTAAGGAGATAATCTCGAAAGCACATAAAGGTTAAAAAATAGGGGGCATATGACAGATATTGATTTTGATGAGTTGGATAGAGCAGTAAGCTCTCTTATGGATAAGCAGCGAGAAAAGGAAGCTCCAGCGGTGGCTAATGAAAATAATAGCGAGGTTTCTGCGTCTGTGTCCGTAGAGGAAAAATCTGCGCCGGAGAGTTCTATTAATACTAGCTTTGCGCCTCCAGTAACTCCATTTACGCCTTCGTCTGTTGCTTCTACTCCTTTATCATCGACCTCTCAGTCTGAAGCAAAAAAAGAGCCTTCTAGCGACGATGCGACTCCTAAAGAGGTTGATAATCCTACGAGCGAGAAAGTTGCTAACGACTCAATAGCCAACAGAGCTTCTGGTGTGGCTGCTAGCGAAGTCAAAGCTGCCCCAGTAATCGCGAGACGCTCGACTGGTCGTTTCATGGATGTTGTTAGACCTTCATCTGTTAACGCTATTCAAAAACCTACCGCTCCCGCTCCATCTCGAACTGGCATGACAATTCAGCCTTCGCCTGATTTGGTGGATGTGATTAGCACAAATAATAGGCATTCTGCGGTAGGGAAAGAGATGTCTGATATGATTGCTCAATCAGATAATCTTAGTGACGCCCCTGATCTTAAAGACGTACATAATGAATCTACTTTTGCAGAGATTGAAGATGCGCCCGCTGAGGAGTTGTCGTTGACTGATAAGATAGCTCAATCATTAGCCGTAAGTAATAGCGAAGCTCCTGCTACACCGATGACTACGCCGCTGGAGTCTCCGTTTATTGCTAATGTTGAGGTAGAGAAGCGACCGCTTGGCTCTGTTAACCAAACTGTGACTAGTTCTGAGATGACTAGCGATGAAGATGCGCCTATGTCTGCTGATTCTGAGGATGTAAAATTGGAACATCAATACAATACCAATTTATCTAATTACAGCATGAGCGAAAATTCTTTGGGTGATGTGCCCGACTCGCCAATGGATTTGAGTCCAGAAATTATAGCAATTGAGGAGGCTGGCGTTCCTGAAGATTCAGACGATAAAATATCCACTGACATTGACAGTTCTTTGATTGAATCTTCCGAATTATCTGAAAAAGAAACTATGGATTCTGAGCCAGCACCGATGTTTGCTGCCGTATCTACAGAGGTCAAACCTTCAGCCGACAAAGAAAAGAAAAAATCTGGATTATTAATAGCGTTGCTTATTGTTTTATTTTTGGCAATTGGTATGGCTGGCGGCGCTGTTTCGTACTTTTTGCTGATAAAATAGATATATGTCTAATTTTACTGACGGATTAAATAGCAAGCAGGCTCGAGCGGTGACGCACGCTGATGGGCCGTTGTTGATTTTGGCTGGAGCTGGATCCGGAAAGACCAAAACTCTGACTTATAGAATCGCTTATTTGATTGGCGAGTTGAAAATATTCCCTAGTCGAATATTGGCGGTTACATTTACTAATAAAGCCGCGAAGGAAATGCGTCAGCGATTGGCGCAAATATTGGGTGAAGATTCTGAAAATCGGCAATTTATGCCGTGGATGGGAACTTTTCACAGTATTTGCGTGCGAATGTTGCGGATGGATGGTGAAAATATTGGTCTGAATAAGCGATTCTTAATTTACGATACCGATGATCAAATAAGCTTGATGAAGCAAATTATGAAAGCTCGCGGCTTGACTGATAAAGATATTAAACCTCGAGCTGTACTTTCGGCTATTTCGAACGCTAAAAATGAGATGAGAAGTGCTGAGGATTTTTCTGTTTCGACTCGCGGTCCAAGAGAACAAAAAATAGCTGAATTGTTTTTTGCTTATGAAAAAGCTCTGAAAGATGCTTCGGCGTTGGATTTTGACGATTTATTGATAAAAACCGTGGAATTATTGAGAAGTAAGCCAGACATCCGTCACAAATGGCAGCAGCAATTCGAACATATTCTGATTGACGAGTATCAGGACACGAATGCAGTGCAGTATGCGCTAATTAAGCTGTTGGTTAATTCGCGCCGCAATTTATGTGTGGTTGGCGATGACGCTCAGTCGATTTATAGTTTTCGCGGGGCTGATTATACTAACATTCTCAATTTTGAGCGTGATTTTCCAGGCACGACGGTGGTTAAGCTGGAGCAAAATTATCGTTCGACTGGCGCGATTTTGAATATGGCAAATGCGCTGATTAGTCATAATATTCATAGAACTGATAAAAATTTATGGACAGCGAATGGCGATGGTGTTGAGCCAAAATTATGGCAATTATACAATGAGTCCGAGGAGGCCCTGGCGATTGCGAATGAGATTCAGGCGCAAATTGCGAACGGTCGTCAATATGGTGACGTGGCGGTGTTGTACCGAACGAATGCGCAAAGCTACGCAATTGAGCGAGCCTTGCGTCAGAGCTATATTCCGTATAAAATCGTCGGCGGTTTGCGATTTTTGGATCGAGCGGTCGTTAAGGATCTATTGGCATATCTTCGATTGTTATATCAGCCGAGTGATCGAGTTAGTTTTTTGCGAATTGTGAATACGCCAAAACGCGGTGTTGGAGCAGTAAGTATTTCTAAGTTTTTGGACTGGAATGACGCGTCAGATAAAGACATAATTAGCGGATTGCTGGCGGTTGAGGAGGCGGATACTTTGACGGCGCGCGCAAAACGTCCATTGCTAGAGTTTGGTCAAAAATTGCACGATTTGCAGCAGGAAATTGACGGATCTCCAGCCGAACTGATTGAAAAAATCATGAAAAGTACTGGCTATGAAGATTTTATAAACGACGGAACGCCGCAAGCTGAAGAGCGAATGGAAAATATCGGCGTGCTTTTGTCAGAGGCGAAGACTTACGTTGACGTGGCGACGTTTTTGGAAGAGATGGCTTTGATGTCTTCGACGGACACAACTGCCGATCAGCAAGTAACGCTCATGACGCTTCATGCGGCTAGAGGTTTGGAGTTCCCGGTGGTTTTTCTGGCGGGACTGGAAGAGGGGATTTTGCCGCACGCAAGAGTGTTTGATAGCGGCAACGCTGATGACGTAGAAGAAGAGCGCAGGTTGTGCTACGTTGGTGTAACTCGGGCGAGGGAAGAATTG
>CALJRR010000089.1 GCA_937976315.1 uncultured Candidatus Saccharibacteria bacterium | reverse complement strand
TGGGGCTGGGATTTTTACTGGGTTTAAGACGTGCTATGCCAGCTGAATTAAGTGACAATTTGAAAATTGCTGGATTAACGCATATCGTGGTGGCGAGCGGCTATAATTTAACAATTTTAGTTCGTTTAGCGCGACGATTATTCGCCAAGCGATCAAAATATTTAGCGATGCTCAGCGCGGCTGTTATGATAATTGGTTTTATGGCGGTGACTGGATTAAGTCCTAGTATGTCGAGAGCTGGTTTGGTGGCGGGACTGAGTTTGGCGGCGTGGTATTATGGTCGGACAATTCATCCGCTGGTTCTGCTTCCTGTGTCGGCGGCAATCACGCTATTGATAAATCCGCAATTTGGTTGGGGTGATTTGGGCTGGCAATTAAGCTTTGCTTCATTTGCGGGCGTAATTATGCTAGCACCACTTTTACACTCTTACTTTTTCGGCAATAAAGAACCAGGCGCGTTTCGGCAGATTTTAATTGAAACTTTGTCGGCGCAAATTATGACATTGCCGCTACTTATGATGAGTTTCGGCGTTATTAGTAATGTGGCACTAATTGCGAATATGTTGATTTTGCCGTTCGTGCCGCTAGCGATGCTGCTGACGTTTATGTCGGGCGTAATGGTTTTTGCGCCGATGATTGGCGCGTTGATTGCAATTCCGACGACGTGGCTACTTGGTTACATGATTCAAGTCACCAATTGGACGGCTGGATTTGAGTGGGCTCAAATGGAAGTTAGTATCAATTTGTGGCAATGTGCGGTTTTATATGTGGCGCTAATTTTGGCAATGATTTGGATGAAAAAGCAAACTAAATTGGACCTCGCTAAGATAAATATTGTGGAGTAGTGTATAATAGTAACAGATTGAAATAGCAAATAACTTTAGGAGAAATTATGTCAGGACACAGTAAATGGGCTACAACTCACCGACAAAAAGCGATTGTTGACGCTAAGCGTGGCGCGATTTTTACGAAATTGGGCAATCAAATTGCTATTGCGGCACGTGGCGGCACAGACCCAGCGCTGAACTCAAGTTTGGCGATGGCAATTGAGAAAGCTAAGGCTGCGAACATGCCTAGTGCAAACATCCAGCGAGCGATTGACCGAGTGGCGGATAAGAGCGCGGCGGCCTTGGAGGAAATTGCTTACGAAGGTTATGGTCCTGGCGGCGTGGGCGTTATTATTGAAACAGCTACAGATAATCGCAATCGAACATTGCCAGAGGTAAAAACTGCGTTGGTTAAAAATGGCGGGCGAATTGCTGATGCTGGTAGTGTGATGTTCCAATTTACGCGCAAAGGCGTCATCACTATTGAGGGCAGCGGGGAAGATTTGTTGCTAGCGGTTTTGGACGCTGGCGCCGAAGATGCTGTCGAGGAAGACGGCGAAATTATCGTGTATACGGAGTTGAAAGATTTGGCGAGCGTGCGGAATAAATTGGTTGAGCAAGGCTTGAAGGTTAAAGATGCAGAGTTACGATATATTGCCAATACGCCGATAGAAATTGCCGACATGGAAACTGCGCAGAAATTGATGAAAATGATTGACGCGTTGGACGATTTGGATGACGTTGTGAATGTTCATACAAATGCGGATATCACGGCGGAATAAAATCATCGCTTTAAGGAATCGCTCCTTTTTTGGGGCGATTTTTAATTTGACAAAAAGTACGATAAACTAAAGATGATTAACCATAAGCAAGGAGCGAGCATGAAGTATTTGCGCAACACACTACTTATGATACTAGCCGCGGCGCTAATAATGCCGTCGCCGTTGGTTTTGGCGGAAGGTGTTTCAAGTGCTACTCAAGAGTCGAAAGCCAATGACTCTCAAGTTATTGATAATGACTCTGAGCCGGTCGAGGGGGCAAAAGATTCTATTATTGATAATAAACAGACCGATGCTAGTTCATCTTCCCAATCAAGTGAAAAGCCCGAGACTCCAACGGAGAATACAAATAGTCCGAGCGAAAATCCTGCCACCAATGATTCTTCAAAGTCCGAGCCAAATCCCGAATCTGAGCCGCCAAAAATAGATAATCCAGATGGAAGAATAGAAGAAAATGCTCCGATATTAATTTCAAAGATTAGTCAGGATAAAAAATACGTTGAGATTTATAATCCGACGAATCAGAATGTTAATTTGGCTGGTTGGAAAATAGAGTATTACACTGGATCTGGAGTTAAAACCGTTGGAAAAATTTTCAAGGATGAAGTAATATCGGCGAACGGATTTTTGGTTTTGTCGAACGATAAGATGTCGGCAGATGTCATAAAGTTTGATAATAATTTAGGTTTGGCTCAAAATGACGGATCAGTCGTGTTGTCGCGTTCGGACGGGTCGGTTTCAGATACTGTTGGTTGGGGAAATAATTCAAAGTCTGCGGGTTCACCAATTAAAGGCGGTGTGAAAATTGTTTGGCGCTGTTTTATTGATGGAAATATTATTGATTCGAAAAATAATTCCACTGACTTTTTGTCGAGTAAAGGTTCTGACAATCAGGAAATTGCGCCGTATTCACGACCAAATTGCAAAACCCCAGATTCCAGACCTGAACCTCCAAAGGAGTTGAATAAATGTGAAGGTCTGAAGCTAAGTGAAATCGCGTCGAACGTTGATGAACAGTTCATTGAAATTGTCAATTCTGGCGAAAAAACCGTCATTACGACAGGCTGTAAATTGGCGGTTGGCGATGCTGGCGTTCGTGAAAATATTGGTGACATCGAATTAAATCCTGGCGAATTTTTAACGATCAAAATAAAAAATACTAAGCTGAAATTGCCAAAAACAAAAGGAAAAGTTTATTTGCTGGATGAGGCCGGCTCGAAAATTGATATCTCTGAATATAAAAATATACCAAAAGACGCTTCGTGGAGTTTGGTTGATGATGAGTGGATGCAAACGTTTATGATAACTGAAAATTCTGAGAATATCTTTAAAGAATATCCAGACTGTCAGAGCGGTCATGAGCGAAATGCACTGGGTAGATGTGTGAAAATTGCCATCCCGCCCGTTGAAAGCCCTTGTCCTGTTGGTCAATATCGTCATTCAGAAACTCGCCGTTGTCGAAAAATTGAAGCGGAAAAAACTATTACGCCTTGTAAAGATGGCTATTATCGTAGTGAAGAAACTGGCAGATGTCGATCTATCGCATCGGCTGCGGCAAAAACTTTGAAGCCTTGCCCAGAAGGTCAATTCCGCAATTCAGCTACGGGTCGATGTAAGAAAATTGCCTCCACTGACGATATAGCAAAAGAATGCCCAGAAGGATTTGAGCGCAACCCACAAACTAAGCGTTGCCGAAAGATAAAATCTGCAAATATGCCAACTGTTGGCTCGGCGGCGGCTGAAGTTAAGCAGGTTGCTGGTGCTACTTGGGGCTGGTGGGGATTTGGCGG
>CALJRR010000088.1 GCA_937976315.1 uncultured Candidatus Saccharibacteria bacterium | reverse complement strand
AATTTTCACGTTGGTATTTAGAAGATTACCCTGTTTTCTCCTATGTACGAGGTCAGCAAATTTTAGTTTTGGGCTATCCTAAAAAGCATTCCTTAGCAAAATTTAATTTCTATGCTAATACGCAATTTATTAGGAATTTTCTCAGTTTGGGACTTGTTTTCTTGGGTATTATTCTTTTACTTATTTTTATTCTTTTGAGCCGATCAAAGTTGCGTATTAAAAAGGAGATGGAGCCGATTATTACTGCTGTCACTTCTTTATCTCAAGGTCAAAATATCGTTCTTAAAGAAAAGGGAAATTTCTCTGAAATTAAGACGGCTCTCAATGAAACATCTCATATTTTGGAAGAAAGCAACACGATGAAAGAGCAATGGATTAGAGGGGTCAGTCATGATTTACGCAATCCTCTTATGCTCATATCAGGTTATAACAGTCAGTTAGAGCAGCAATATGGCAAAGGAAAGCAGACAGAGGAAATTGAAAATCAGATTCAAACTATGAAAGAAATGATTTCTAATCTCAATATGAGCTACTTATTGGATAACCAAAAGCGTCACTCCGAATTTTCCAATCTTGATTTGGTTGCTGTCCTACGAACAGTAATTGCCGATATATTGAATAATTATGAAACAATTACACTTCATTTTGATTTGCCTGCCGAGACAGTGTTGGTAAAAGGAGAGGTAACTTTATTAGCAAGAGCTTTTAGAAATCTCTTGCTTAATAGTATTATGCACAGCGGCTCTAACCAGATTGATCTGACTTATCAATTATCTGATAATAAAGTGCTCATCGTCATTGCAGATCAAGGAGATATTACAGCTCAAAAAATTACTGAGCTAAATCAAAAATCAACTAATTATGAATCACATGGTATGGGGACAGTTATCACCAAACAAATTATTAAATTACATCAAGGTGAAATTGTTTTTTTAGACAATCATCCAGGATTAAAAGTCACCATTTCTTTACCTTTAGTAAAGGAATAATGACCTGTCTAAGAACAAGCTTACACTTAGAAAACTAACCATTTGGAGCATTGCGACACATTATTTATCTTCTAAATATTTCTAAATGCTATTTTTGGGGCAAAGTATTCTTTCGTCTAATCATCGTAAATTTTTGATAAATAAGTAGCAATACTATTCTATTTATCAAAAATTTTTCTGTTATACGCAAAAAAAGAGTGAACAAATAAAGTTGCACTCTTTTACTGTTAAAATGTTTTGTCAACAACTATATACGAATTACACTAAAAACGCTTTAGATACTGTCAATAATTATGTGTAAACACTCAAGTAGAGTTATGGAGTGCTAATCAAATAAGCTTTCAAGTGTGTCAGAACATTGACCAAACCCTTTATGGATTCGTTGACTTTGCTTGAAATTATAATCTTCAAACAAAGTAACTAAGTAACGTTCCAGAGCCTCCTCGTTAGGAAAAAGAACCTTCTATTTCGTTTGACGTTTGATTTCTTTATTAAGAGACTTAATGAGTTTTGTCGAATAAATGCTATGCCAAATCTGGTAAGGAAACTGATTTCAGCAATCATACGCGTCAATACTACGAACCAACGCCAAAAAAATTCAGTTAAGCTTATTGTTTGTAGATTCGTGGTTTCCCTTTTTAATCTTAATTAAAATATCTCCCCAGTGTTACCGTATCGCCAACCCGCGCCTCGCGTGTCGTCTTCAGGTTTGTCACAATATAGCCAATTTCGCCAGTTTCAAGCGAAGGGTCGGGCTGCATGGCTGGGTTAAGATGACCAACTTCCAGAGCTAGCCCATTTGCGCCAGTCGCCATCATTCGGATAGACTCGCCCTTTTTAATTCGCCCATCAACCACCCGCACGTATAAAATCACGCCGCGATAATCGTCATAATAGCTATCAAAAATCAGTGCCCTAGTCGGATCATTAACCTCGCCAGTTGGCGCCGGAATTTTATCAACAACCGCATCCAAAACCTTATCTACATTTTGACCAGTTTTAGCAGAAATATGAATAATCTCGCTCTCGTCGCAGCCCAACAAATTAATGACTTGCCTGGATACGCGCGGTATGTCGGCGGCCGGCAAATCAACCTTATTCAGGACCGGAATAATTGTCAAATCCTGCTCCATCGCCAGATAAACGTTCGACAATGTTTGCGCCTGAATTCCCTGGCTAGCATCAACCACCAATATCGCGCCCTCGCAAGCCTGCAAACTACGCGAAACTTCATAACTAAAGTCAACGTGCCCCGGAGTGTCAATCAAATTCAGATCGACATTTTTATATCGCATTCGCACCGGCGCCAACTTAATAGTGATGCCTTTTTCCCGCTCCAAATCCATCGAATCCAGCAACTGTGACTTCATCTCGCGCTTTTCTACAGTCCCAGTCATCTCCATCATTCGATCAGCCAGCGTAGACTTGCCGTGATCAATGTGAGCAATAATACAAAAATTCCGAATATTTTCCATTAGCCTTTAAACTCCAATCGTCCAAATAATACTTTTTTCAATCGTGCAAGAATCGGGTCAATTTCTGGCAATTTTAACCACTTTGAAACCGCGGCATACGCACCAAAACTGACCAATGAAATGATAACAAATTTCGGAAAAGCGCTAAAGAAACTGTCGTCATGATAACGAAACGGCATAATTAGCACGGCAATATAACAAACCACGCCCGTAATAGTACCCGCAATTATCATCTTAAAAATCGCCCGCACAAACGTCATGTCGAATAATTTTGGCATTTGACGATTCATAACCGCCAAAAGAACAACTACTTCCAAAACCGCCACTGTTGATTGAGCCCAAGCCAATCCATACGCGCCCATTTTCAAGACCATCGATAGAACAATTGCTAAAATAATATTCAAAGTAATCGAGAAAATTGAAATATACAATGGGGTTTTCGTGTCTTGGCGGGCGTAAAATGCTCGCGCGGCCATGTGATAAATAGTTCGGAATAAAATAGCCACGACCAAACAGCCCAGAATTCCCGCGATCAACTGATTCCCACCATTGCGGATAAAATGCACGACGTATCCCCTGGTAAAGAAAATCACCACCGATACCGGAAGTGCCATCCAAAAAATAATTCTCAACAGGGAACGCAGGTCTTTTTGAAATAGGTCATTTCGACCTTCGCCCAAATGCTCAGTCAATTGAGGAAAGGCGGCATTTGAAATCGCCACGCCAATAAGATTGATCGGCATCATATGAAGAGTCAAGGCCTGCTGGTATGCCCTAACCGTTCCATCGGCCAAGCGCGAAGCTAAATTGACCTCGACCAGGCTAACCACATAATCCATTCCTTGGTCAACAGAGCGCGCTGGCAATAAAGATAAAACTTTCCTAAATCCCTTATTTCGCCAATAGATTTTGAAATTGTAATCAAACCCGAGTCCAGCCAAGCCAACCGCGCTGACGATCAATTGTAAAAATGATCCCAGAACCACACCCAATGCCACGCCCATAATTCCACCGTCAAAAATCTGCCAGCCGAATAAATTGACGCCGCCGGTAAACCACACCGTACCGATAATAATACCGACGTTATATAGCATTGGCGCCAGCGCACAGAACATAAATCGCCCGACCGCTTGCTGAATACTAGCAATCACCGCCGCAACCGCAAAGATAAACGGATTAACCGCGATCACCTGCATCATACTAACCGCCAAAGCATGACCAGATTCACTCAGACCAGGCGCGATTAAATACTTCATCAACGGATCAGCGAAAATAATAATCAACACCGACGCTGCCATGGTTATTAGCGCCATAAAATTAATCATGCTCGAGCTAATTTGCCAAGCCGACTGCTTATTACCCTTGACCCAGCGCTCATTAAAAACTGGAATGAACGTCACACTAAGCGCACCAGAAACCAGCACTGCAAACATAAAATCTGGCACCATAAAAGCTGCCGTATAAGCGTCTAGTCCAACGGGGTATCCCGCCAGCGCTCCATTTTCGCTTGGCATATAGGCGGAGTTGAGTAAACGATCACGGAAAAACCCCAACAAGCTCGACAACAACGTCGAGCCCGCCAGGATAGTAGCAGCCAATTTCACATTAAGCCGCTGATTTATTTTCGTAACTGTACTACGAACGCGCCCCATATTATTTTACGAATGCAGTTTAGCTTCTTTTGGTAACTTAGTGCCTTTAAGAATCTCGTCAACCTCAGATTCTTCCAGAGTTTCTTCCTTCAGTAAGGCCTCAGCCAACTTATCGAGGAACGAACGATTCTCTTTCAATACCAGCATTGCACGATGTTTAGCTTCGGTAATCAATTGTGCAACTTCCTCATCAATCATCTTCGCAGTTTCATCAGAATACGGACGCTCTCTGGTCATTTTATCGAACATCAAGCCGCCGTTATCTTCGTGGAATACTTGATCGCGCAAGCCCTTGCCCATTCCTTGCTCAATCACCATATCACGGGCAATTTCAGTCGCTTTCCGCAAATCCGAACCAGCTCCAGTAGTAATTCCGTCATCGCCGTAAATCAATTGTTCAGCGATTCGTCCACCCATTGCCCGAGCCAAAATATCCTTAAACTCGTAAACATTTGTGTAGCTCTTATCTTCTGGCGGCAAGAACCATGTTACTCCACCGGTACCGCCGCGCGGGATGATCGTAACCTTGTGGACCGGGTCAGAGTCAGGCAAGACGTGACCGACAATTGCGTGGCCAGCTTCGTGATAAGCAGTCAATTCTTTCTCGTGATCGTTCATTATCTTAGTCTTGCGCTCTGGGCCAATTGCCACACGCTCAAACGCCTCAGTTAATTCGTCATTTGAGATCTTCTTCTTGTTGCGACGAGCGGCAATGATTGCAGCCTCATTAGCCATATTCGCCAAGTCTGCACCAGATGAGCCAGCGGTTTTTGCCGCCAATTTATCAAGATCAACAGTTTCGTCAGTTGGCTTTTTCTTAAAGTGAACTTTCAGAATTGCCTCACGATCTTTGCGTTCTGGAAGCGTAATAGTTACACGTCGGTCAAATCGTCCAGGGCGAAGCAACGCCGGATCCAAAACATCCGCGCGGTTGGTTGCCGCCAAAACAATAACATTAGTTTCGCCATCAAAGCCATCCATTTCCACCAAAATCTGGTTCAGAGTTTGCTCGCGCTCATCATGACCACCACCCATACCAGAGCCACGCTTACGACCTACGGCGTCAATCTCATCGATAAAGATAATACACGGCGCATTTTTCTTAGCCTTAGAAAATAGGTCTCGCACTCGGCTAGCACCAACACCGACAAACATTTCCACAAATTCAGAAC
>CALJRR010000087.1 GCA_937976315.1 uncultured Candidatus Saccharibacteria bacterium | reverse complement strand
GTCTTTAAGGTGACTTTGTATCCGCACCTTTCATAAATCTTTTTATAGTGGCGTACGTAATCTTTTCCAGGAAACACATAGAGATATCCAGTGTCATCGATAATTTCGGCAGTTGGTCTTTTGTAATTAAACAGCTTATCGTTTTTCTCGGTATCAGAAATAGTTTTAATCCTGTCATAGGCAGGGACGATACAGATTTTTTCTATGTTAGTATCTCTAAACAGGCTATGTATTTTGCTCTTGCAGTATGTTAGGGTATCTTTCTCTGTCATGGTATGCTGTAGTTGATCCTTCATAATGATATAATTGTAATATGATAAGTAAAGATAATCAACCTATAGAGCAGCTAGACAGGATATTGCGTGGGTATAAACCTTCAGAGAGAATAGAAGCAGAACTTAGCAAAAGAGCTATGATTATGTTCTCTGGGCCTTTTGCTGTCGGAAAAACAACTCTAATGCAAAGCACGGAGAAAATCAGTGATGATTACGCTAGGACCAGAAGCTTTACGACGCGGCCTTGCCGGGGCCCTTCAGAGGAAGAAAACTATCGTTTCATACCGCATAATGAAGAAAACCTCCAAGCGATTATAGGAAAAGCGATCAATAGAGAGCTGGTTCAAGGCATGGTACATCCGACAACTCGGTTTGTATACGGTTCTGAACTAGCTGATTATGGAGATGGTTCTACGACTTTACTAGATGTTGTCCCTAAGGCTGTTGAGACGATCGAACAACTTCCTTTTAGAAACTCTCGCATTATAGAAGTTGTTGCCTCTCCAGATGTATGGCATTCTCGGGTAACTGCTCGCGGCTATCAGCACGACGAATCAGACATGCAGGCAAGAATTAAAGAGGCAAGACACAATCTAAAGTGGGCGCTAGGCAGGGGTGATGTAATTTGGATTGATAATAGCGAAGATATAGAAGAAGCAACCAGTTATACTCTCGACGTTATCCGCGGGCTTGCCGTGCCTTCTGACAGAGCAAGACTTGTAGGAAAAGAATTGCTTCGTCAAATTAGCACGATGCAGATGGAGTAGGCTTCTTATAGTCTGGGGTATATAATCAAATACTGTAAACTTACTAATCCATGAACAAAGGAAGACGACGTGAAAATTACTTCGCTAGATATAGTACCAGCGATTGCAATAGCTAGTTCGTCTCTAATTTTACGTCTTTTCCTTCGTACATATCCAAATAGAACGGATATAATTTGTCGGCGTGCTTTTTAACCTCGTCTTGGTTTAAAGCTACAATGTCGTGACCGATGCCAAATGAGGCCGGAATTGAATAATATTGGAATTTGGCGCCAGAAGCTGCAGCCATTTGCTTAGGTATGTTGACCGCGAGATTTTTATCAATTGCGGTGTCGTTCTCGCTCGTTACAACCCCGACGTATTTTAGTCCTGGAGCTTTTAGGTCGGATTTATAGTTCTTGGCGATTATTATATATTTTCCAAGAGCACGATATGACAAATTGCTACCCGTGAACGAATCTGGAAGAATATTACGTCCGTAAAGATTTCGTAAAAGCGGAATTTTCCAGGAAGGAGTTTCCGATTCTGAAGGCTGATAAAAAGGTGATAGAAGCAGCGCTCGTGATATGGTTTGGCTGTTGTACTGCGTAATCCAAGTTGCCATATTTGCGCCGCCAGAAAGTCCGACAACTCCCGTTTCATCACCTAAACCGCTAATTATGCTGGTGCTGGAATTCATAAATTGTGCCATTGCTGGAATGGTGATTTCTCCGTGTCGTTTGTTGTCCGTCAGACCGTGGCTGGGGACGCGGGGAATATAGACGTTATAGCCGGAATTGAAAAAGGTGTCGCCTAGGTCTGCGAATTGCTGTGGGCATGCGCTTACGCCGTGAATCATCATGACGGCTTTGGCGGTTTTTTTGCCGTGGGTTTTAATAATCGATCGACATTCTGGTCTAACGTCGGTATTTGAAGTGTCTTCGCTAACAGTGCGATTTGCAGCGGCGATGGCGTCGTTGTAGCTCAATTTTTCGGAGCTTGAAGATTGTAACTGCTTGGATGTTGCTGGCCAAAAGAAAGCTGCGGCGGCTAATAAGGCGGTCATAACGACAATTGAGCAGGCTACCCAAATAGTAATTTTTATGATGCGATTTTTTCGTGAAGTATTCATGAGTATATTATATTGGTTGCGAGTGGAGTTGTGAAGTTTTGTGGTGATCTTCTTAATAGCCCATACAAATGTCTCTATAAGGTCGCGTCACAATTTCCATTGAATCCAGATCGAGTTTGGTTTCAATTTCACTAATCATTATCAGCGCACTAGTTTCATCATCTGACAAAACCTCAACTTCCACGAAAGTCCCAGCGTCTTTGATTTCGTCGATGGCTACCGTTGCCTGCGGAAAATCAGAGGATTGAAACGAGCGACGATATTTGTTGACCTCAACCAGTTGTATAATACCGAGGTTTGCCAGTAGCTGCTTGGCGGTTGCCGCATCTTCGGGTTGAATTGGTAGGTTCGTTTCGGGCTTAATGATTACATTATTTTCCGTATGCGTCGCAGCGGTCGTTGCTGGCTTATACGTTACCTCAGCAAAACTATCACGCTGGCGAATCCGCAAGCATTCAACCGTCTGCATAAAGTCGACATCAGGACGAGAATAATACGTATCAATTTCGCGAAGATTACTCTTTAGCTCAAAACCGATGTTTTGCAACCGCCCGATTAGCTCTTCAATATTGTCCGTTAGCTGGCGCTTGCGTTCGATTTCTAGTAATTTTTTGGTCATTTGATAGCCTTTCTTATGGAAGTGCAGATATTTGAATATTTATTTATATGATGGTTTAATTATAGCAAGAAAGGTAAATGATTTTATGACCACACACCAATTAAAATTGGCGACCGAGCCGTTTAACGCTATTATTTCTGGCAATAAGACTATCGAGTCGCGACTATATGACGCCAAACGACAGAAGATCCAGATCGGGGATCGGATTATTTTTACAAATAGAGATAATTCCGAGCAAACTGTTACCGCTGAGGTTGTTGGTTTGCTGAGATATGCGACATTTCGTGACTTATTTTCCCACAATAATCCGCGAAAGTTCGGCGGTGATAATGTCGAATGGTTAGAAAATCAAATTTCTGAATTTTATTCTCTCAGCGACCAGCTGGAAAATGGCGTGATAGGTATCGAATTTGAAATATTTTAATGATATAATAATGACCATCCTATCAGGCTACACTAAAAATCGTAGTCATCACAGGAAGGTGTACTATGACTGAAGTGCTGGTCAATGACATCATCGTACGCCCGGCAAGGGCGGACGATTTCGATTTCGTCGCAGATCTTATGATCCGGGCGCTCACACCGTTTTATGACGGTGACCACTATGCACACGCACGGCGTATCTTTGATGCGCACATGGCAGGCGGTGTTGACCACGTCGGCCAGTTCTCGGTCGGACAGCACATGTTCATCGCCGAGAGTGATGGACAACCCGTGGGCGTCATTCATGTTGTCAACAAAAAACAGGGGACTGTCAAGATCAGCCCTCTCATTGTTGACACGGCGTACCGAGGAAAGATGGGCGTCGGAAGTGTGCTGCTCAAGCACGCTGAAGATTTCGCCCGCAGCCTCGATGCTCGACAGCTGTACTGCACTGTCGCGTCGCCGAACCAGAAGGCGCTTCAGTTCTTCCTCCGGAAGGGTTTCCTCGTCACTGGCACGGCTCGCAACCACTACAAGATGGGGGTCGATGAGCACATGCTGTACAAGCAGCTCGTTGACGAGGCGGGGTTCGACTCGCCGAATATCTCTGTGGTTCCGTTTAACGAGAGTCAGCACGCCGACAGCGCGCGAGCTCTCATCCTGTCGCAGGTGAGTGACGACTTTGAAGGAGTGGACGACAGTTGGGTTGACGCCCTCTTCGCTGGCTATCGTCGTATGGAATCTGGTGACGTCAACAACAAGTTCAAGATCATCTTTGTCGCTGAGTGCAACGGTCAGGTTGTTGGTGTCGCTGGTGCGACCCCGAAGAAGGGTCAGCCTATCAAGCTGATGCCTCTCGTGGCGAAGTCGGAAGCAGCTTTTGAGGCGCTCATTATCGACCTTCAAGGTTTGTTGGAGGATTACGGTCGCAAGCTGTACATCCACCTCGTTCCTGAGCCATGGCAGGTCGTCTGTCTCCAGCGTCACGGCTGGAGCCTGGAGGGCGTGTTCCCGGGAGGGTATGCGCCTGCTAGCGTCGTTCAGCAGTGGGGAATTATTCTCAATAAGAAAGGAGTGCCTATGCGTAAGATGCGCATCAAGCGTCCATACTACGACGCAATCATGTCCGGCAAGAAGACTCTCGAGGTGAGAGTCGGCTATAACAGCATCAAGCGGCTGAAGGCTGGTGAGCTGCTACAGCTCGAGACCGGTCACGCGTCGGGAGTGGTACGGATCAAGTCGATACGTATTTACCGTAGCTTCGCCGACATGCTGGCGACTGAGCCGTGGCAGCAGATCGTGCCGCAGGCAGAGAGCGAGAAGGAGGCTCTCCGCCTCCTTCGTAAGATCTACCCTGACCACAAGGAGAACCTTGGTGTTCACGTCATCGAGGTTCAAAAGTAGGACAACGAGGGAGGTGCGCATCCTCTAGGCTGGAGAAATCCACCTGAACAAATGCAAGTGACTTGGGCTAGTGTAACTGGTATCTGACTTAAGATACCGAACAAACTATACTGTCTTTAATGAAAACACTAAAGATGAATTATTTGAAGAAATCGGTCAAGTTTGGGTTTATATTGTTGAGAATAATGCACAGGATGTCGCGTAATAAATCAAATAATACAATCGTCCTAGTGTTATCGGCATATCACATGTCTAGACCCGCATCTATTGTGTATGCTAAAATAAAACCACAAATAACATCCGCGCGCCGTTTCGCAGCAAGAGGATGTTTATAATCTGAAAGAGGTGACTTTTATTAAATCCATCATCTGCAAAGACGTCTTCGGTAATCAATATACCGTTCCTATTGACGATCTAAATATTCGCGTCGGCGTATATGCAGTTATTATTGAAGATAATAAAATTCTTTTGACTAGGCAATGGGACGGTTATAGCTTGATTGGCGGCGGTGTCGAGAAAGGCGAAACGATCGAGGAATCAATTGTCCGTGAAGTTAAGGAGGAAACTGGACTGACTATCACACCGGATAAAATTATTCACCAAGCAACTACTTTCTTCAAGCGTAACGCTGAGTCGCAAGCTAACCAGTCAATTCAACTGTACTTTACCCACAGTCAGATACACGGGCAAATCAATAACGATAGTATAACAGACAGCGAGAAGACCTATACTAACGGCACGCCAGAATGGGTTGATCTGGATAAGATTGACGATATAAACTTTCGCCACAGCGTGGATCTAAAAACAATTTTACAGGCGTATATTTCGCTAGAGGAGATCAAGAGGATACCATAAGGCTTGCTATAGGGGCAGTAAGAGCATTGGGAAGATTTATTTTAATAAAAAAAGAGCGCGCAAAGTCTGCGCATAATATGGGAAAATA
>CALJRR010000086.1 GCA_937976315.1 uncultured Candidatus Saccharibacteria bacterium | reverse complement strand
GTTCGCTCCATAGATGTGTGTCTATGCTGATGAGTCGGAAACGACGAAAGCGAACAATTTATTCCAGCACCACACACTCTTTAACTACAGGCGGATTTCCATCAACAGAAATTGCCAGCATTTGCATATCACAGCTTTCATACTGCGCATTTTTGGTAATGAACATCTCCGCAGAAAAGCGCATTTGCTGCTGTTTTTTATTTGTAATAGCCGCCAAGCCATCGCCGAAATTGTCATTTTTACGATATTTGACCTCTGTAAAATATAAAACATTGTCTTTTTTGCTAACAATATCAATTTCGCAATACCGCGTCCGCCAATTCCGCTCTATAATCTCATGACCATCAGCCACCAACCAATCCGCCGCCGCTTGCTCACCTTTATCACCAATTTGACGCGTTGTGTCTTTTTGCTGGTTTTTAGATTTTCTATCGTCAGACACATTTTGCGAATTCGCCTCAACATTAGCATATTTAGCCAACGGCGCAAAACTCAGCCGATGCAGCGGAGTTACACCCAGATTATCAATAGCCGCTCGGTGCTTTGCCACACCATAACCAACGTGTGAAGAAAAATCATATCCCGGATAAATATCATCCTGCTCTGCCATGAATTTATCGCGAGCCACCTTAGCAATAATCGACGCCGCCGAAACGCTCGGAATCAGACCGTCGGCTTTCGCTATAATTGTTACATACTTTTCTAGCGGTGTACCCGCCAAAAAATTGACCGTCCCATCGATAATAATCTCATCAAACTTCGATCCGCTTTTCTGACATTTCGCTTGAATTTCTTTGACTGCGCGCCGCGTCGCCAGTTTAAGCGCCTCGCTCATCCCTATTTCATCCAGCTCCTCAGCAGAAACCCAACCCAACGCCCAAGCCGACGCTTGCTCGCGAATTTCCTCATCGAGCAATTCACGTCGTTTTTTGGTCAATTTTTTACTATCATCAAGCCCTTCAATTTCAGCGCCGCCCAAAACCACCGCGCCAATCACCAACGGTCCAGCCCACGCGCCGCGCCCGACTTCATCAATTCCCAGAATCACCCGACAATCTTCCCTTTTTCGTCATAAAATCCACGACAATCCAGACAATCCAAATTGTTGCCGTGCCTAACGTATTCGCCAAAATATCCCAATTCGTGTCGTCCAATTTTATACTCGCCAAACCTGCCTTGACCATAAATAATTCCGCCAATTCGTTAATGCAACCCAGCGCCGAAACTAAAGCGAAGACTGAAAACGCCATCACCAGCCAATGCGCTCGCCATTTCATCGACGAAACCAAATACACCCAGAATAGTCCCGTAAATAGCCCACCGCCCACAAAGTGAGTCGTAAAACTAGTGTCCTGCCCGTCAATTAACGGCGACGGCAAATACCAAGATATGAAAAACAACAAACACGCTGTGTAAAGTACCCAGAGATATTTTTTCTCATTATCAAAGCCGTTTCTTTTCAAAACATAAGGTGTTGCCACAGCTAAGGTCGTCGGAACAAGGACGGATATATAATGAAATATTGCCATATTGAGATTATAACATGAGAAAACCGCCTCAGATTAAGAGACGGTTTCAGCGATTAACCAATTGACAATTACGCGTCTTTATGGCGAGCTGCAACTTCAGCAGCCTTAGCGTCAAGTTCAGCCTGAGCGGCATCTTTTTCAGCTTGTTTTGCAGCAGCAGCCTGAGCAGCTTCTTCCTTCAAGCGTTCAGCTTCCGCTTCTGCCTTAGCGTCATGAATGTCATTAACAGCAGCGCGATCGAAATTCTTAGCCGTCAAGCGAGCTGACTTACCGCTACGCTGGCGAAGGAAGCTTAAGAACTTGCGGCGAACCTTAGCACGACGAACAATCTCGATCTTCTCAATTAGCGGACTGTGTATCAAGAATGACTTTTCAACGCCAACGCCTGAAGCAATCTTTCGAACCGTAATGCGTGATGTGTGTGATTTTTTATTGTCGGTACGAATAACAACACCCTCGAACATCTGAATACGCTCTTTGTTGCCTTCCTTAATTTTCTGGTAAACACGAACTGTGTCACCACTGCGAGCATCGACAACTGCTTGCTTTTTTTGTGCTTGGTTGATTTTGTTGATTAACTCAAAACTCATAATTTTTCCTATCTTCCGAACTCGCTCCGACTGGCCACGCAGTTGTACCTCTGCGGCTCCACGTCAAGCAAGGCTCGAATATTTAACTCTCGTACAATTACATAAGATAATAACACAAATCTGAAGAAATATCAATTAAATAAAATTGGAGTATAATATAGTTATGGATTACAATAAATTAGCACTCGAACTACACGAAAAATACAAAGGTAAAATTACGACTAGCCTCAGAGATAAAGAGGAGCTTAATCGCGACAAACTTAGCGCCTATTACAGCCCTGGCGTCGGCGCAGTCAGCCAAGCAATTGCCGAAAATCCAGCCAATTTACCAAAGTACACTTGGACAAACAATCTAGTCGCCGTAATCTCAGACGGCTCAGCAATTTTGGGCTTGGGTAATTTGGGGCCAAAAGCCGCCATGCCAGTCATGGAAGGAAAAGCTTTGCTATTTAAGCATTTTGCCGATGTCGACGCAGTGCCGATTGTGTTAGATGTTCACGAACCAGAAGAAATCATTGCCACGGTCAAAGCCATCGCGCCAAGCTTCGGCGCCATCAACCTCGAAGACATCGCCGCACCAAAATGCTTTGAAATTGAAGAGCGATTAAAGGCAGAATTAGATATTCCAGTCTTCCACGACGATCAACACGGCACGGCTGTCGTTGTATTAGCGGGCTTAATTAACGCCGCTAAATTGACAGGACGAAACCTGACGGATTGCAAATTCGTAGTCATCGGCGCGGGCGCGGCTGGCACAGCAATCATCAAATTGTTAAATCTTTATGGAGCAAAAAACATCGTAGCAGTGGACAGCCGAGGAATTGTCGGAAAATCACGCACAGATTTGAACGCTGAAAAAACCGCACTATTGGAATATGTCGACGCATCGCAATCTGGCTCAATTGAAGACGCCATCACCAACGCAGACGTATTTATCGGCGTATCGCGCGCAGGACTTCTCACTCCAGAATTAGTCCAAAAAATGGCGAAAGATCCAATCGTATTTGCACTAGCAAATCCTGTTCCAGAGATTATGCCAGATGTCGCCAAGCAAGCCGGCGTCGCAATCATCGGCACAGGTCGTAGTGACTTTCCAAACCAAGTCAACAATTCTCTGGCCTTCCCTGGAATTTTCCGCGGCGCATTAGATCACGGAGTTAAGAAAATCACCGATCAGCACAAATTGGCGGCCGCTGAAGCACTAGCTAACCTGGTCGAAAATCCAACCGTCGATAAAGTCGTCCCAACCGCATTCGACGAAGGTGTTGTTGAGGCTGTTGCTAACGTTATTAAATAAATCTAGGCACCAGCACCGTACTTAGCTGCATCGCGAGCGTCTCCATCCATAAACAGAGCTACTAACGATTTCTGATTCTGTTTGTCGCAAGCTCCTAAGAATAAAATGACTTCAGTCACTCCAGTTTCCTGAAGAGATCTTTTAGTCTCACTTTTATCAGACATATTCTCAACGCTGACTTTTGACATATAAACCCTCTTAGCATCATGCGCCCGATCTTTCCAGGCGTAAATTATAAACGGATAAAGCTCTTTTGATTTGTTATTTTTTAAACCAACCGGCAAACCGACAGACTTATTTCTTGAGGTTGCCACACATTTGGCGGCCATAATTAATTTTTCCTTAATAATGGGCAGAATATCCTGCTTCTTCTCGTTGTTTTCATATCCAGTCATTTCATGCTCAATCCCTTTAGCCTCTTTAGTACGCGCGTCGACTACGGCAACCACAGTGCCGCCGTTGCCTTGCTCAATATGCAGTATATTCACAATAGAATCTTCTTTAAGCCACGGAAACGTCTCATTATCAAGCTCTACAACATCTCCCGCCTTTAACCCAATCTCTACCGGCCGAGAGCTTTCTTCAGCTCTCGACTCCGGTTTATTTGACCTTTTCTTCTTGGTAGCTTTACCCAAAGAGTTACGCGCAATTTCAGGTGCCACTTTGTAAGTTGTGAATTTTTCAGAAAGAACCCTCAGCTCCCTCTCTAAAATTAACTTAGCTTTTTCTTCCACCATAGATTTAGCAAAAGTTTGTACATTCGAACAATTTTCCTCGAATACAATCTCTGTATATTTACGAGCCCATGACTCCTCATTCAGGTCTTTCATCTCGTTTACACAGTCAAGTATGGCGTTCGCCCACTTCAGGTCTCTTTCATAATTAAAAAAATCTTCAACACGTTCCATGCGTACACCAACCTTGCTCTCGCGCATTGCATCAAACTCGTTGCTTTTAAGCGCCGAAAAATTCGCCAACAGCTTAACCAATCTGTCCGTATTTTCACGAACTGGATTATATTCAGGCTGACTTATTTCAAATTCTATAGATGAAGAAGTATCGTCTTCCTCATAGACACCATCAATCACAGCCTTCTTAGTCCCTAATGCGAGTCGTATATATTCAGAGTCGGCAACATCTGGGTTAAGATTATTATTCCTCTGAAATTTCTTTACTTTAGGAATTTTGCACCCCTCAAAATTGCAGTATTTCGGAACATTAACTTCTGCTATATTAGCAGGAAAAATCTTATCCAATGACGACATAAAAGCGTTTAATGAGGCTTCGTATTCCTTATTAAATTCCTCTGTCAATCGAGAACTTACTTCGCCAAAATCGTAGCGGATCTCCAAATATTTAGGAGACTGGTCATATGCATCCTTAGCCTGCTTAAGCGTACTAATTACATCCTTATGTTTCTCAATCAAGTCCTTAAATTTGGGTAAATCTTTGGGCACTTTTTCATATATAAGTTCAAAAAAATTAATGAAAGTACCAAAAAAATCATAGACAGAGTCTTTTTCAGACGCTGAAGATTCACCATCGTGATAAGGATATTCCGGAATTTCGCTCATAAACTAATATTCTATCAGTTTATAGCTATAAAGTCAATTATATTACTCTGTTAACTTCTTCTAATGTAGTTTCGCCGCGAAGAGCCGCTAACACGCCAGCCTGAAGTAGCGTCACCATGCCATCTTCTTTTGCAACCTTCTCAATCGCTTCCGTGTGAACATCCTCAACATCGCCGCGCAAGAATTTCTGAATATTCTCGCTCACGACCAATTGCTCCATTACTGGAATTCGCCCCTTATAGCCAAACGGAACGTCGTCCGTCGGCACTGCACGCCAAAGCTTAAACGTATCCAAATCTGGGCAATCAACATTCTCTGGCAAATCCTTCAGGACTTCTTTCACCCACTTACGAGTCGCCTCATCCGGCTCATATTCTTCCTTGCTATCATCCCACAATCTCCTCACTAGTCGCTGAGCAATCACCAGCCGAACCGCCGAGCTAAAAATCGGGTTTTGCCCAATCATATCGATCATACGACTAAACGCCGCCGCAGTCGAATTGGCGTGAAAGCTGGACAGTACCAAGTGTCCCGTAATTGAAGCCTGAATTGCAGTCTTCGCAGTCTCATTGTCACGAATCTCACCAACCATCACCACGTCTGGGTCAAGACGCAAAACACTGCGCAAACCGTCAGCAAACCTCTGTCCATTTGTCGTATCGATTGGAATCTGAGCAATCCCAGGAATCGTATTTTCTACAGGATCTTCCAGCGTGATAATCTTTCGATCCTGAGTATTAAGAGCATTAAGAATGCTATATAATGTCGTAGACTTTCCTGAACCAGTCGGACCAACCATTAACAACATCCCGCGCGGATGAGAAATAACTTCATCAATTTGCTCGCGCTCTTTCTTTGAAATACTCAATAGATCCAAGTTCAACATTGACTCATCGAAATTGAACAATCGAAGCACCAAGTCCAAGCCATACACTGTCATCACGGCTTCCACACGCAAATTCAGCACATGCGATGCGCCATCTCTATGAATTTCCTGCTGCATATGTCCAGACTGAGGCTCTCTGGAAGCGGTAGAAATATTCGCACGCGACGCCAAAGTCGCCATAATCACTCGATATCTATCTCTGCTAAGCTCCGCCACCGTGTGCAGAGCCCCGTCAACACGCATACGAATTCGAATCGATTCGCGCTGATTTTCAATGTGAATATCCGACGCGCCCAACAAATCTGCCTGGTCAATCAAATAATTAAACACGTCATTTGTACCCACAGAAGCCAAAGTCTGCGTAACCTGTGCCAGAGTATCGCTATCGCCCTCCTTAGCAATTTCGATGTTATCGTAAATCACCTTTTTTGGCGGATCAAACCTGAGCATAATTGACCGAAACGCCGAACCAGAAATTAAGAAAAAGAAGATTCGCTTGCCGTTCTCAACATATTGGCTTTGCATTCGCTTCATCAGCGACTCAGAAGTTTGCGACGTAACACCAAATCGATAAGATTGGTCCTCCTCATTAAAAGCCAGTGGAACCAGCCGACCCTTATACATCTCTTCTATCGTCAAAACACCCTTAAGCAAAGGTAAAGTCTCTTCAAATTCCCGCCCGTCAAGATATTGAAGTCCTAAAATTGACGCTCGACGACGAGTAGCTTCCTCATCTTGCTCACGGCGTCGCGCCTGAATTTTATCTTCGTCCATGTGAAAATTATACCAAAAAGCTTACGGTTTGACGAGTGATATAATAGTGATATGAATCCAGAAATTACTCTGTTAGTCCACAATATTCGCTCGACGCATAATGTTGGGGCAATTTTTCGCACAGCCGAAGGATTTGGTATAAAAAAGATTATTCTTAGCGGCTACACACCGTATCCAGAATTGAGTTTATGTAGCAGGGCGCCCGCCTGTGAGCTTATCGATGGAGAAATTCGATCCGAAGATCCTCGCCTGCCACATATTCGCGAAAAAATCACCAGCCAAATTCATAAAACCGCTTTGGGCGCGGAGAGTTTGGTGCCATTTGAGTTTTACGAAGACATCAATGACTGGATTAAGGAAAATGAGAGAACAGAAAACCTGCCAATTGTTGCACTGGAGCAATCAAAAGACAGCGTGATGCTATCAGAATTTCAGCCACCTGAAAAATTCGCACTACTGCTCGGCGAAGAAGTCCACGGAATCACGCCGGAACTTTTGGACAACTGCGATTTCACTGTAGAGATCCCAATGTTCGGCCAAAAAGAATCATTCAACGTGTCGGTGGCGACCGGAATTGCACTGTTTGGGCTAATCTTCCCTGTCAGAAAATAGCTGCTTTGAGACTTTCGGTCTCAGCTGGAGCTCTCTTGGCGGGCTATTTTCATTTAAAAGTAATCTATTTTTATCACGCCGCTTGACTTTGTTAACTATATGTGTTATATCTATAAAAGCTTTCTTCGGAATCCCCCGGAGAAAGTAGTCCCTACAAAAAGGAGCGCGAGATGGCTTCCAACCTGTTTGTTTTCGCTATTGCGGGGCAATTATTATTGCTCTGCTTGTCGGCAGAAGTCGTGACGCTGGCCGAGAAGACCGGTCGCTTTATTAACAAGGGAAACCTAGGCATAGTAGCTCTAGTCCTAGTAGCGGCTACGTTTGCCTGTTTCTGGATCCAGTTTGGATCCATGATGCGTAGCCCTGAAGTTAACATAGTGTTAGGGTTACTCCAGCTCAGCAGCCTGTATACGGCTGTGGTTTTCTGGAGCAAGTTGCGCAACGACAAGGTAGCTTAATCGCCGCCTAGCGAGAAAACAGGGGGCTTAATGCCCGCTGACAAGTTAGCCCGCCGTAGAGCAACCAGCTCCGGCTAAGGCCTCTGTCAGCGGGCTAACACTATCACTTTAGAATTACACACTCTTCACCCAGAGTGTTTTTTAATTGGCTTAATAGGTTGTCATTAGCATCCACCTTAAATGGCAGGCGCATGGCTGATTTTTCTTTCTCGCCCAGCACCAAAACCACGTCAGTCGTGCCAGCATTCTCACCACAAACAGACTTCATCTTCACCAACCGTGAATGATCATTCGGATCTTTGATGTACACAAATAACTTTGAGGCGGGAATTTCTGGTGCAACGTTAACAGGCGCCGAATGAGTTTTTGGCTGCGGTTTGGCGACGTCATTCTTTACGGCAGACTTCGGAGAAACTCCATTTTTCTGATTACGATAAGCTTCACGGCGCTCTTTTTTTACAGCAGAGCTAATTTTTGGCGCTTCCATTTTACGTCCAGTCGACTCATAGCCATTGATATCGTTATCCGTAATCGCAATAATGTCATCGGCAATTAGTTTACTTTCATTGCCCAAATTTCCGTCACGATCTCGAGCTGAGTTTTTACCAGAAACTCGAATCACTGCGTCCTGAACCAGCTTAGCACCAACTTTCTCATACAGATTTGGAAAGACGATTATCTCGCCCTCACCAAACTTGTCCTCAATTCCCACAAACGCCATTTTCGAACCGCTTTTTGTGACAATTGTACGAACGGTGCTAATAATCCCCCCGACCGTCATCATCCGGCTGTCATATTCGGGAACCAATTGCGTCAACGGCTGAGTTTGCTCGCTCAAATACGTTTCATACCTATCGAGCGGATGCGCTGAGATATACAACCCCAACAATTCTCGCTCCCACATCAAGCGTTCTTTATCGTCGTGTTTCACAGGAGCCTTCTGTAGATGAAGAGTCGATTGGACACTCGCCGCGTCATCGCCGCCCAGCATTCCGAATAAGTTTGTCTGCCCGCTGGCGGCTTCTTTTTGGAGTTTGGACGCAAATGACGTAATGGAGTCCAGATTGAATAGCAAATCAGATCGATCGCCCATATCATCAAACGCACCAGACTTAATAAGCGACTCCCAGGATTTCCTGTTGAATTTGCTGGTTGAAACGCGCCTAGCAAAATCCTCAACCGACGTAAACGGTCCATCTTCGCGCGCGCGCAGGACTTCCTCGACCGCGCCAACACCAACGCCTTTCACCGCCGACATTCCGAAACGAATTTTATTCTCATTCGGCACCACAGCAAACTCAACGAACGACTCGTTTACATCAGGACTCAGCACGCTAATTCCCATGTGCTTACATTCGGTGATTTCAATTGCCAGACGATCGGTATCATCATGGTCGCTAGTCATAAGCGCCGCCATAAACGCGTCCGGATAATGCGCTTTCAAATAAGCCGTCCAATAGGCGATCAAACCATAACAAGCGGCGTGCGACTTATTGAAACAATAGTTGGCGAATTCTTCCAGCTGAGTCCAGAAAGTTTCCGCAATTTCCTTAGTTGCGCCACCAACTTTAACCGCGCCTTCGACAAATTCAGGCTTGACCTTTTTCATCAAGTCAATTTTCTTCTTACCAACAGCCTTACGCAACGTGTCGGCCTGACCGCCAGTAAATCCACACCATTCCTTAGAAATCTGCATAAACTGCTCCTGATAGACCAAAATTCCGTAAGTATTTTTCAGCGAGTTTTTCATTCCAGAATGCAAATAAGTTATCTCTTCTTCGCCGTGTTTACGCCTAATAAAGCTGTCAATAAACTGCATTGGGCCCGGACGATAAAGAGCCACCATAGCAATAATATCTTCAAATGTAGTCGGCTTCAGTCCGCGCAAATATCGCTTCATTCCCGCCGATTCCAACTGGAACACGCCAGTCGTGTCGCCGCGCTGGAACAGCTCGTAGGTCTTTTTATCATCAAGCGGCAACTCTGAAAGATTAATTTCTTTCTTGTAAGCTTTTCGGATAATCCTCATGGCGTTATTAATAATCGTAAGGTTCGAAAGCCCCAAAAAGTCCATCTTCAATAGACCCAGCTCTTCAACCTCTCCCATCGGGAACTGAGTTGCCACCACACCCTTTTGTGCCATTTCAAGTGGGATATAATTGACCAACGTATCTGGCGCAATCACCACGCCACAGGCATGAACGCCGTGGCTACGAATCGTCCCTTCCAGCTGAATCGCATAATCCAAAACTTCCTTCGCGGTCGGATTATTCTCATACTCATTCCGAAGATCTGCATCTTCTTTAATACTCACGGACAACGGAATATGTCGCCCCTGGTTTGGTGGCGGAACTAACTTCGCCAAGCGGTCACTCTCAGCGTACGGAACTTCCAAAACCCTGGCGACATCACGCACTGCCATACGACCAAACATCTTACCAAACGTTGCAATATTACTAACGTGATCCTCGCCATATTTTTTCGCACAATATTCAATCACTTCATCGCGACGCGTATCCTGAATATCGACGTCGATGTCGGGCATGGAAATACGATCAGGATTAAGGAATCGCTCAAACAGCAAACCGTATTTTAGAGGATCAAGATCTGTAATGTTCAATGCATACGCAATAATCGAACCAGCCGCACTACCGCGCCCAGGCCCAAAAACAATTCCTTGAGATTTTCCCCAGTTGATAAAATCCTGGACGATCAAGAAATAACCTTCATAGCCCATATTCCCCATCACGCCAAGCTCCATCTCAGCGCGCTCACGAACCTCATCAGACAGCTTCGGAATAATCTCGTCAGGATCCAACTTTTCAGCCTCCTCCTTCGAAGCTCCATTGTAACGCTGCAACAAACCTTGATATGTCAATCTGAGCAGATACGAATGTTCATTCTCGCCGTCTGGTAATGGATATTTTGGAATAAGAATTCGCCCAAGCTCAATCTCAACGTCGCAGCGATCAGCTATTTTTTTCGTGTTGCGAATAACTTCAGGAAATTCCTCGCCCCAGTGATCGATAATATCGCGCGGATCCGTCAAATGAAGCTCAAAATCCTTCAAGCTCATTCGCTTTTCATCACTGAGATACGAGCCCGTCCCAACACAAAGCAGAATCTCGTGCGCGTCTTGATATTCGTGCGTCAAATAGTGACCGTCACAAGTCACCACCATTTCAATATCAAGCTCTTTTGAAAGCTTAATCAAGCCCTCGTTAATCTTCGCCTGCACATCCCAATGCGTGTTCGACTTCGGGTGTCCGTGGTCCTGCAGCTCCAAATAATAGCGATCGCCAAAAATTGACTTATACCACTTGGCAATCTCACGAGCGCGATCATAATCATCCTCTTTCAACGCCACACCAATTTCACCGCTCGCGCAACCACTCAGAACAATCAATCCCTCATTCAATTCCTCCAGCAAATCATGGTCAATTCGCGGCTTATAATACATTCCCTCCAGATTAGCGCGCGTCGACAACTTCATCAGGTTGTGAAAACCCGTGTTGTTCATCGCTAGCACGGTCAAGTGAAAACGCTGCTTGTCCTTGCCCGGATCGCGGTCAAATCGTGAACGAGTCGCCACGTAAGTTTCAATTCCAATAATCGGCTTAATTCCCGCTTTTTTGGCAGTCTTGTAATAGTCCAAAATGCCACTCATCGTGCCGTGATCAGTTACGGCAGCGGCCTCCATCCCGAGCTCCTTAACCTTATCGACCAAGTCATGAATCTTAGTCAATCCGTCCAGCACCGAGTGGAAAGTGTGATTATGAAGATGCACGAAATCTGACGGCTTCAAAGCCGCCGACGATGATTGTTCGCTCGTCCCCTCAGTCATTAATAACAATTATAGCACGCTATTGACGACGTTGCATTGTCTCAATTAAGTGGTTGATAAAATCAGCCAACGGTGGGAAAATGTCGGCAAATTGCCCCAAAATCCAAATCAATATCGCAATCAATAACGTCGCACCCAAAGCACTTCCAAGGCCAAAGAAAATTCCGCGAACAAAATTCACCCAGTAAACTTGATGGCGAGATTTATGAAAATCAAAGAACAAATCCTCCAAAATCGCCTTGCGGGCACCATTTTCGTTATCACGAACAACTTTTTTTGCTAGCTTATTTGACTGTTCTTTGGCTGACTTTTTCACTCTTTTTTACCTTCTTCTTTGAGAAAAATTTTGAGAAAAATCCGCTCTTTGAAGCGAAGCTTTTGGCTAGTTCCACGCCAACTGAAACCGTACTTACGATTCCATTTAAGTTAGCAATTCTCTGGCTTATCGCCTCCACGTTCTGCTGAGTTTGGCGAATTTGACGCGTTAATTTGATGATAGAAATTGTCATAGCGATCATCATGATGACAAAAATCACCATCAAAATCACTAGAATAATAAGCAATCCGTTCATGCTATTTATTATACATTATTTTAGACGATCCGCCAGATGAGCGCGTAATTTATCACCAAAATTAGGATCACGCAATCCAAAGTCAATCACCGTTTTTAGATATTCCAATTTGTCGCCAGTATCATAATAAGTGCCGTTCGTAATCTCTACGCCATAGAAATCAAATCCATCGTCAATCATTTGCTGCATAATTGGCTGAATTGTAAACTCGCCGTTGCCGTCAAATTCTCCCTTGGCTTTGTCTAGATAGCTAAAAATTTCACCTGGGAGTAAATAGCTGCTGACGCTCGCCAAATCAGAAGGCGCGTTCTCCTTGCCCGGCTTTTCAACGATATTCGTCATTTTTATAACGCCGTCTTTCACTCCTTGACCATTGATGACTCCATAACGATCAAATTCCGCGTCATCGGTGATTTTCTTACACGATAGAACCGCTCCGTCTAAGCTTTCTGACGCCTCAATCATCTGCTTGAAACGACTTGGACTAGCCGCAATAAAGTCATCCGCAAATGTGTAAATCACAGGCTCATCATGATGAATCAAATGCGAAGCGCAAGCCAAAGGTGTTGCGTTGCCGTACGGACCTTTCTGGCGAATATAAATAAAGTTTGCCATCTCAGCCAGATTCTGCACCGCGTCAATGAACGGCTGTTTTTTAGGACCGCCAGCGCGCAAATTAGCCAAAAGTTCTTCATTCGGCTCGTCAAAATGGTCCTCAATTGCTCGCTTATTCGCGCTACCGATAATAATGATGTCTTTAATGCCAGCTTCGACCAATTCCTCGACGACGTATTGAATAATCGGCTTATCAATCAGCGGCAACATTTCCTTTGGCATGGCTTTAGTTTGTGGCAAAAATCGCGTACCAAAACCGGCAGCAGCGATGATAGCTTTAGTTGGTTTTCTCATATTTCAGCTCCTATTCCCTATTATTTCAGCAATTCTAAAGTTTCTCGCGAATCAGTTTTTGCGCAAGGCTTGGATTGGCTTGACCCTTAGACTTCTTCATGACTTGCCCAACCAAATAACCAATAGCCTTATCTTTTCCAGCCTTGATATCTGCAATTGACGCCGCCGAAGCTGGATCATTCAAAACCTCGTTAACGATTGCAGCAATCGCCGATTCATCAGAAACCTGCAACAAATTCTTCTCTTCGGCAAGCTCACGCGGATTTTTTGCGCCAGCCAAAAGCTCATTGAATAACTCCTTCGCATTCGTGCTGGAAACTTCAGACTTCTCTGTCATTTCAGCCAATTCTATCAAATCGTCAACCGCCACGCGTATAGATTCATTGTCTGTTTGCGCGTCACTTTCGTCAGAAGCCGTCAATGCGCTCGCAAACCAATGCGCGACTCGCTTAGCGGAAGCCTCGCCAGACTTTTCCTGAACTTCCAATGTAATCTGGGCATAATCCTGATTAGACAAAAGCGAATTGATAACAGATTTATCCAAGTTTAGCGCGCTCCATTTTTCCCTATATTCACCAGGAAGCATCGGCACTTTGGACTGAATTTCAGTAATCACCTCGTCAGCCAATACAACTGGCGGAATATCTGGGTCTGGCATATAACGATAATCCTGAGCGTCCTCCTTTGACCTCTGAGAAACAGTTATCTGCTTATCATCATTCCAGCCTCTGGTCTCCTGAACAACTTCTTCGCCACGCTCCAAAATATCGACTTGGCGCTTGAATTCGTACTCAGCAGCCCTTTCAACACTGCGGAAGGAATTGAGATTCTTAATTTCAGCGCGCTTTCCAAGCTCCGTCGCACCCCTTTTTGCCACCGAAATATTAACGTCAAATCGCATATTTCCGTGGTACAAATTACCATAAGTCACGCCCGCGTAAACCATCAATTTATGAAGCTCCGAAACGTAAGCTTTGGCTTCCTCAGCCGAATGCATATCTGGCTCAGAAACAATCTCAATCAGCGGCGTGCCAGCGCGGTTAAGATCAACCAACGAATAGCCATCGTGATGTGTCAATTTACCAGCATCTTCCTCCATGTGGGCATGATCAATTCGCACGCGTTTCAAAGAACCATCTTCCAGCGGCGCATCAACATATCCAGCCAAAATAATCGGATTATACATCTGTGAAGTCTGATAGCCCTTTGGTAAATCTGGATAAAAATAATGTTTTCGGTCAAATCGGCTAACGTGCGCAATCGGCGAATTCAAAGCTTTTCCAGCACGAACCGCCAGCTCAACAGCGTGCTTGTTCAAAACTGGTAACATCCCCGGCAAACCAAAATCAATCTGATGCGTCTTAGTATTCGGCTCAGCATCGCGAGCGTCATTGTCGGCCGGGCTAAATAGCTTGGTTTTCGTCGCCAGCTGAACGTGGCATTCGATACCAATTGTCATTTCATAATCGTCATATACACTCATTATAATGCTCCCAAATCTTTTAATGCCTGTTCAAAACTCGCCATAGCTCGACGAAAACTCTGCGCCGTTACCGTTACATTGGTTTCGTGGGCAATTTGATTACGCAATTTATGTGCCGCCCAAAGCCCATTTTCATCGCTCCAATATCCCTTGCGAGATTTCATACGTTCGCCCATCGTTTCGCCAGCCACGCCACAGTCGCGCATAGCTTTGTCCAGCAACTTGTCCGCTTTCATTATCGCCATTTGCATACTTTCCGATTTTCTGGTTTCGACATTGCGCAAAATTTGCCGCCAAACCCTCTGATACATTTCCTTGTCAATTTGACCGCGACCACGAGAAGTCAATTGAATGAAAATCATCAGCAAGGCGCCGATAATCAACGCCGCAACAACTATCGCGACTATCAATCCGTCCATCAAATCTTCTCCACTTCCGAAACTAGCTTCAGTAAGTTCTTGTCCGACTTGTAATCGCCAATAAGCTGCACGCCAATTGGCAATCCTTCATCGCTATTTCCAGCCGGCGCGGCCACCGCAGGAAGTCCAGCCAAACTTGCCGGCACAGTCATAATGTCCGCCAAATACATTTTTATCGGATCGCTAGCATTTTCCCCAATCTTAAACGCAGGAGTCGGCGCAACCGGCATCAATAGCGCGTCATATTCGGTAAATAGCTTCTTAAATTCGTCAATCAACAACGTCCTGGCTTTTTGAGCCTGCATATAATAAGCATCGAAAAATCCACTTGACAATACGAAACTTCCTATCATAATTCGTCGCTTATTTTCAGTCATAAATCCTTCATTTCGACTGCGACCGTAAAGCTCCGCCAAAGTTTTCACTTCCGCCGCTCGATGACCATATCGCACGCCATCATATCGCGCCAAATTCGAGGACAATTCCGCCGGCACAATTATGTAATACATCGCCAGGGAATGTTGCATCATACTCAAATCCACTTCTTCAATCTCGTAGCCAAGATGCTTCAATTTCTCCGCATAATCAAGCGTTTTTTGGCGAACTTCCGCGTCCACGTCATCAGTCATACACTGCTTGACCAGACCTATCTTTTTCTTTGCAAATTCTGGCTGACTATTCCAAAAATCAGGCAAAGTCGTCATATCTTTATCATCGCGACCAGTCATAATTTCCATCACCAAGTCCGTATCTTCAGCATTCGTAGCAAAACAGCCAATTGTGTCCGTGCTTGATGCCATCGCCACTACGCCATAACGACTAACCGCTCCGTAAGTCGGCTTAATTCCAACAACTCCGTTAAAGCTGGCTGGCTGACGAATCGAACCGCCAGTGTCCGTACCAAGCGCAAACGGAACCACGTCAAGCGCCGTAACTACCGCCGATCCACCAGATGATCCACCAGCAACTCGCGTTTCATCCGCAGCGTTCTTCGTTGGACCAAATGCCGAGTTTTCCGTCGAACCGCCGTGCGCAAAAGCATCCAAATTCGCCTTACCAATGCAAATCGCACCTTCCGCTTCCAATTTCTCAACAGCCGTCGCCTGTAATGGAGCGTTAAAGTTTTCTAGCATTTTTGAAGCGGCAGTCGTCGGCGCACCAAACGCCAAAAAATTGTCCTTCACAACAAATGGCACGCCCGCCAATCGTCCAGGAATCTCGCCAGCATCAACTTTTTCTGCTCGCTCCAGCGCACGCTCTTCCGTTAAGCTAAGCAGCGCATTATATTCCTCAATTTCACGCGCTCGTCGCAATGCTTCTTTTACGTTCTCGACCGCGCTCTTGCCAATAAAATCACTAATCTTACTCATTACAATACCTGAGGAACTTTCACTTGGTTATTCTGTTTTTCTGGCGCCAAATCAAGCAATTTCTCAACAGGAATTCCCGCCTGAACTTCATCCTCGCGCCAAACATTGCTCAGTCCCGTAACTTGATAAGTCGGCTCAACACCCGACACATCAAGCTCGCCCAACTGCTCAATATAGCCAATTATATTTTCCAAATCTTGGCGCAGTCCGTCGGTTTCGTCATCAGTCAATGCCAGACTACTCAAACTCGCCAAGTGCTGAATATCGCTGGTAGAAATAGTTATCATACCAATATTATACCACTAAAAAAAGCCGCCCATCAAAGTGAGCGACTTTATTTTTCCAAGTTTTATTACATTGAGTAATCTTGGTAGTTCTTGTAGCGACTGTAATCTGACGGAATAGTCTTTGCTGAGCTGCCCGTGTCGTGTGCTTTAACAGCGATTGTGATAGCGCCAGTCAATAGTACGACAGAAGAAGCCACAATCAACATCAAAGACAAAGCCTTTGACATGTTGCGACCTTTGACAATTTGGCAAATGAAGTAAGCGCTAGTAGCAACAATTGCAAGAGCTAATGCGTATGGCAAGAATTCACCCAAGTACAAGCTCTTATAGAATTCGCCGCCGTCACCAACGCCGATAAATAGCAATGAGTTGATCAAAATGCTTACTAATCGAGCAACCAAGTCGACAGCTGGAATAATCAAAACCGCCAAACCGCCGTAAGTTACCAATTTGTAAGCTGTTCGCTTTGTGTAGCCTTCACGCTCCGGAACAGCTTTTGATACGCGAGAGAATAGAACTAGTGACAATACAGCCAAAAGCACAGCAAACACTGACGCCGCAATAATTCCCGTTCCCTGAGTTACCATTGATGGGGCGAAAAATCCGCCAACACTTCTTAATAACATTGACGTTGAATTCGTCCACAAACCAAACACCTTGGTTATGATGTCAATCAGCAACATGATTGAAATAATTGCCGAACCCATTGCTAAAGCGTATTCCAAAGTTAGCATCTTTGCCTTGCCCTTATTTGGGTCTTCATATGCGTATTGTGGATATGCTTGGTAAGCATTTGGTTGCATCGGCATTTCTGGTTGCGCGACGTTTGTTGGCTGTGGTTGTTCTTTTGTTGCCATAATCCCTCCTAATCTAATAATATTTTTATTCTACATCGTATGACGAATTTCTGCAATTAAATCACGCAGTTCTGCCGCTTTTTCAAATTCCAAATTAGCGCTATGCAGTTCCATTTGTGCCGTCAGGTCTTTAATCAAAGCCGGATATTCGTCTTTTGGAATTTTCTTCAGGTTAAGC
>CALJRR010000085.1 GCA_937976315.1 uncultured Candidatus Saccharibacteria bacterium | reverse complement strand
TTATATATAGATATTTTTGTTTCACTGGCAATATTACCTTTAATTGATTCATTCAAATCACGTAGTGGAACTGGCTTCGCTATTGGATTGGCGTCAATCTTAAATAAACTCTTCACAATCAAATCAACTCTCTGATCGTTTGCTGGGATATCCTCTGGAAGGTCTTTAATACATTGCGCCAGCTCAGATGACTTTCCAACGCCAGGAAGCGCCAACTTATCAGTATTTTCGTAAGCCAAATCACGCGAATCAATCTTGCATTCTCTCATTATCACCATATAATACAATACTAGAAAGCATTTGTCAATGTATGATATAATTTTATAGATATGGCGAAGATTTCTTTAGATATGGATTCTCTGAAAAATGAACGAGCTGATTTAAGCAATTTTTTAGCGCAACCTGATGCTTACAGCTCACCAGATTTTACGGTAAAAAACAAACGATTTTCAGAATTAGAAACGCTTATCTCCAAAGGCGAAGAGCGAGAAAACCTGGAAAAAAACTTAGTAGAAGCCAAAAAGTTAGCCAACGAAGGTGGCGAATTGGCTGCCCTGGCGAAGCTTGAAATTACTGAAACCGAAGCTCGATTGACCGAATTAGAAGAAGAATTATTCATTCTTCTCACCCCAAAAGACCCCAACGACGAGAAGAATATCATCATGGAAATCCGCGCCGGTGCGGGTGGCGATGAGGCGTCATTATTTGCGGCGGAACTATACCGCATGTATTTACGTTGGTGCGAATCTAACGGCTATAAAGTAGAACTAATTAGCGAATCAGCCAATGATTCTGGCGGCTATAAAGAAGTTATTTTCATGATCAAGGGCGACGCGCCATACTCTAAATTGAAGTTCGAAGGTGGCGTACACCGAGTTCAGCGAGTTCCAGTCACTGAAAGCCAAGGTCGCGTCCATACTTCAACCGTAACAGTGGCGGTTTTGCCAGAAGCAGAAGAGGCTGACATTGAAATAAATCCAAACGATCTGCGAGTTGACATTTACCGCTCCAGCGGACACGGCGGTCAAAGCGTGAACACGACAGACTCAGCAGTGCGAATCACCCACTTGCCGACTGGAATGATAGTTACAAACCAAGACGAAAAATCGCAAATTAAAAACCGCGAGAAAGCTATGAGCGTGCTTCGTTCGCGATTGTTACAGATGAAAATTGACGAGGAAAACGCCAAATTAAGTGCCGAGCGACGCTCGTTGGTTGGAACTGGTGACCGCTCGGAGAAGATTCGAACCTACAACTTCCCTCAAGACCGCATCACCGACCACCGCATTCACTACAGCCGCAGCAATATCCCCGCTGCAATGAACGGGGATATCGACGATTTGATTGAAAATCTACAGAGATATGAGCGTGAGCTGAAAGCTCAGAATGCTAGTAATTAGTACGGTTTACGCGGCTCAGCAGACTCCAATAGTTTTGCCAACTTATGCACCTCTTCCACGCCAACAGGCTGACGATTAAATCCCATTTGTTGCTCTAACTTATCATTCTCTATTTCATTTTTAAACTCATCAATCATACGCTTTATGCCCTCAATACTGATACTTTCTTCGGGGCGCAGCGCTCCCCTCAATTCTCTCGACCGCTCAGCAAGATTGTTATCGTACCTCAAAACCTGATCATCTTCTATATAATAATGATGCTCCTCTTTATCTCTCCCATCCGATTCCGTAATTGATATAAATCGTTTTTCATCTCCACTATCAAGCAGAGCGGACTCCACTTTGACCGATACACGAGATCCGTCTTCTTGAGGAATTTCTAAAGGAATGCTCGATTTTATCCCATCTTTTAGTACAGTATGGTCATAAGTTTTCGCGTCTCCCGCGAATCTAAGCAGTGTCGACTGAACCAGATCATTAAATTTCGCTGCCGCCCAAAGCTTTTCTCCGGTCGCCAGTTCAGGATTAAACCCTTTCGCAAACTCCATTTGCTTTGCGGCTTCGCTACTGTGTGTATTATTTGGCAATTCCATTATATACTCATTCCTTTCGCTAATGATATGAAGCCTATAATACTCTCTCTCTCTCTTGATTTGTCAATACTTTTTACCATTTTTCTCAGTTTTTGCAAGCATTTTACTTTTTACATTCCATAGATATATGTTATAATTAGCTATATGATTATCTCTGAATGGCTAAAAATTGCCACAAAATCCCTAAAAACGGCAAGCATCCCGTCCGCCAGATTAGACGCCGAATTAATATTAGCCAACACTTTACGAAAAAACCGCACTTACCTACACGCTCACCTGGACGAAGAAATTGACCCCAGAAGATTTGACATCGCAAATGCCAGACTAGACCTGAGATTAGACCGCGTACCAATCGCCTACATTCTGGGCTATAAAGAATTTTACGGGCGTAGATTTACCGTATCTCCTTCCGTTTTAATTCCCCGCCCTGAATCCGAAGATCTAATTTCATTGTTCTTAGAACTAACCGCCAGCGAAATTGCCGAAAAAGTTTTAATTGACGTTGGCGCAGGATCTGGCTGTCTGGGAATTACTGCCAAATTAGAGAGGAGTAACTTGTCGGTAATTTTATCTGATATCAGCAAACCAGCCTTAAATATTGCAGAAAAAAATGCGAATGCCTTAAATGCAGATGTTCATATTCAACAGCAATCATTACTTAACGGCCAACTTCGACCCGTTGATTATATATTTGCCAATTTGCCTTACGTTGACAAAAATTGGGACGTATCTCCAGAACTTCAATATGAACCAGAAATTGCGCTTTTTGCCGAAGACGAAGGATTGAAACTGATATTGCAATTGATCTCACAAGCACCACGATACCTCACCTCAGAAGGTTTGTTATTTATCGAGGCGGACCCCCAGCAGCACAATAGAATACTTGACGAAGCCGTGAAAAATTGTTTTGTAAAAGAGAGAGTTCTCAATTACATCCTGGTTCTACGTTTCACTGGCGCCCAAGATTAAATTACTACAGAATTTAAGAATACTAACATCACTAAGATAATTCCGACAGTAAGAATCACCGGAGCGGATATGTCTGAAAATCGAATAACTTTGTGCTTGTTGTAAGATTGGTAAGCTTTACTGGCGACGAGCGAGAATAGCAATAAGATTATTGTAACCTGTGAAACGCCGCCAAATAATGATTTTCCGTAGCTGTAAGTCCAATAATACGACAGCCAACCCATCTCAGCAAAGACGAGTCCCCAGATTGCCGAAAGTAAAACCGTTTGTTCTTCGTCATAACTGTGTAGGAAATGGCGCGCAGAACTATAGCCAATCAAGAACATCAGAATAACAACTACAGAAACTGACCACTCGTACGACACCACCATCAGAGCAGTTACACCGACGAAAATAGCAATTAACGACTGCATGGCGACCTGCCAGCGCTTAGACATCGGCTTAATCACGACTAGCCAAATTGCATATAATATCGCCAAGGCTACGCGGAAATAAAACACCGACGTAGGTAGATACATCAAACCAACAACGCCAATTCCGACCGTTAAGTCAACCAAGTTAGCCTGGATGTTTGCCCACCAAAAACGCGGACGAACGGCAATTATGCGCCACTTACTCAGCACAACAAGCGCTAACGCTGGAAATGGGGTCTGAAACGCTTGAGCAATAACAAGCAATGCCGCCGCCAAGCCAATATTTAAGACATAGTAAACTAATTCGCTCCAAAACGTTCTTCGCTTAACAGTTTTCAGTAACTCCATAACTTACTCTATTATACCAAATTATGAGCCAGTTCCCACAACAACGATAAATTGTGCATCAACATTCAAATTATACTTCGAGGAATCTGATGAAACCGAGCCATACAACTCCTTAAATTTATCTTTTGTAGCGGTTTTTTCTTTACCAGCTGGCAATTGATAAACTTGGGTTTTTGTTACTTTCTCACCACCTGGAACATTGCCAACATGAACAACTTTCATTCCTAATTCTGTCAATTTGTCCGCTTCTTTCTGTGCTGCACCAGCCACGCCGGAACCATTCAACACAGCAACTGTGGCTTTTTCCTTAGATAGCGGCGTTGCGTAAATCTCAGACTTTATATAAGCGCGGATGTCATCATAATCATATAATCCCGCAGCCGGCTGGACTATGCTTGCGCCACCCGCCGTGCCAGTAGTCATAAGTACATTGTTTTCCTCTACAAAACTCAATCTGTGAATATCAGATTCTTTTATCTCCGAGCCAAGGTTCATAATTGTGCGAATTTCTTTCGTGTCAATGTTTGTGCGCAAGTTTTTGCCCATGGCATCCATCAGAGACGTCACCTTACCAAAATCAGTCAGCGTTCCCGTGGAAGTAGCTTTGTTTTTCAGTGCCATAAGTACCAATTGCTGGTTTTTCTCTCGATCAAAGTTGGATTGTTCCAATCCGTAAGTTGGCGCCACCAAACCACGCGCCCGAGAGAACCACATCGCTTTTTCGCCATCCATTTCGTGCTTGCCGTTAGTTAATTGCATATAGTGACCCGTCGGGCATCGTTCGCGACGTTGCTGATAATTCAATTCCTTCGCTCGACACATCCAGTCCATGCTTGGATCAAGGATTCCCCGCGGATCACGACTCTGTACATCAACAGTAACTCCGCCGACCGCATTGACAGCATCACGAATCACCGCAGTATTAATATGCGCCACATACTGGATATCCATACCGAATATATCGCCGATGAATTTCTTAGTCTTATCCATTCGTTCAGCTTCTGCCTGCGCACTATCTCCGTTATTCACGCAACCAAAATATTCATTGATTTTACCAGCGTAACCAGAATTACACGCCATGCCAAATTTTACATACAAGTCACGCGGAATGCTAAACATATACGCATCCTTCTTTGTCTGATTGACGCTAAGAATCATCATTGAGTCAGTTAATGTCGCACCTGGATGGTCCGGATCGTCATCTGTTGTACCTAAAATCAGCACATTGCTTCGACCATAAGCATCCTCTTTCAGCTTCTGCTGCGAAAACAACCCTAAGATTCCGCCGTTATGGAACACCGAGTTCATCGTCTGCCATAATTTTAATAGCAGCCAGCCCGCCACAATTGCAATAATAATTCCGATAATCGCAAGAATAATCCTGGTAATTAACTTTTTCTTACGCTTCTGCTTACGCTCCTGCCGATGAGAAGGCTTGGTATTTTCATCAATTGCCGCCAACGATTCGCTAATATTCTGCCTTAATTTATTAGCAGAAGTTGGTTGCTGAATATTCCTTGTCGCATTATTCGACACCTGCGGACTATCTTCGTTACTACGAGGATGCCCGAGCGTAGTCGTTTTTTTGCTAGTAATTTCCCCCAACGAAGTTCGCTGTGGTCGCTTGGCGACAAATCCGTCCATCGACTGTTTGCGTGGTTTCATATCTATTGATTATAACACACAAAACGCTTATAATTGAAACAATGGACGCTACTTTTATGGATCGTCATCCGAAATTACAAGATGGCCTGGGAATGGTCATTTTCGTTGTTGGCGTGGTGATTGGTACACTTTTATTGAACACTTTTGTATTTCAAACTTTCAATGTTGAAGGCGCCAGTATGGAAACGACGATGTACACCGGTGATCGCCTGATCGTCAATCGATTGCCCGTCACTGGTTCAAAATTGCAGAATAAAAATTACATCCCAAAACGCGGACAAGTAATTGTGTTTAAGAATCCGAATTTTAACGCCTCGACAGGCAAAGACGAGTATATTGTTAAGCGTGTAATTGCCTTTGCTGGTGAGCGAGTTACTGTAAAAAACGGCACCGTAACTGTTTACAATACAGAGAGCCCCGACGGATTTAACCCTGACACCTCAGTCAATAAAAACGAGCCAGGACAGCCTACTTCTGGCGATGTCGATACGACTGTACCGGAAGGCACGATATTCGTCATGGGCGATCACCGTCAAGGAAGCTACTCTTGCGACTCCCGAAACTGCATGGGACCGATCCCCCTTTATGATATCGTCGGACCAGTTAGCCTACGAATATTCCCATTCAATAAAATTCGCTCGTTCTAATAAAAATTACTTTTCGAGCAATTCTCTTATTCGTTCAAATTCAAGATTATCTTTAAACTTGATACTAATCTGACCAGCTCCACGGCCGTTTGTACGAATTTTCACACCTGTGCCGAATCGCTTTGAAAGGCTTTCAACAGCATCCGCGTGAGGCATATCTGCTGGGCGTCGTTTGTTCTCGATTGGACTAGCCTTCGCCTGCTTCCACAAAGTAACAACCTGCTCGATCCGTCGCGCAGACCACTCCTCGCGAATAGCTCGTTCCATAATGTCTTCCGCGGCGTCATCAGGTAAACCAATTAGAGGCCTTGCCTGCCCTTCATTTAATCGCCCCTCAAACAACGCCTGCTGCACAGACTTCGGCAATTTCAACAACCTCAACGTATTACTGACCGCACTTATAGATTTGCCACCCAAACGCTTGCCAATTTCCTCCAGCGTCATATTGAATTGATCGCGCAATTTTTGATAAGCGGTCGCAGTTTCAAGCGCATTTAAATCATGTCGTTGCAAGTTTTCAATCAAAGAGGTCTCCAGGCGATTTTGATCGCTCATACTCCTGACGATACACGGCACCTCTGTTAAATTCGCCCTATTCGCCG
>CALJRR010000084.1 GCA_937976315.1 uncultured Candidatus Saccharibacteria bacterium | reverse complement strand
TAATATGGGGAAATATGTCGGACAGATCAAGTCTCGGATAAATGCTTTAAATAATCAATAACATCTATATAATAAGGATCTGCGCCCTCTGGAATATTAGTATCTAATAATTCCGATAACGTCATCCAACGGTATTTTTTATGTTCCCAGCTCAATTTAACAGAAATGTCAGCCTCAGTCTTATCTATGACTATCTCAAAAAGTACATGTCTTGTGTTTTTGTACTGCTTAACAAATAGCTTTTTTAAGCCATTTGGATATATACATATGCCAGTTTCTTCCTGTACTTCTCGCGCGGTCGCCATCCTGGAGGTTTCTTCAGATTCTACTTCTCCCCCAGGAAGATCAAGATGCCCAGGGAAATTAGGGTGTGTATCTCCCCTATAAAGCAGTAGATATTTACCATTTCTATTCTTAATAAGCGCTTTTGATACTGCTTTAATCACATTTCAATTGTAATGAAGAGGCAATATTTGGTCAATGTGACATACTGTGAACAATGAAAAGCGCCAAAAAATTCAACTTGGAGACGAAGTCGCTTTTACGAATCGAGAAAACACCAGTAAGGCGGTCACTGTAAGAGTGGTTGGTTTATTGCGTTGCCAAACCCTTCAATAACCTTTTCATTCATAATAATCCTGCAAAATTTGGCGGCGTTAATATTTCATCTTCAGAATCTTTTCTCTACTAGAAAATCGGCTAGAGCTAATAATCCAGGACTATCGTCGCCTTTACTTGTTTTAGAATTGCGTTCATGTTTGCGACGTTTATAGTTTTCGCTAGGTCATTTCTGGATAGTGGCGTAGCGGTTTGTTGATAAAAATATATGGGCACTGAAATGTAAAATGGGTCAGACGTGAAAGATTCGGCAAGGTTTTTTAGGTCGGTTGCGTGCGAGGATATGTTAAAGTTTTGTAAATATGTCTGTATAGTTTCACTTGAGCTCAGTCGAGCAAGATCTGTATTTTTTACGGTGTAAGTTTGGCTGGTGCAATTGCCGTCATAGTACGCTATAAACTTTCCGGGGCTGGATGGGTAGGATGAGATTTTATCGAAACAAATGTCGCGTACTAGATCTAAAAGTATTGGATATGTGCAGAAAAATGCGGCAGTCAATTCATCGCTGGCATCGGCAATTTCTATATCAATCTTAACGTCTGTAAAATCCTTCGGACTATGACTGATTTTAAGAGGAGAAATCTTAGATTTTGGATGTGAATTGCTGGGGGTGGTTTTTTGACTATCGATAAAATATTTTTGACAAAAAGCGAGCTGTTCTTGTAGTAGCGTCATGTCTGTTATATCAATGTTGGATTGCATCTCGGCTTCTATGTGTGAGATGGACTGTTGAATAAGAGACACCTCAAAAGGCGTAATATCGTTGATGATTTCTTCAAATAATGTATTAAACTCACTTGTGAATAGTGCGGACGCAAAAAATACGCTTGATTCGCTAGTCGTGCCATCCAACTCTCCAACGAAAGCCCGGTTGCCGCCAATTTTTTCTGTTTCCTTTAAGAATCGCCTAATAATCAGATGCTCAAACAGGTGGCACGTGTCGTGGTCTGCTGGTAAAGAATATGCCGAATGTAAGTTGTGGATCATGAGTTTATTATATCAGTATGAAAGTTAGCCTAAATCTTATAAGCTCGGTGGCGTGTTTGTACGAATAAAAGCTTTATTCATCATAATCAAACAAGCTTCCAGCTCCCGCCGCTTTATATAAAGCATTTACCGCTAAGAGTATATCGTTCTGAAGTGTTGGCTGATTGTCAATATTCTTATCATAAAAATCCCGCAATGACGCCGGATAGATTTCATCGGGCATATCGTACAGGAATGTATTCTGTAGTAGTTTCCTCTGTTCGGGCGAAATATCATTAAAAAACTCTGGATGAAAATCGTAAAACCATTCTAGGCGAGTTTGTAATTCTAGATATCTATCGTAGTTCATAGCTATATTATAATTCAGGGAATGACCCCTCTCCGAGTGCGAAGAGGGGTGTCCTCGAGGACTATTTCACTCCTACGATTCGTCCTCCGTGTCGTCCGAGTGATACTTCATCCAGCTCGGCGTGCCGTCGTTGTACATGTAGTACCCGTCGGAATGCGGTTCGCCAGAGGTCTGACCGTGGTGCATGTGCTCAGGCTGGTTGGGGTCGACGACCCACGCTTCGTCACCAGGGTTAGGGACGAGAGAGCTGGCAATGTCGTTCAGATCGCGCCGGTTCGGCATGATCGTCTCCTGTCTACTCAAGGATGGCTGTATTTCAGCCTAAGATATATGATATAGAATAGAATAGAATACGTCAATCCTTAGCGTTCTGGGATTTTAAGGCTGGGCTATGCAAAAACGTGGGTATGAATTTGGCGAATGAGATTATAATTTTTATCTTGGTTATTTGCAGTTTTCTAAGGTCGATTACTTGCTGGTAAGATGATATAATTATATCAGTATGAAAGTTAGCTTAAATCTTATAAAACAATTGATTAATTTTGAGTTGCCGTCAGTTGATGAGCTGGTGTCGCGTGTCAATCAGCAGCTTGGTGGTGTCGAGGAAGTGATTGACCTGAAGGCCAAATATGGTGGCGCGCGCATTGTGCGGGTTGTTGAGTGCGAAAAGCATCCGAATGCGGATCGTTTGAGTGTGACTAAAATTGACGATGGTGGCGTAGTGGACGTTCCACGTGATGATAATGGTTACGTACAAGTGGTTTGCGGTGCGCCGAATGTTCATGCTGGTATGTGGGCAATTTGGTTGCCGCCAAAAAGTACCGTCCCGGCAAGTCTTGATGACGCCGAGCCGTTCGTGCTGGATGCGCGACCGCTACGTGGAATCTTAAGCCAGGGTATGTTGGCGGCGGCTGATGAGCTGGCGATTGGTACGGATCACGAGGGAATTATTGAGATTAATGAGCGTGATATTCCGGCGGGCGTTACACTTCAGGCTGGCGCGAGTTTTGCGGAAGTGTTTGGACTGGACGATTACGTGCTGGAAATTGAAAATAAGATGTTTACGCACAGACCGGATTGTTTTGGGCAACTTGGTGTGGCGCGCGAAATTGCTGGCATTTTTCATCAACGATTTACCAGCCCTGATTGGTATGAACAAGATCAACAGTTTGCTGACGCTAATGATTTGGAGCTGACAGTAGAAAATGACGCACCAGAACTAGCACGGCGTTTTATGGCAGTGGCAATTCGTGATGTTTCTGTGCGCCCAAGCCCGTTGTGGTTGCAGTGTCAATTAGTCGCAATAGGTGGTAAGCCTATCAATAATATCGTTGACGTGACAAACTACGTGATGTTTATGACGGCACAACCGACTCACGCTTATGATTACGACAAGTTGCGTGGGCATAAACTCGGCGTGCGAATGGCGCACGATGGCGAAAAAGTCGGTTTGCTTAATGGCAAGGAATATGAATTGACGGTTGACGATATTGTTATCGCTGACGGCGAAGGCGTGATTGGGTTAGCTGGAATTATGGGCGGCGTTGATACGGAAGTTTCGGCTGAAACGAAGAACATTGTCCTTGAATGTGCCAATTTTGATATGTACGCGCTACGTCGCACAGCTATGCGTCACGGAATTTTCACCGACGCTCTGACTAGGTTTAATAAGGGGCAATCGCCTCTGCAAAATGCTGTCATATTAAAGCAATTGATGAATATGGTTGGTGGAGTGCAGGCGAGCGAAGTTTTTGATTTGAAACAATTCGACGGACATATGGACGATTATTTCGATGGAAAATATATGCCAGCGAATATTGATATCGATAGTAAGTTCATAAATGAGAGACTAGGCTCGGATTTGTCTGATGACAACATTTGCGAGCTGCTTAATAGCGTTGAGATTCGCAGTCACAGTATGGAAAAAGAATCTGGCTATATCTGTATTCAAGTGCCATTTTGGCGGACTGACCTTGAACTACCGGAAGATATTGTTGAGGAAGTTGGGCGATTATATGGTTTTGATAGATTGCCGCGTCGTTTGCCAGAGCGAAGCATTAAGCCTGCGCTGAAGAATGAGCGTCGCGAATTAAAGCAGAAGATTCGCCAAAGTTTGTCGCGAGCTGGAGCGAACGAAGTTTTGACGTATAGCTTTGTTCATGAGCGCGTTTTGAAAAATTCCGACCAAGACCCGAGTCGTGCGTATCGCTTGAGTAATGCGCTTAGTCCAGACTTGCAATATTACCGAATTAGCATTTTGCCGAGTTTGCTGGATAAAGTTCACGCCAATATAAAATCTGGGCATGACGAATTTATGCTGTTTGAAATTGGCAAAATCCACGATAAGAAATTAGGATTTAACGATGAGAATTTGCCGATTGAAAAGACTTTCATTGACGGAGTTTATGCGAATAAAAAGCCCCAAGCTGGTGCGCCATTTTACAAGGTGAGGAAAATTGCTGAAAGGCTGATGAAGGATTTGAGCATTGAGGTTGATTTTGTGAAGATTGCGGAATCTGACAGCGACGCTCCATCGCCTTTTGATGCGAAACGCAGCGCTTGGATCGTGGCGAAGAACGGTGACAATTTGGGAATTGTTGGCGAGCTGGTTTCATCTGCTCGACGCAACTTCAAATTGCCAGATTACACGGCAGCGTTTTCTATTGATATTGAAAAATTGCAGAAAAATCTGAGTAAAAATCAGGGCTATAATTACCAGCCGTTAAGTCGTTTTCCGTCGACTGCCAGAGACATTTCATTGAAAATGGATTCGAATGTTGATTATGCGAAGGTTTATGCTTGCGCTGAAGAAGTTGCGAAAAAACACGGTGAGTTACAAATTAGTATAACGCCGATTGCGATATATCAGCCAAAAAATGACGATTCGACAAAAACTGTAACTTTGAATGTAAAATTTACGAGCACTGAGCGGACGCTGGAAGATAAAGATATTGCGCCGATTATTGAGGAGATTGCCGCGATGGCTGCGGAAGAATTCGACGCCGCTCAGGTTTAATGCGATTTGTTGCGCTTGATAAAAATTGCTATAATTGAAAGGTAAATAAAGGAGGAATATGGCAACTACAAAAGGCCAGAGAATAGGTATTTGGGTTATTGCCGGCATGATGTTTTTGGGGACCGTTGGCGGATTTGTCGCTATGATGGTAGCTCCTGGAAATGAGGCCAAGGACCAAGCCGCGCTTAAGAAAGCTCAGGATGAATACACCAAGGCTACTAACGAGCGAAAAAAGAAAGTAGAGGCTCAGGCTAATGAATTGAGCCAAAAATATTACGGCAAGTTTTCTGAGTTTAGCTCACGAGTTGGTGCGTTTGAAGCCGGTGACGTGAAAGAGCTTGTTAAGGAAGATTTGGTTGAGGGCGAAGGTGCCGAGGTTAAGGACGACACCAAATTGGCTGTTTATTACATCGGCTGGAACGCTAAGGGTGAGATTTTCGATCAATCAATCGCTGACGGCAAATTGAAAGCTCCGCTCAATATGGATGGCCCGGCAAATACTGCAGTCATTCAGGGTTGGAAAGAGGGCTTGATTGGTATGAAAATTGGTGGCGTGCGCGAACTAACAATTCCAGCCAACAAAGCTTATGGCGACAAGGCTCAGGGTGATAAAATTCCTGCAAATTCTCCGCTTAAGTTTGTGGTGATGGCTATTGAAAAGCCAGCCGATATTCCAGAGCCAGAAATGCCAGAAGTGATGAAGCAATATTATCGATCGCGAGGTTTCAATGTCTAAAGATGTTATTATTGTTGGCGCTGGTCCAAGCGCGTTAACGGCGGCAATTTACTTGTCGCGCGAAGATGTCGACACGACGCTATATGAGCGTGGCGTGGTTGGCGGAATGGCAGCGATTACTGATCAAATTGACAATTATCCTGGATTTGCTGAGGGCGTTACGGGAATGAAATTGGCATCTGAATTGCAACAACAGGCGGAGCGATTTGGTGCGAAGATTGAGTATGGTGATGTGACGGAATTGAAGCAAGTTGATGGCGAGTTGGAGCTGACAATTGACGGTCAATCTGTCCGCGCGAAGTCAGTTTTGCTAGCGACTGGCTCGAACCACCGCAAATTAGGCGTTCCGGGCGAAGACGAATTATATGGTCGAGGCGTGCATTACTGTGCGACTTGCGACGGCGCGTTTTATCGTGATAAGAATCTAATCGTTGTCGGTGGCGGAAACTCAGCAGTGCAAGAAGCGATATTTTTGACGCGATACGCTAGTCATATTGATCTGCTAGTTCGCAGTAAATTGCGCGCCAGTGATATTTTGCAAAAAGATTTGCAGAAGTATGTCGATGATGGAAAAATTACCGTTCATATTGGTGCAACGACTGATGAAATTATTGTCAAGGACGATAAATTTTACGGCGTTAAGTCGACTCAAAACGGCGAGCAGAAAGAATTTACCGCTGACGGATTGTTTGTGTTTATTGGGCTAATTCCGAACACGCAATTCCTGACAAATTCGGACGTTGAGTTGGATTTGGGCGGACACATCATTACCGACGAACATCTGCACACTAATATTCCTGGCGTTTTTGCTTCTGGCGATGTGCGCTCGGGGGCAACTATGCAAATCGCTTCGGCGGTTGGTGAAGGCGCAGTAGCTGCGGTGCAGATTCGTGAATATTTACAAGAAAAGGCCAGAGAGGAGTAAAAAATGGCAGATTTTAATCAAATTTTAACACCTGGTGATGTCGAAAATGGCATCGTGAATGTAGTTGTTGAGATTCCACAGGGATCAAGTCATAAAATTGAGTGGAATCGTGAGCTTGCAGTGATGCAGTTGGACCGTGTTGAGCCAGCTATTTTTGCAAAGCCAACAAACTACGGTTTCATTCCACAGACTTTGGATGAAGATGGCGACGAACTGGACGCGCTAATTATCACCGATGAACCGTTGACGACCGGTATTTTTATGGAAGCAAAAGTTATCGGCGTGTTGGAATTCGTTGATGATAATGAAGTTGACGACAAGGTTATCGTTGTGCCGGCCGACGACCGAAACACGGGCAACGCAATCAACTCACTAGAAGACCTGCCTTCACAATTGTTAAAGCAAATTGAACACCACTTCAATCACTACAAGGATTTGAAGAAGCCTGACTCAACAGTAGTCAAGGGATTTGGCGATGTAGAAAGGGCAAAGCAAATTATCCGCGAGTCAATTACTCGTTGGAACGAAAAATAATCACGTTTGATTGTTAATTAAAACTGAGAGACTGGCGAGCGTTACTTGTGTCGGAAGAACGAGGAAACGCCGCCAGTTAATTGTTGTAAGATGCCGTTTGAGCGGGATAATTGTAAGCGCAATTTATCTTTGGCGTGCGGTGTAATTATGACGTCTCGCCAATCTGGTTTTGGACGAGCGGATTTACTTGTTAAGACCTCAATTGTGTCGCCGTGCTGTAATTTGTAATTGAACGGCTTCATTACGCCATTGATCTTAAAACCGCTTGCGCGCGCCGCAATGTCGGAGTGAATTCGGTAGGCATAATCCAAGGGAAACGCTCCGCGAGGCAAATCATAAATATCGCCCTTTGGTGAGTACACAAAAATCCTATCAGAAAACAGCTTCATTCGGAATTTGTTAGAGTCGAATCGCTTTCCTTCGCTAATTAAAGCGGCGGCTTCTTGAAGTTCGCGAATCCACGATAAATCGGCTGGCATAGTTCCGATTTTTCCTTTTTTA
>CALJRR010000083.1 GCA_937976315.1 uncultured Candidatus Saccharibacteria bacterium | reverse complement strand
TTCCGATCTAGGACTCTGATTTTTTGATTGTACGCGCCGAGTTCTGCCTCGGCGTTTTTGATTGCTATAAATAAGAAATAATGACATAATGGAGCTAACATGAGCAGTTTATCTACACAAAGTTACAAAGGTTCGCGAGACTATTTTCCAGAGGAAAAGCGTCTGCAGAATTACATTTTTAATGTTTGGCACAAGACGGTTGAGAGTTTTGGCTATGAAGAATATGGCGCGCCGCTGCTGGAGCCGCTAGATATTTATTTGGCGAAGTCAGGTCAGGAATTGGCGGGCGAGCAAACATACGCTTTTGAAGATCGTGGCGGTCGAATGGTGGCAATTCGCCCTGAGATGACGCCGTCGATTTCTCGAATGGTGGCGGCTAAGCGGCAGGAATTGGCGATGCCTGCACGGCTGTATTCAATTGCTAATTTTATGCGCTATGAACGACCGCAACGTGGGCGTGAGCGTGAGTTTTGGCAATTGAACGCGGATTTGTTTGGCGTGGACGGCGCGGCGGCGGACGCGGAGATTATTGAGCTGAGTCACGCTAGCGTGATGAATTTTGGCGCCAAGCAGGAAATGTTTACGGTCAGGGTTAATAATCGCCAATTGATCAATCGTTTAATGAGTCAATTTTTGAAGCTTGATATTGTTGGTTCGACGATGATGATGAAGCTGCTTGATAGGAAAAATAAGATTCCTGCCGAAGAATTTAAGCGTCAGGCGATTGAGATTTTTGGTAGTCAAGCGTCAGAGGGTCTGCCGAAGCTAGCAAAAATGATCAGCATGAAATCTGTTGATGATTTGCCGAGCGAATTGATGGAAGATGAAAGTGTCAAGCAGCTTCGCGAAGTAATGAAATTACTTAGCCAAAAAGGCATTACGAATGCGGTGTTTGATGTTACTCTGATGCGCGGACTGGACTATTACACAGGCATGGTTTTTGAGCTTTTTGACAATTCGCCAGAGAATAACCGAGCGTTGTTTGGCGGCGGACGATATGACGGATTGGTCGGACTATTTGGCGTTGAGCCGATTGCTACGGTCGGCGTTGGCATGGGCGCGACAACGATGGAACAATTTTTGGAAGTACACAATTTGTTGCCTAAATTGGCGTCTAAAACAGATGTGTACATAATTCCGGTGTCAAAAGAATCTATGGCTGGCGCGGACGATTTGGCGCGAAAATTGCGCAGCGAAGGCGTGCGAGCAGAACTGGATATCACTGGTAGAAAGATTGACAAGCAGATAAAAGCGGCGCTGAAAAAGCAAATTCCGTTTGCGGTGTTCGTGGGTGAGGATGAAATTGCTAGCGGCGCATACACGGTTCGAAACTTGGTGGAATCTGATGAGCAAAAGGTTGGCGCTGAACGAATCGTGACAATTGTCAAAGATCGTCGATACGATGGCGATGAGGACGCTCTGTTTGAGATATAGTCTGATATCTGTTATAATTAGTCTTTATGAAGACTACTGTAAAAAAACTATCAGATACTAAAGTTCAATTGACGATTTCTTTGGGTGCTAGCGAATTAGCTGACGCAGAGCAGGTTTCCTTGACAAAGTTGGCGCGCGACATCAAAGTTCCAGGTTTCCGCAAAGGAAAAGTTCCCGCAAGCATAGCCGCTAAGCATGTTGATCCGAATGCGCTTCAGGAACAGGTTCTGGAGAATGCTTTGTCGAAGGCTGTAGCTGAGGCGTTTTTGCAGGAAAAATTGCAGGCTCTGGATCGACCAAGTGTTGAGGTGAAGAAGTTTGTGCCGGGCGCTGAGTTGGAATTTACGGCTGAAGTTGAAGTTATTCCGCCAGTAAAATTGGGCGATTACAAAAAATTGACAGCGAAAAAAGAAGTAGCCAAGGTCGAAGATAAAGATGTCGACGAGGTTATTGAGCGAATCCGTAAAAACTATTCTGAAAAATCAGAGGTCAAGCGTGCTGCTAAGCTCGGCGACGAGGCTGTGATTGACTTTACAGGAAAGAAAGACGGCGTAGCGTTTGAGGGAGGTTCGGCTAAGGAGTATGGCTTGAAGCTTGGCGAAGGTCAATTCATTCCTGGATTTGAAGAAGGCGTGATTGGTCATAAGGCTGGTGAAGAGTTCGATTTGAAACTGAAATTCCCAGAGGATTATCACGCTGAGAATTTGGCAGGTCAAGACGTTGTATTTACCGTGAAACTCCACAAGGTTAATGAATTGAAATTGCCAGAACTAAACGATGAATTTGCTGCAAAATGTGGTCCGTTTACAGAAATGAAAGAAGTAAAAGCGGACATCAAGCGTGAACTTACTGCACAAAAAGAGCGTGAAGCTGACGAGAAATTTAAGGACGCGTTGGTTGGTGAATTGACAGAAAAAAGTAAGGCGGCACTGCCAGAACTTTTGGTTGAGGATCAATTGCGATCAATCGAGCGTGACTTGACCCAGAATTTGATGTACAGCGGGCTGAGTTTGGACAGCTATTTGAAGACTCAGGGCTTCAAGGATAAAGAGGAGTGGGTGAAGAAAGAAGCTCGTCCAGCGGCTGAAAAGCGCGTTAAGGCTGGTCTGGTATTGGCTGAATTGTCGAAGGAATTGAAGATTGATGCTTCTCGTGATGAAATCCAGAGACAAATTGACTTCTTCAAGCAACAATACGGTAAAGATAAGAAAATGCTGGAACAATTTGACAATCCAAATGTCCACCGCGACATTGCTAACCGAATAATTACAGATAAGACCGTTGCTAAATTGGTTGAACTAAACACGAAGAAATAAGGTAAATATGCCAAAATCATATCTCATTCCAACTGTCGTTGAAAAATCGGCTGACGGCGAGCGTGCTTTTGATATCTATTCGAGATTGTTGAATGAGAGGATTATTTTCCTTGGCGAAGACGTTAACGAGCATACCGCGAACAGTGTAGTGGCGCAATTATTGCATTTGGCATACGTTGACCCGCAAGCTGATATATCGCTATATATCAATAGTCCAGGCGGTAGCGTTTATGACGGAATGGCGATTTACGACACGATGAATTTTATTAAGCCCGATGTGGCGACGTATGGAATTGGTTTGCAGGCAAGCATGGGGGCGTTTTTGCTCAGCTCTGGCGCTAAGGGCAAGAGGTTTTGCTTGCCGCACGCTAAGGTGATGATTCATCAGCCGTCTTCTGGAACGCACGGAAAAGTGACCGACATGGAAATTGATATGAAGGAAACTTTGGAAGTTAAGGAGATGCTAGCGAAGATTATGGCGAAAAACACTGGTCAGAAGTTGGCTAAGGTTAAGTCTGACATGGAGCGTGACTATTGGATGACGCCGGATGAGGCTGTAAAGTACGGTCTAGTCGACAAAGTCTTGACTAAATTGTCGTAAAAATTTGCGTGTTTGTTGTTAAAACTACTAGTGATTCTGCTTGTGGTTTTTGGAGGATATTGTCATAATTCGAGGTAGGCAAGGAGGGTTTATGAGGCAATATTTAGACGCATTGAAATACGTTCGTGATAATGGTGTGCAAAAAGGCGATCGTACGGGAACGGGGACGACGGAAATTTTTGGCATTCAGACGCGATATAATTTGGCGGACGGATTTCCGGCTATGACCACGAAGAAGTTATATTTCAAAAGCGTCGCTCATGAGCTTTTATGGTTTCTTAAGGGAACGGGCAATATTGAATATTTGGCGCAAAACGGCGTTCATATTTGGGATGAGTGGCCGTACAAGAATTATTTGGAAAAAACCGGTCAGGAAATACCAGAAATTAACGGCGATGAATGGCGCGCTGGAATGAAGGAATTTATTGATAAGATTGCGAACGATCACGCGTTTGCTGAAGAATGGGGAAATTTGGGTCCTGTTTATGGTGTTCAATGGCGAAAATGGCCGGACGGGAAGGGCGGAACTATTGACCAGATTCAGAACACCATTGACATGATAAAGACAAGTCCAGAGTCGCGTCGGAATATCGTGAGCGCGTGGAATGTGGCGGAAATTGATGACATCGTTCAAGCTGGCGGGCTGCCTCCGTGTCATACGATGTTTCAATTTAATGTAAGACCTGGCAAGAACGGCGAGAAGGACAAGCTGGATTTGGCGCTGACTCAGCGCTCAGCGGATATGTTCCTGGGTGTGCCGTTTAACATTGCCAGCTATGCGCTGCTTTTGTCGATTGTCGCTCAAGTTACCGACAAGCAACCCGGCGAGTTTATTCACACCTTAAATAGCGCACATATTTACAATAATCACCGCGCGCAGGTTGACGAGCAATTATCGCGCCGTCCGTTGCCGCTACCGAAACTGTGGCTCAATCCAGACATCAAGAATATTGACGATTTCACGATTGACGATATCCGTCTGGAGGATTATGAGTGTCATCCGGCAATAAAAGCGCCGATTGCTGTGTAGTGTGATTTGCGTGATTCGTGATTTTTACGTCTGTTGGCTGAGGCTGTCGGTTTTTATTCTTTATCAGGATCCTCGGCTGTAAAGGCTATATAGTTCTGGTCCTCAGTGTCGGAGCGCCGTAGTCTGGTAATCTCTTGATCGGGTAGAGTGAGGCTTAGTTCTTGAGTGTTGGCGTCATACATTATGGTCGCGTACCTTCCTAATATTCTAGTTCTTCCGTCTTCGTCTGTCCATTTTTCTATGACGGGAACTTTATCATTGAATGTTGTGTTGTTTGCTTCGGTAGGTTTGCCAGATAGTAATATTGTTTTGCCTTCTGGGAGATCTGCAAGCGTGACATCTTCCATTCTCTCAAGGACTGCTACGCGTACTGTGGGTCGTTCGTTCATGCTTTCTACTATACCACAAATACCAAATACTGTCAACTTAAGAAGGCTATTTTCTTTTATACGTCACAAAATCAAAATCGTAATTATTTTCAGTGTCTGCTGGGCAATGTACGCGACTTAC
>CALJRR010000082.1 GCA_937976315.1 uncultured Candidatus Saccharibacteria bacterium | reverse complement strand
CCATGACGCGCCGCTAAAATTTGCCCCTGCACACTCTTACCAGCACCCGCCGGCCCAAAAAATACAATCATTTTTCCTCCTATTTTGTGAGTTTTTCTTTAACAATTTTTGCCACCAACGCGCCATCCGCAGCATTGCCAGCCTTACTTTTTACCGCGCCAATAACTTGTCCCATTTTCTGAATTGAGACATCGTCCATACCCGCAATAACTTCTTCTACAATCTTCGAGATTTCCGCCTCGCCAAGTTGCTCTGGCAAAAATTCTCGTAAAATTTCCGCTTCTTTTTCTTCAGGTTCCGCCAATTCCGCACGGTCATTCTTTCGATATAAATCCGCACTTTCGACGCGCTTTTTCACTTCTCGAGCAACGACTTTTTCAATTTCAGTATCATCCAAGCCGTTTTCTCGCTTACCCAAAGAAACTTCTTCGTTTAAGATTGCTGCCTTTAGATTACGCAAAACATCACCACGAAAACGATCGCCGCTCAATAGAGCGGCTTTCATTTCACTAGTAATGCGCTCTTTTAGCGCAGACATTAACGCACCCCTAGGCGCATTTTTGCCGTTTTTTCAGCTCGTCGCTCGCGGCGAATAATAGCTTTTTTACGACGCTCGGTCTTTGAAATTGGTTTTTCAAAACGCATAACGCTCTTAGCGCGAGCCAAAACACCGCTTTGCAAAACCCTGCGGTTGAAACGACGAATGATATTTTCGTTCGCTTCCTTCTGATCTTTACGTGTTACTTGTACCATACTGCAAACATTATAACAGATAAGAAAGTATTTGCCAACTAGATTATCCCTTCACCTTCTTTGACGTGAGATTTAATACCTCACCATCAGGAGTAAACGTAATAGTATAAGTGGTCACATCAGCCCGTATATGCCTATTACAGTCAAATCTGTGTTCTGTAACAGGGATCTTGGTAGTATACGTACCATCATCATTTTCAGAAATTTTAACTTTGGCAAGGTCACAAGGAATATTTTCTGGCAAAGCCGAATCGCCAGGAACTTCTCCATTCGCATCACTGGATAAAGACAATTGAACGCCATTATTTATCTCATACATTACGTCCTTTAGGGAAATTAAGTGACCAGCAGCTGCTACTAAAGAACTCAAGCTAGAAGCTTCATTCAAATGTTCAGCGAATTCCTTATGTTTACCCGCTACGTCATCATACTCTTCTTTAAGATCCGCTAAGGCTTTGCCAGGCAGCTCCGAGCGTGTATCTTCGTGATAATTAGTCAGTAACTTTAGCGCTACCCTCCCCAGGCTAGTATGTGTATCTTTCTGATATATAATTTCCCCTCTGCCGCTATTAGAAAACTCCATATATACCAAACCTCCCAAAAAATTCTCCCACCCAAAAATATTAATACACTATAACAATACATCTACTCTACAAGTAATGCAACTATTACGTCTAAGCCAAATGTAATAATCGCCCTTCAACAGACCGCATTCCCTGCCATTCATTTACGGTAGGCTGAAACCAAGCAGACACTTCGTCGCCCACTTCACGGAAAAATTCTTCTGGCGCGTTAAACGCCAGCATCTGCAGCACAACGTCATTTTTATCACGCAAAGTCAATTTTACATGTTGTCCATCCGCACCCATTCTCCTCACATTTAAAACCGTCGCTTCAGTCATTTTCAATATAGGCTCGGCATTCCCATTGCCGAATGGCTCCATCTTTGTCAAATTATCAATCAGCTCCTCATTAATTTCCGAAAAATCGTCAATCTCAACGTCAGCTCTTGGCAACAAATATAATTCTTGATTTTTTAATTGCAGCGAATCATAAAACTCATTCACTCGTCGCCTAAAATCGTCAATTCTCTCAGTTGCCAACGTCACACCAGCCGCCGCTCCGTGACCGCCACCTTTAATAATGATGTCGTCAGCTGCACGAACCGCGTCAGCCGCGGAAAAATCACCAAAACTTCGCGCCGAACCCGTAGCCTCATCGCCACGCTCGCCAATTATAAAAACTGGCTTCTTATATTTCTCAACCAACTTTGACGCCACAATTCCGATAACTCCGTGATTCCAATTGCCACTATTCACCACCAAAACTCGATCATCGGTCATATTGTCCGCCTGCTGGCAAGCTTCGTCAAAAATCTCATCCTGAATACTACGGCGTTTGATATTTAATTCTTCCAATTTTTCACTAGCCTCTAACGCCTCCAGTCCGTCACTCGCCGTCAGCATATCCAGAGCATATTGCGCCGTTTCCAGCCTACCCGCCGCGTTCATTCGCGGACCCAGACCAAATCCCAGATGCCTAGCATTAACCTTCTCTGGATCAATTCCCGCCACCGACATCAACGCCTTCAAACCAGGACGCCTCTGCTTTTTCAAAACCTCCAAGCCCCAATAGACATTCGCCCTATTTTCATCCGCCAGCGTAACTATGTCGCAAACCGTCCCCAGCGCCACCAGATCCAATAGCCACTTCTCGTAACCATCCGGCAGTCCGTCCAGTTCAGTTTGTAGAGCTTGCACCAACTTAAACGCCACACCCGCACCACACAAATCGCGGAACGGATATTTATGACCAGGAAACTTCGGATTGACCGCGGCAACACTCGGCGGTGGAGTCTCAGCAACATTATGATGATCAGTCACTACCGTATCAATCCCCAAACTCGACGCATATTCAATTTCCGCATGACACAAACTTCCCGTATCAACCGTGACTATTAAATCCGCGCCCATATTTCGCACCTTATCAACAGCGCCCATCGTCATTCCGTAGCCCTCAACAAACCGATTTGGAATAAATGCGCCAACTTCCTTAAAGCCAAATTTGCCAAACGCATCCAGTAAAATTGCCGTTGCACTCAACCCGTCAATATCGTAATCACCATAAATAACAATTTTCTCACCCTCAGTGTGCGCCTTTTTCAAGCGGTCCACCGCTTTTTTCATATCTGGCAATAAAAACGGATCATGCTTTACTGACGCGTAATTCGGATGCAAAAATTCCTCACGCGCCGCACGCGTAGTTAAGCCTCGAGCCGCTAAAATTTTCTCAAATAATGTCATTAGTCTTTATCAGCCATGCCGCGCTTTGATCGCGCTGAATATTGCTGAGATTTAATCACCATACTTTGCAATTCCTTAAAAATTGGGAATTGTTTATTAGTGAAATACGTACGTGAGTTGCCCTGCTTTTCACTCTGCAAAAATCCAACCTTTTCTAGTCGCTTCAATTCTCGTTGAATATTTCCAGGATCTTCCTTAATTAGCTTTGCTAATCCGCGAACATGTGTGTGAAAATCAGGATACTTAGCGTATACTACTACAATTTTTCGCCGCACCCTAGATGTAATAAAAACGTCTAACATAACCTCCCTAACGCATCTTTCTTAATTAAAGTTTATCACAATTTTACAACACCCGACAAGTTTTTTACTTCCAATTCAAAATAACCTGATTGATTTTCGCTATCGTTTCCTCTTTGGACGGCAATGTATTATCCTCATAATAATGATTTAATCCCATAAAATTCTCCTTCACATCCAAAATATGCATTTCATCAACTGTCATATGCAATTTATCCACCGCCGCCACGCCACAAAACGGCACCGCAATCACCAATTTCTCAATCCGAACAGACTTCAGAAAACTCAAAGCCACGTCCAAAACCGATAAATCATCACCAAAACCATCACTCGCCAAAATCACCACCCGATCCTTCAGCATATCCTTATCAATAATTCCACCATCGCCCAAAAGCCTATTCATTTTCTGATGAGCCTCACGCTTTTTTTCTTCCAGATAACCGTGAAATTCACTAGTATATTCATTAATTTCACCGTCAGAAAATTGACTATTATACGTAAATTGCCCAGACTGTGACATCGCCCCGATGCTTAAACTTTCCCCAGGAATCTCAATCCCCTCGCTCAACAACATCATAAGAACACAGTGAAGCTTCACTGCAATTTGCTCACCAATCAACACGCCACCTTCTCCAATTGCAACCACCGCGCAGTTTTCATAGCGATACTTTTCCAGTACTTGATCAGCCAGAATTGCCCCAGCCTGCGAACGACTCTCAAAATACATATGCTTATTTTAGCATTTTTTTCGCGATATAATATGAACATGCATTACTATTTGGTTTCGCCAACAAGAATCGTACGCGTCGACGCAAGTTCGTTTACGTATTCTTCGGAGGAAAGGCTGCCAACTGGAACGATTGTTGCTATAGAAATCGGCAAAATCAATGCTATTGGTGTAGTTCTACAAGAAGTTCGGCAGCCCGATTTTGAAGTCAAGCCAATTAGTAAAATCATTGAAGAATATCCCTTGCCAATCGAACTCGTTCAGACTGCTATATGGATGAGCAAATATTATGCCACACACCAAGCGACCGTCTGGCAAGCAATTTTACCCAGCGGATTATCCAAAAAACGTCGCTCAATTAACCAGTCGACCCCAGTTAATCCAACAGAAAATCGAACAAAAAATGTATTCACAGATGAGCAAAAATCAGCCCTCCAGACCATCGAAAATCTCCATTCCGGAACGGTACTTTTACACGGCGTAACTGGCTCAGGAAAAACCCTAGTGTACATAGAAGCCGTAAAACAAGCCTTAAAAGAAGAGCGATCGGCGATAATTTTAGTCCCCGAAATCGCCCTAACTTCGCAACTGGTTGCTGAATTTTCTGCTCATCTACCAAATGTCATAGTCACCCATTCCAAACAAACCGAAGCACAACGATATGCAATTTGGAAAAGAGTCATCAGCTCAAACGATCCAGTAGTAATTATCGGTCCACGATCTGCCCTTTTTGCGCCCGTGCAACAACTTGGACTTGTGGTAATTGATGAGTGTCATGAACCGAGCTTCAAGCAGGAGCAGTCTCCTCGATATTCAGCTCTTCGCGTCGCCTCAATCCTTACAAATCAACACCGCGGTAAGCTAATTCTAGGTAGCGCCACCCCAGCAGTCGCCGACTATTACGTTGCAAAAAAATCAAACACGCCAATCATTACAATGACAAAACCAGCAAGACCAGACACCGTTCGCCCCAACGTGACGCTGATCGACATGACAAAGCGCAACAATTTTACTCAACATCAATTTCTCTCTGACCCACTCTTGAAATCCATAAACACAGCGTTATCAAAAAATGAGCAAGTTCTTATTTTTCACAATCGGCGCGGCACAGCATCAATCACATTATGCGATAACTGCGGCTGGCAGGCTGGTTGTCCACGCTGTTTTATTCCGCTCACCCTGCATGCGGATAGTCATAAATTGTCATGCCACATTTGCGGTTTTTCGACCAAAGTTCCTACTAGTTGCCCTGAATGTAAAAACGCCGACATCATCCACAAAGGTATCGGAACTAAGCGAATTGAAGACGAATTACAGAGGTTATTCCCGAATAAAAAAATTGCTCGATTTGATAAAGACACCGATTTGAAGGCTACCGTAGACGAGCGTTATGATGAACTGAAAAATGGCGAAATAGATATAATTATCGGCACGCAAGTTATCGCCAAAGGACTAGATTTGCCACATTTAACAGTCGTCGGAGTCGTTCAAGCCGACACCGGACTTTCCCTCCCCGACTATTCATCACCCGAACGAACATTTCAATTGCTCGCCCAAGTCGTCGGCCGCGTCGGCAGGTCAAGCACGCCAACAGAAGTCGTCGTCCAGTCATATCAACCAAATCACCCCTCCATCACAAACGGACTCTCTCAAAACTATACAGAATTTTATCAAAGAACCATATCTCAGCGGCAAAAAACCAACTTTCCGCCTTTCACTTACTTATTAAAATTAACCTGCGTTTATAAAACCGAAGCCGCCGCCATAAGGAACGCGAAAAAATTGTCCGAATTATTAAAATCCAATTTTGATAACATTGAAGTTTTTGGACCAACGCCCGCTTTTTATGAGCGCGTCCGCGATACATATCGATGGCAAATCGTAGTAAAAAGTCCCAAACGACAAGAGCTTCTTGACGTCTTGGATTTCCTGCCGCCATCACACTGGCAGTACGAGCTTGACCCTGTAAGTCTACTGTAATTTCTGGTATAATTATGATAATGACAAAAGACGATATTATCACATTACCAAACCCACATCTTCGCCAAAAATCATCGAAAATCCACGTTGTTACTAATGATGCTATAAAACTGGCAGACGAAATGACCGCAGCCGCGCTGGACTGGGAAGATTCCAGACCTCACGAGATTAGCGCCGCCCTGGCTGCAGTTCAAGTCGACAAATTAGAGCGTGTTGTGATTGTTCGAGCCGACTTTGAGAGAAAATCAACTCGCGAATTCATCACTCTTATCAATCCAGAAATCGTGAAATATGAAGGCGAAATTGTCGAAGATTTTGAAGGGTGTTTAAGCGTTAAAAGCATTTACGGAAAAGTTCCCCGCTACAGTAAAATTCGCGTAAAAGCCATGAATTTAGATGGCGAAGAAGTGCGAATTAAAGCCGAAGGATTTTTGGCGCGCGTATTACAGCACGAGATAGACCACTGCAACGGATTAGTTTTCATAGACCATATTAAGGATAAGAAAGACGCTTTTTATACGCTCGATGAGAAAGGCGAGTTGCAACCGCTAGATTATGACAAAGACATCGCCGAAAATAGTATTCTTTGGGACTGAAAATTACAGTCTAATCACCTTAGAAGCTCTCGTTGAAGAGGGATTTAACGTTGTTTGCGTTATCACCAAGCCCGACACCAAGCGCGGTCGCGGACACAAACTTACCGAACCTCCAGTAAAAACATTCGCTAAATCTCACGATATTCCAGTTTTGCAGCCAAGCAAAGTCAGTGAAATTACCGACTACATAAAACAACTTCAGCCAGTAACGGGAGTTTTGGTTGCATACGGAAAAATCATTCCCCAGTCAATTATCGACTTATTTACACCGGGAATTATCAATGTTCACCCTTCTCTACTACCAAAATATCGAGGACCCTCGCCTATCGAATCAGCTATAGCCAATAGAGATACCGAAACTGGCGTATCGATAATGCAACTTGATAGTAAAATGGATGCCGGCCCCATATACACCCAAACTCGACAAGCCCTCACTGGAAAAGAAACAAAGTTCGAATTATACGACAAATTATTTCACGACGGCACTTCTCTGCTAATAAAAAACTTGCCAAACATCATCAATGGGGGTCTTCAACCAACACCACAGGACGATTCTCGGGCTTCATATTGCCAATTATTAAACAAGGATAATTCATGGCTCGATATGGAGCGTATGACCGCCGCCGAGGCTGAAGCCCACGTTCGCGCACACCTCGGGTTTCCGCGTAGTCGAATGACAATTGACGATCGAGATATCATCATCACGAAATCTCATTGCGACAAAACTCCGAATTCTCATCTTGATAAAAAATTTGCCGACGGCAACTATTTAATCATCGACGAGCTCATCGCACCCAGCGGAAAAACAATGACCGCAGAAGAATTTATCCGCGGTCATCAAGTCTAAATTCACTGACTAAGCAGCCAAATCAAAGTCGCTTTGAGTCTGCTGCGGCGCTGAAGGTGCACTCATGCCACCTAAAATAGCATCTTTATTCGCTATAATTTCCTTCTTAAGATCAGCCATAACCGCAGCCACAACGTCACGATAATCTGGGCGATTAACCTCCAGCCACTTAGTAGCTGCAAATTCATCCTTCAGACGCGGATCGTCAACTGGCAAACCTGAAGCTTGTGACATTTTCTGCAACATTGGCTCCTGTTGATAATTAGGCGCATGTTTCATCAGAAAATCATCCACAGCACCAGGAGTTTTATCAATAATTCCCGCAAACTCCTCCAGCTGAGCATTGCTCATTCCCTGGCTTAATCGTTCGCCAACTCGAAGCTCCAATTCACTATAAATATGCTGCAACAACGATTTTTGCTGATCTTCCGGCAGCTGGTCCAGCCCCAATTCTTTAAGAAATTCTTCATTCAGTTGGAACATAGTCCTCCTTTTCTTTTTCTATATATCTAAATTATATCAATAATATCACGTGATTACTATTCAGAAAATTGTCTATCCCAGAGTTTTCTTCACTAATTCCCTAGTAAAGAACTCTAGCTTGTCGCCAATTTCTAAGGTAATTTTTTTCTTTGTCCTGAGGCTCAATCCACACATTTCACCCTCAAAGACTTCCTTAGCTTCCTGCTGTTGACGCTGCACCGAAGAAACTTCAACCTCGGCAATTTGTTCTCCGCCACGTTTTACGCGCACCAGCAAGTCCTTAGCGACTTTACCGCGCTTCACTTCACCGCCAGCGATTACTTCTTCGCGCATCGTCCTAAATACGCCCTTAACTTCCAACTCACCAATTTCAGTTTCAACGATTTCTGGCGCTAGCAAAGCCTCCATTGAAGCCTTAGCGTCATCCAATAGTTCATAAATTACCTTAAAAATTCGCACTTCCACATGTTCACGCGCTGCTAATCGCTTAACTGCTGGTGGCAAATCGACATTAAAGCCATAAATCACCGTATTTTCACCGACCGCCAAATGAATATCGTTCTCGGAAATATTGCCAACACCAGTTCCGACAACATGAAGCTCAACCTCGCCATTCGTGTCAATCAACTTCAAACTATCAACCACAGACGTTACCGAACCCTGGACGTCGGCCTTAACGATTACGTTAAATTCTTCCGCATCAAGCTTTCGATTCATCATCTTAAGAATATCTGCACCAGTAACATTGGTTGTGGCTGCCATTTTCTCTTGTTCAATTTTAGCCTTTTGCGCCAAATTGCGAGCTTCTTTTTCACTCTTCGCAATCTCAAATCCATCACCGAATTGTGGCAATTCCTTAAATCCGGTCATATTCACTGGCATACTTGGACCTGCATCTTTAACAGTTTTACCACGGAAATCTTGAAGCGTTCGGACTCGCCCGTAAGCCGTCCCAGCAACCAGATAATGACCAGGTTTCAAATGACCATTCTCCACCAACAAGCCAACTACGGCGCCACGACCAGTTTCCATGTGCGCCTCAATAACCAAACCTTCAGCCGGAACATCTTCATCTGCGCGCAAATCTTCCATATCCGCCACCAATAAAACCATATCTAAAAGCTTATCTAAGTTCTGACCAGTTTTTGCACTAACCTCAACCATCACAGTGTCGCCACCCCATTCTTCAGGATTCAAGCCATGTTCAGATGCCAATTGAGTCTTCACCAGTTGCGGATTAGCCGCCTCTTTATCAATCTTATTAATTGCCACCACAATTTTAGCGTTAGCTGACCTAGCAAATCGAATAGCCTCAACAGTCTGAGGTTTAACTCCATCATCCGCCGCCACCACGATAATCACCACATCAGTCAGTGTAGCTCCGTGCTGCCTTAGCGCCGCAAAAGCCTCGTGACCTGGAGTATCCAGTAAAGTGATAGTTCGTCCGTTGCGCTGTGCTTGATAAGCGCTAATATGCTGAGTAATTCCTCCGGCTTCACTAGCCGCTGTTTTCTTATCAAGAATCGCATCTAGCAAACTCGTTTTACCGTGGTCAACATGCCCCATCACAGCCACAATTGGCGGACGAGGAACTGCCTTGTCTGATAATTTATGCGCATGATGATGAATTTCCGCAGAAACCGTCTTTCGCTTCAGCTGCACATCCAGCCCCAATTCTTCAACAATAATCTGTGCAGTCTCAAAATCTAGTCGCTGATTAATTGTCGCAGCGATTCCGTTTTTAAACAATTCACCAATCAGCGTAGTTACTGACAATCCCAGAGTTTCGGCCAACTCGCCAACCGTTACCGAATCCGCAATATTGACGATTTTTTCTGCCATAATAAGCTCCTCTCACCTCCGGGCGTAACTACGCTTCAGGGGATTTGTATTATTTTTTCTTTGATGATTTGCCGAGTGAAAGAGAAATCTTACGATTTTCCTTATCGATATCCAAAACTGTAAATTCTTTACGCTCGTTCAATGTAAATACTTTTTCAGGATCAGTACCGTCACCGCCAAGCTCTGACACGTGAACCAAAGCTTCAACTGCTGGACTCAACTGTACAAATGCGCCGAATGGAGTAATTCGAGTTACAGTTCCTTCAACTTTCTCACCAGGCTTAAATTGCTCAACTTCATCCAACCATGGATCTTTGGTCAATTGCTTCATACTCAAGCTCAATCGTTCTTTGTCGATTGCGATGATCTTAGCTTCGATAGTTTGACCAACCTTTACGTAGTCAGATGGATTGTTAACACGCTCCCAGCTAATTTCTGAGATGTGAATCAAACCTTCAATACCTTCAACATTAACGAATACACCAAAGTCAACAACACCTGTAACAACACCTGTAACTGTGTCACCAATTGCCAACTTCTGGAATCGCTCTGCCAAGCCTTCTTTAACCGCCTCTTTTTCAGAGAAGATCAATTTATTAGCTTTTCGGTCAGCGTCCAAGATTCGCGCTTTAATATCCTTCTTTACCAAGCTATTCAATCGTTGCAAGATTTCGTCCTTGTCGCTAGAACCTACGCGAGGATAGTGTTCAGCTGACAATTGCGACACTGGCAAGAATCCGCGAATACCTTCGTATTCAACTAGTAGTCCGCCGCGGTTAGCGTCGTATGGCACAACAGTGATGATTTCACCAGATTCCAATTTAGCCATAACTTCATCCCAACCACGATCTTTCGCAGCCTTGCGCAATGAAAGCAGCGAATAACCGTCTTCCAATTCGGTATCAATTACGCTAGCAATTACTGAATCGCCAACATTGTAGTTCTTTGAAAGGCTAACTTCGCGGCGTGGAACCAAGCCAACACCCAAAGGTCCTAAATCGATTAAAATTTCGTGCTTCTTTACTGATAGAACAGTACCGTCAACTGTTTCACCGACAGTAAGTTGTTTAACACTATCGCCTGCTTGAGCCAGCAGGTCATCCATTGTAATTTTGGCATCTGCCATAAGTCTTCTAAAGACCCCTTCCTTAAAATTGATATTATTCTTCAGGGACATAATAAAAATATCCCCACAGATTATCACAATTATATCACAACAGATAGATAGAAGTCAAAGCTAGATAAGATAGCGAGATCGCTGATAAGCTACCGTCAAAAACGCCAAAATACCAAAAGCCACTGCAGAAACAGCTACATCTTCTGGTCCAGTTTTTGGCAATCCTTTATCAGATTGCTTAGAAGGAGTAGAAGGAGCTGGCGTTGTAGATGATGGCGATTGTTGAGACTGAGAAGATTCAGGTGTAGGAGTTGTCTTTTTTGACTCTTCAGTCTTCACGTCGGTTCGCGCCTCACCCCTTCCACCTGATTGATTATTCGTTTTTTGATCTGCAGACTGCTGAGATGCGTTATTGCTCTGTGAATTCTTATTGCTATTCTCTGATGCTACCAAATCGCTAGAAATTGGTGACCCATCTTGTGATAAATTATTCTGCCTAATTCCATAAAGAACAGCCAAAGATATAGCCACTAAAATAGCACCTACTATTACAAAAACTCCAATTGATCCAGTCTGATTTACTCGCTTCATATCATATCTCCGCTCAAATTTTCTTTATTATATCATAATGACCTCTTATAAGTAAAGCTAGTGATATAATAAATATATGATTATTACGGTTGACACAGGTGGGACCAAAACATTAGTAGCCAGCTTTGACGGGGAAAAAGACCCTAAGCATATCATTAAATTCCCCACCCCTAAAAACGTAGACCAATATATTCAACGTGTTGCCGATCAAATTCACCTGATTACGAATGATAAGCCAATTAACGCAATTTCCATAGCCCTGCCAGGTGTAGTTAAAGACGGCGTAGCAGTGTGGTGTCAAAATCTCGGTTGGAAAAATCAACCTATCCGTGAGCTACTTTCCCGATATTTTCCTAATATACCAATATTCGTTGCAAATGACGCCAATATGGCAGGACTGGCAAGTATGCTCAGATTGCCCAAAACTCCCAGATGCGGTCTGTACATCACCCTAGGGACCGGCGTTGGCACTTCCCTGATTCTGAATGGAAGTCTGCATAAAGAGCTTAGCGACTGCGAGGGCGGACATATGTCTTTGAGTTACAATGGCAAGATTACCACCTGGGAAGAGATTGCTGCGGGTAGAGTTTTACAGAGAATTTTTGGCGAATTATCATCAGATACCCCCCTGGAAGTCTGGGAAGAGGTTGCTAATAGGATAAAAGCTGGGTTGCAACCCCTCATCGCCTTTACGCAACCAGATGTCGTTGTTATTGGCGGGAGCGTGGGAGTGTTCACATCCTATTTTTCAGATATTTTAAGCGGTCTTCTGGCAGAAAACTTACCCGCTGCTATATCAGTACCAAAAATAATCAGCGCCCCTAGCCCAGAAGAAATTGTATTATACGGATGCTACGACAATGCCATCAGTCAGCTTGCCTCAAATTGAACACGATTTTCCAGAACTGCAATTCAAGGAGGGTGAAGTATTTTCCTGGAACCCCAATTCACAAACAGTCTATTACGAAAAATTAGATTCGCAAGAAGATTTAGTGCAACTTTTACACGAAATCGCCCATGCTAAACTTGGTCATAAAAATTATCAATATGATGTCCAGTTAATCGAAATGGAAAGATCTGCCTGGGAATATGCCGTTGATGCTTTGGCGTCAAAATACGGCTTAACACTCAGTATGAACGACGATAATATTCAAGATTCTTTGGATAGTTACAGGGACTGGCTACATAAACGTAGTCTTTGCCCTCAGTGTGGCGCAGTTGGATTGCAGGCGACTACCTCATCTTACAGATGCATTAATTGCCAGTCAAAATGGCGCGTAAATCAAGCAAAATCCTGCCAGCTTAAAAGATATCAAATAAAATAAGCCTCTCATACGGAGGCTAATTTTAAGAGATTGGAGCGGTCTTATTCTGCAATTTTTTGTACTGTCTTCTTAGTACGGCGTGAAATGCGTCCGCCCTTAGCACCAGCGATACGAGCCAAAGCTGGATTTGCAGCAAAGCCACCAGTTCGACCGTTTTTACCGCCCTTACGTCCGATTTTTGCGTAAAAATCTGGATCGCGAGCTAGATTTTTTTGAGCAGCCTTTAAGCCGCCAGCCTTTGTTCCTGCCATAGGAAGGTTTTCCTCCATTTTTAAAAAAGATTTCCACATAAATTTAAATGGAAACCCTCACCTTTATATATCACACATGATATGTGTTATGTTCATATGCTAGCATATAACTAACGCTTTGTCAATATTTACATAAGTAGTTTTTATTGTGAATAAAATATTGCATTTTGCTGAGGTGTTAGCTATACTAATAAAGTCAGTTACTGACGGCACCTGTTGGAGCTTTAGAAATTATGAGTTCCACCACAAAAATTCTCGTTTTCTGCGAGATTCGAGAAGAAAAATAGCCCATCACGCAGGGGCTATTTTTTATTGTAGATTTGTCCTAAAACTCTCTTAATAGATTGTCTATCCTAAGCTGAGATTCTTGTGTCAACTCATTTTGTAAACCAATCCAAGCATTAATAGCCACAGTAAATTTATCCCTGGCTACAGTAAACTGGTCGCTGTCTTTATTTTCGTTAGCCGACTTCAAATCACGCACAGCCAATAAAATAGCGTCTATTCTCTTCATCGCTAACTTACGTAAGTCAACCTCGTCTTCTCTGGATTCCAGCCTCTTCTTTACACCAGTCCATATTTTCTCCATAGCAATAAAGTCATCTTGCTTGGTCTTCGATAACTTATCTGACGCCGTACGTATTTCACTGCTCAACTCCTTATCAAATTCCATAAAGCTGACAATCTTCTCTATACTCTGTATAGTTCGGTTCATCTTCTCTACCGATTTATTACATTCTTCTGAATACTTTTTAAATCTAGCATTAACGTTCTTCTGCCAAGATATAAAAAATATCACATCGCAGCTTTGGCGTTTATTTTTTAAATCAGCCAAATATTCGTTCAATTTTTCAGCGGATAATTTGTCTTTTTGCAAATTAATAAACAGTGAGCTTTCTGCTTCATTAATGTTTTTTGTTACGCTTTGAACGTTTTCCCAAGATTTCCAACTCATGAATCCATAAGCCAATATCATTATCAGTGTTATAAAACTTACGACAATAGCTAATTTAAGTGCGCGACGATTCTTTATCAATTTCATAGTTCTACCCCCAACGTAGTTGACCATAATTCACTATCAAGCGGCCAAGGATTAAAAGCACACCCCTGTAAATCAATTGATTGCTGCTGCATAACCGCCGCTGGATTATTAACCCCAGAACAATTCAAATGCCCATGCCCCAACCAATGCCCAACTTCATGATTGATTACCATATGTCGATAATTACGAATATCGCCACCCGCTCTATTCCACGCTGTAGTCGCGCCAGACCATCTATTATCATTGATAATGACAGAAGACCCAACTCGACAGCTCCAATCCGCGTCACAGCCTGATGAGAACGAGGACATTAATTCGGCTTGCGACAGAACTAAATTGAAACTTCCACCCTCTTTCACCTCTTTAAAAACAATTCCCATACGCGCCCAACCTCGATTGTCGTTTAAAGTTTCATTTACCTGTTTCGAGAATTCAGACAAGTTTGATCGGACATTGCCCTTTGTTGATATTGTGTATGTGACTTCTTTTTTCGCTCCAGAATTTGATTTTTTTGACGATTGAGATGTGGAATGCCAATCTGGAGTCTGGATATCTGGCGCTTTAAAGTTTGATAAAGAAGAGGGAGATTTTATTTCAGAGAAAATTTTAGCACTAATCACCTTCTTTGCATCACTCTTATTTTCATTGGGTACTGTTATATTAATCGTTGGCGTTAAAGCAACAGCAATCGCCATACCGCCAGTAGCCACCCTGCACACTATACACATACTTATATTCTATCACCCGCCAAAACATACCACAAACGTTTTAAAATAAAGAAGAAAGCCACCCTATTAGGATGGCTTTCTTATAATTCGGCACCGTGCTAGTTTCCCACTTTCGCAGTATAATCGCCGCTGGGGAGCTTAACTTCTGTGTTCGGAATGAGAACAGGTGTTTCCTCCTCGCTATGGGCACCGAAGGAGGGGGTTACGACGCTTGGTTCCGTATATACTCCACGGTGGGCCAAACCCCTTTCTTCGATGTCCAACATCAGCACGGAATTGATTTTTAATTGACCGGTACTTTTGAAAAGCACCAATTACTAGTTAAGTCTACCTTATCCGCAATGTTTATGCAAGCATAAACTCCACGGACAAGGACATAAAAAGGCAATGGGACTATTAGTACGCTTTAGCTCCATACATTACTGTACTTCCACCTTGCGCCTATCAAACAGATAGTCTTTCTGTGTCCTCATAGGGAAACCTTATCTTGAGGTTAGTTTCGCGCTTAATATGCTTTCAGCGCTTATCTAGTCCGCACATAGCTACTCGACAATGCAGCAGGTGGCCACAATCGATACACCAGAGGTGCGTCCGCCCCGGTCCTCTCGTACTAGGGGTAGATCCTCTCAAGTTTCCTATCGTCCATACCGGATATAAACCGAACTGTCTCACGACGTTCTGAACCCAGCTCGCGTACCACTT
>CALJRR010000081.1 GCA_937976315.1 uncultured Candidatus Saccharibacteria bacterium | reverse complement strand
GAATGATGGAATTTAGGTAAAATCATACGCCTATTGTAGTAAATTTCATGCTTTTTGTAAATACCTGTTGACAATAGATCAAGTAATTGATATATATATATATCAGCTTTTGCAATCGCAGAGGCTGGCGTTTCGCCCGAGTCAATCAGGCTTGAGACGCCCCACTTTGCGGAGAATTCGCTCTCCGCCCGACTCCAGAAGGAGTTACCATGAGCGAGGGAGACATCAGGTGCGGCGACGACTGCGTTCTCAGGCGATTGTCCAACGGACAGCACTATGTTACAACACCAAGTGAGGCTCCCACCGGATCCCAGGTGTATGAGTGTAATTTCGACTCAGACTTGAGGTATCAGATTCTGTCTCACAGTACGGTTGTGATTCACCGTAAGTCTCAGTGCCCGTCCTGCCAGGGACGATCTAACAGCCCTACCGGAGAGCCTGGGCGATTTGACAACAAAAGTGCAACAGTATACCGCTCTCCTGGCACGACTAACGTGATCTACGGTGGCAGAAATGGCAATGTTCCCGGCGACGGACATGGTCATGTTAAAGCGACAGGCGGTCCTACTGGGGAAAGCGTTGTTTTCTGGAGACTTCCCGAGGACGAAGGTGGTCAGACGATCGTCGACAACTCGTGGTATATCACTGGAGGCAACGACCTGCGATGACAGAGCTTAAGCTCTGGAGTCATTGACCTGGACAAGTCATAAAACTGTCCATATTTCCTGTTCCTAAATTCAGCTTATATTTTAAGACTATGAAAAATAACATCAAATTATCATTGCCAAAGTTTATAACCGATGCTTTTCCCGTTCTCAAAGACGCAGAATATATACGCTCTTTCGCAGGACTTTTTATATTGTATCCAGATACCCAATTCTATTTATTCCAAAGCGCGGGCCGCGATTCACTACGCTCATTTATCCTTGTTGCTACGGACTATTCTGACCCGCTTGACCAAAGCTATGAGCTGAAAGAGATAACAGGCAGATACGAGTTTGAGTTTACGCGTATTGTCGCTCCATATAGGAATGATAAGTTTATAGAAATTCGCCAGCATGATGATATAGAGGCAGGTTACGACATACGAGATCCTCATAGACGTTGGAACTACTATTTAGCAGAAGTAACGTACAAGCCAGATTGGACAGAGTGATTATTAAAACATCTTTACGGAATAATGACAACATCACACATCGCATTGCCGAATCCATTCGCACCAATGATTTGCCAGCCTACCAACGCGAGCGTTATTCCGCCATTCAAGAGGGCGAACTTATTCGCTTTACGGATGAGGATTTTTCTGGCGTTGATTTCGACCAGTTTGTCATGGGCTTTTTCGTGTTTCAGAATTGTAATCTGGACGACGCAAAGCATATTTATGGGCAACCGATTTATTTTACCGATTCGTCGGTTCGGAATGTGGATTTTCGTGGTGTAAAAGCTATTATTGAAGCGGAGGATTGCGACTTCCGTGGTATGAAATATGACGAGGAAACGCAATTTGTCTATGACAGCGGGAAATTGGCGGCACGATCGCGCTTCATAAATTGCAAACTAGATAATAAAACTCGTGATTTTTTGAGCCAACAAGGCGCAGAAATCAACTAATTGTTTTCCGCCAGCACATTCTGCTGCAGCCAACAATACATCGCTACAGTCGCTGCCGCGCCGACGTTGATGGAGCGAGTCGAGCCGAATTGCTCAATCGCCACAATCTGATCCGCAGCGCCAGCCAGCTCCGCAGAAATCCCCGGCCCTTCTTGCCCAAACACCAAAACCGCACGCTTCGGTAAACTCGTTTGCGACATATTAACGCTCCCTGTGATATTATCAATCGCAATAATTTCCCTGCCTTCATTACGCATTTTCTCAACAAACTCTTCCGTCGTCGCCAGATACGTAATATGCAGATACTTATCCGTCATCATGGCGCCGCGCTTATTCCACTGCCTGCGCCCAATTACATAAATCTGCCGCACGCCAAACGCATTAGCGCTCCTGACAATTGTCCCCATATTAAAATCTCGCTCGGTATTTTCCAGTGCAATCACCAGACCGTGATCTTCAGAATCCAGCTCGATTATAATCTCCGATTCGCTCCGACCCTTAAACTTATCAATTACGTTTCTTTTATCTTCCATCTCTGTTATTGTCTTCACCCTTCTCTGATAAATAATCTTTTATGGCGTCGATCAGTTTCGCCTCTGCTGAACTTATTTTTGCTGCAACCACTGTGCCAACTCCTTCCATACTACAGCTATCATGTCGGTCTTTTCATCGTCACTCATCTCAGCTATCGTCTTGTTTGCGCCATCAACTTTGAAATATTTATCGTAGTCACGACCATTCTCGCCGCGTGGTTCGCTGAGTAATTCACCATGCACTTTGTACGTAAACGTCTTGATTTCTAGTCCATCTATATACGTAACCGTACGCTGAGTGTATGCCCCTCTGTCATCTTTAAGCAATTTTACTATGTTTTCTATGCCGATAGTATCAAGTGCGTATTTCGTATAAACCCCTGGAAAACCTTTGAGGCTTTTGATGAACAGTCCAGAATCCATAACAACCAGTGGGCTCTTTAGTAGTTCGTAGTATTTTTGAGCTTTATCAATGGATACTTCTTCTTGGCTATCTGATTGAATTTCCGGTACATCAGGTAGTTCCCTGTCGGGAGCTGTGAGTGTTAGACTCGCCCCTAATAATGCCTGGTTTGCTCCAGCTAATTTATATTTGTTGGTTGTGGCGTAGGTTATATTCATAAAGCCCCTCCTTTATTGAATTATTATTCTCTTTGCCATGCAGCTCTTGCATAAAAAACATTCTTCATTACCACTAGTACAGGAATTAGTATTGAAACAAACCATGATCGTATCAGCAATGAAGGACAATAGACTCATATCTGGATATTCCGACCCCTCAGGAAGCACCTTTTCTGCGCCTATTATCACCGTTCGTATAGTCTCCTTGAGTGAGGTGGCATATTGGATGGCGAGAGAGATTAGCATTATATGAGCTACCCGTATCATAGTTATGATTATAACATTAACAACCTCAACCGTATCCCTACGCAAGAATAGCAGACATCTAAGCCTAATTACTGAATTAATATCTAAAGCGGGACACAACATAAGCCCAGGATTAGATGAGCGCAATGGCTATCCATCTAAATAAGATTGTTTTGCTTTTAACCAAGAATAGTAAAGTAGATAAAATGTTGCAGGGGCTTGCAGATAATAATATGGTCATTCTTAAGAATTATTCTGAGAAGACGCTCAGTGCTATAATCGAAGATTTTATGGACAAAAAGCCGTGCTTTTAGAAATCTTTGACTCGAACCTATTTTTACATAACAAAACCACCACCCAAACCCCTACAAGCGCAAGCTCAAAAACCACTTTTCGAAAGGGGGCGGAAAGTGGTTTTTATCTGTGGCAGGAATTAAGAAAAATCAACCAAAAAATCGCCCATTCGGGCGACGATTTGGATTTTTACTCTGAAATATTGGTGCGGATGAAAGGACTTGAACCTTCACGTACTTGCGTACACTAGCACCTGAAGCTAGCGCGTCTACCAATTCCGCCACATCCGCATGGGCTACGCGTCAATTATAGCCCAATTCTCACCCAGTATCAAGCTTGATTACGAAGCTTACACCATGCGTTTAATTCCGCCGCCAATTCCTTTGGTTGAGCTTCCGCTTTAATTCCTGGATTAAAAATTCCAGCTGGATCAAAGATTTTTTTCACCTTTGCATATAATTGTTTTTCATCATCTGGCAGATTTTTATAGATAAAGTTAGCCTTCAGCCTTCCGTCACCACCAAAGCCTGCAAAAGAACCTTCATACTTATCAACAATCTGAGAAATTTCCGCTAACAACTGAAGAATCTTCTGGCGTTCACTCACCTTTTTACTATCAAACGTCGGATGTAGAGAAATATAATCGCTTGAAAAATCAACAAAAACTGGCAAATCTACGCCGTACTTAGATTCCAACGACTTCAACTCGCTAAGAAAACTATCAATCTTTTCTGGCGCCATTAAAATCCCAGAGAAAACACGCGGCGTAATCATATGCGGCTCGCTCGGAGTTTCCGCCAAAGCCAAAACAGAATGCAGGCTGAACAAATCCTGTTCTTCCAAATGTAGAGTTTTTATGTCAATCGCTTCTGATGATTCCAATTTTCGAGTCAATTTCTTCGCGGCTTTATTACGTGCCCTGTCAGAAAAGTCGTCAAAGATGGCCAAGACCACCGCACCCTTAAAGCATTCTTTCGGCGCCCACTCAACCACTTTACCGACGACCGCAGCCTGACGGAAGAATCGCCCGTCGATTATTTCCACCGCCGACGCCTTATTTTTCATCGCTAATTCCACAGCTGATTGTGCGTCTGACAACTTTTTATATGATGCGGCAACAACTGAATATTCCGGATGAATAAATTGCGCCTTCATAATAACTTCGCAAATCACACCCAGACTTCCCTGACTACCAATAAACAACGGCGTCAAATCGAACGACCCGTCTTTTTGCTTCACCCGAGAAATCCCGCTGTAGCCAACCGTATCTGGCAGAGCTGGATCCATTTGCGAAATCAGCTCGGCGTTATCTGAGATTAGATTGTCAATCTCTCGATAAATCTCGCCCTCAAACGTCGATAAGCCTTTTTTCTTACTCAATTCGCGTCGAGATATGCGACCAGTCTGGATCACGTCGCCGTTACTTAGGACAATTTCAAGCTGTTGAACGGCATCAGCAAAACGGCCATGCGCACCAGATAATATTCCAGATGGAGCCGTGTTAATTGCGCCGCCAATCGTGCCTTCTTCCGCCACATATGAAGTTCGCGGCAAACCCAAGCCCTTATGAGTAGACAAAGTTGCGTTGATTGCCGAAAGAGAAATTCCCGCTTGAGCATGAATCAGCTGTTGGCGAGGATCAATACCAACCACACGATTCATATACGTTTTTTCGTCAATTGCAATGCCTTTGTTCGTCGCCGCACCAGTTTCATCATTGCCACAACCACGAACAAATACAGGCAAAACATGACCTTTCTCTGCCAATTGAGAACAAAATCGCATCACTTTCCTGATGTCGTTCATATTAGCCGCTCGGACAATCATTTCTGGTCGGCGCGCCAAAAGTCCATTGTCAACCTCAACTTGACTCAATGCAAAATCTTGCGACGCAACTTCGCCACTAAGATGTTCATTCAAATATTTCGCAACTTTATTCATCAATCCTCCTTAGTATGTTACTTCAATTTTAGCATAAGCGCGGACAGTTGATAAGTAGAATTTGTTTTGATATAATCGGGTTATGCGGATGTGGTGGAATTGGTAGACACGCATGCCTTAGGAGCATGTGCCTCACGGCGTGAAGGTTCAAGTCCTTTCATCCGCACCAAGAATTGAAATTTTTCACCATAAGAAAATCACCCTGAGTATGGGTGATTTTTAATATCGTAAGTTCAGAGTCTACATGACAGGCAATCGTAAAAGAACAATCACCTGCCATGTAGAAGACACGAGGCGTCTACGAGATACACCTGCAGTACTGATAAAGTTGGTAAGTCCGAACGGACTCAAATTCATCAGGCTTCTTCAGGATGTCACCTGCACGCTTGACCCTTCGGAGTAGCTCAAGGAGTGCGTTCGTATAACTGTCCACAGAAGTTTCATACGCATGCTCTCTGTATGGCAGTTCCTTGATGCACCATTCAGACCGAGCTGAAATAGCATCAATGCATACTTGAGCCTGAGAGTAAACTTCTTCCCCGATTTGCGTCAATGCAGAACCGTAATTTTCGCGGCACAGAGACTCAGCGTAGTCCTTCATCGCCTCCATCGCCTTCATTGCATCGCGATTCATCTGTCGAAACCTCTGCCGTTCCTCTGATGGAACTTTTAGGGACAGGGATGCAGTTCCCCATTGACGAAGGAGACGACTAAATTCGAGATAATTCGAATATGCGTCATTGATGAGATGACTAATCGCCTCTACGACATAGGTAGGCATGGTCTTCACCTTTCTGGTTGGTGTTTTCTCGTCCGCGGAATTGCGACGTATTGTGTTCTTTAACAATACAAGACGAGATTTCATTCCTCTTAACGATTATTAAAAAAGAAATAAAAACTCATCTTGTATTCGATTGCCTGTCAAAGTTCACTTTCGGACAAGGATTTACTCAACTCATCAACGAAAGCTACCTTCATTTATACCACACTCGCGTAAAAAAGTCAATAGAATATGCTCGGCGCAACTTGTCAGGACTTAAAACCTGAACTATAATTAGCTCACATCACGAATTCGTTGGATAAAACGACAGATGTAATTACGGGAAATTAGCTCAGTTGGCTAGAGCGCACGATTCACATTCGTGAGGTCACAGGTTCGAGCCCTGTATTTCCCACCATTTCACGTTAGGTATAAATATAGTTAAACACAGCTTCCACTCTTTTTATTTCCCCCTTATCGTGGTAAAATTTTATATTAAGAGGAAGGTCTGTGTTAATATCAGACCATATTTTTATGAAGGACGCTAGCAAGATTCGAAACATTGCCATTATTGCCCACGTCGACCACGGCAAAACGACCATGGTTGACGGGCTATTAAAGCAGTCGCGAACATTCCGCGACAACCAAGCCGAGATGAGCCAGGAATTGATTATGGATTCCGGCGATCAAGAGCACGAGCGCGGCATCACCATCACTGCCAAACAAACGTCAATTTTTTACGGCGACTACAAAATAAACATCATTGACACACCAGGACACGCCGATTTCTCTGGCGAAGTTGAGCGAACCTTGAATATGGCAGATGGCGTTCTGCTGATCGTGGACGCACAGGAAGGTCCGATGCCTCAGACCAAATTCGTATTAGCAAAGGCGCTCGAGCTGGGGCTGAAACCTGTTGTGATTATCAACAAGATTGACAAGCCAGCCAGACGAATTGCCGAAGTTGAAGATGAGTTGAGCGATCTGTTTTTGGAGCTAGCAACCGACGATTCTCAATTGCAATATCCAATTTATTACGCAATCGGACGCGACGGAAAATCATGGAAAGAAATTCCTGCAAACACCGACGAAGACGCGGATTTGACGCCAATTTTTGACGCAATCATTAACGACATTCCAGCGCCAGACGTGACAGAAGATGGCGCGTTTCAATTGCTTGTTACCAGCCTGCAATATGACACATTCCAAGGAAAATACGCGATTGGGCGAATTGCTCGCGGATCCGTTAAGCGTGGCTTGCAAGTCAGTTTGATGAAAAATGGCGAAGTCGCGGGCTCCGCACGAATTGAGAAAGTTTTTGGCTATCGCGGCTTGAATCGCGAAGAGCTTGACGAAGCTTTTGCTGGCGACATCGTGGCGCTGGTTGGCGTGGCTGACGCGCATATTGGCGATACAATTGCCGACAAAGAACAGCCTGAGGCGCTGCCGACAATTGACATTGAAGCGCCAACTCTGAGCATGTACCTCGGACCGAACACCAGCCCAATGAAAGGGCGCGAAGGCGAGTTTACGACATCCAGGCAAATTGGCGACCGATTGAAGCGAGAGCTTGAAACCAACGTGGCGCTACGTGTTGAGGAAAACGGAATTGGCTTTACGATTTCTGGACGCGGCGAATTGCACTTGAGTGTTTTGATTGAAACCATGCGACGCGAGGGCTTTGAGTTTGAAGTTGGACGACCGCAAGTTGTTACAATTACCGAAGATGGCGTCGAAAAAGAACCGATTGAAGAATTGCAAATTGAAGTCGGAAGCGAATTTATCGGCGCGATCAGCCAAGAGCTTGGCGCGCGACACGCTGAAATGAAATCTCAGGAAACAACCACCGCTGGCGCTGCTCGCCTGACTTACATTTTGCCGACGAGGGCGCTGATTGGCCTGCGCAACATTTTATTGACCGCCACCAGAGGTACGGTGATTATGAATTCCCTGCCTCACGGATATCAACCGCTTGGCGGAAAATTGCCAAAGACTCGCAATGGAGTTTTGATTGCGTTTGAGGCTGGCACGACAACACCTTATGCTTTGCAAGCAGCGGAAGCTCGCGGTGAATTATTGGTCGGACCAGGAACGGAAGTTTATGCTGGAATGATTGTCGGAATCTACAATCGCCAAGAAGACATCGAAATCAACGTCTGTAAAGCCAAGCATTTGACTAACATGCGTTCCAAATCGTCGGATGGAACTGTGCAATTGACGCCATTTACGCAGTTTAGCTTGGAGCAATGTATCGACTTTATCGAAGATGACGAGCTTTTGGAAGTTACACCAAAATCATTACGACTTCGCAAGCGATATCTGGACGCAAACGAACGAAAACGCGCCGCGAAACAATAATTGCGTAAACCATAAAAATAACCGCCCCGTAATGAGGCGGCTATTTTTAATGTAAGAATCGGTTAGTTGACAAGAGTTTCTTTGACTCGGCGAGAAGCAAAGAAGTACAAGATTACCAATCCTTCTACTATTAGCATTGTAACGATTCCGGTAATAAATGCCGGAACCTCTACACCTGACCTTCCGGATGCATATATAACTACCGCATTCGCAACGTTGCCCAATCCAGCTGTGGCGATCGTAGCAACGGCTAGCCACTTACCAAGACGCTTCTGCATCGTTATGAACACAACTGCACAAATAGCTAAGACCACTAGTATAGGTGAAAATATCAAAGAAATAACGTTCTCTGGCTGGCTAAGATTCATTATTGCCTGGAAAAACACTGCTGTATTGACAAGGCTACCGATAACAAAACAAACAACAAAGAACATTAACCAACCCTTAACGCCCTTCAGAGATTCTGCCATCACGACATATTGCACTGGCGCTGCTTGAGGTTGTGCAAAATATTGCTGACTGACCGGTTGCTGTTCA
>CALJRR010000080.1 GCA_937976315.1 uncultured Candidatus Saccharibacteria bacterium | reverse complement strand
AAATTTAGCAGTTCGACCATCGAGTTTTTTAATTGATTTATACATTCCCCCTCCTTGTTTATAAAAATAGCAAACTAGCCCAACCTCTCCAGCGGGTACATGTTGCAAAAAACGTTATTTATTTTCTAAAACACCATATGTAGTGCTTAATATTGAATATACACGCGATATATAGCGTCTGTCAATGAAAGTACATTGTATTATTTACATTTATGATTTCTTTACATAGATTGCAGTAAATCGTAAGCAACAACCGCTGATAACGCTTGCATTTGACGAAGATTATCACCCGGCTTGAGTGGTGGTTTGAGGCTACGTATAAGGAAAAATCCGACAAATGATGCCAGCATTTCCGCGTTCAACTCACCTAGCCACGGCGTTACGTCACGACCATGGCGCGCCATATCAACCAGAAATTCTGTCGCACCAGATCTTTTAGGTGTATAGGAAGCCCAGTTCCAGTCAACCAACTTCAACTCGCCAGCTTGCAGATGGAATGCCAAATTATCACTACGAACATCCGAATGATTAAAGCAATCTTCCGTCTGCTTGGCAAATTCTTTAGCGCGCGCCGAAATATTAATCAACTCATCGCGCTTTTCTAACAGCTCAATTATAGCCTGACAACGCCGCTGATTAATCTCCAACTGATTTGGCAATAGTTTTTGATAGTTATTAATCAATCGACGACGAATATCAGCGTCAGCAATAATCTGATCAATCCCTTCGTCTAAGCCAAGCTCTCTCGCCGCAAATGGTTGTAATTGCAATTCTTCAATCAGCTCCTGCGGCAATTTTATTTTTTCCAGCTCTCGAACCGCGGTTATCACCGTCGAAATATAACGTTCCGCGACATAGTTATCCGTCGGAGGTTGCCACAACCACCCATCTGACGAAGCGTAACTGCTCGTCATCAACACGTAACCGTCATCAGCCAATTCAGTCCAATCAGCAACATATTGCGGATAAGTTTTCTGTAACAAGCGTGTTACTGCATAATCTTTTTTTAGCCAGCCTAATTCCCGCTCACCCTCATCCGACAATAAATTAGCATCAACTTCTTTAACGAAAATCGTTCGATCACCAGACGACACTAATGCTCGACGATTAAGCGAAAAGCCACCACTTACTGGCGTGATCCGTAATTCAGATGAATCAACGTTTAGCTCCATCGCCGCACACCGCAAGGCTCTGTCGGTTAATAATTTATCGTGATCCGGCAATGTTTCCATGCGTAAATTATAGCATATTCTATCTGTTATTAGTTTGGAATAACTAGTATAAATTCCGCGCCAGCTGATGGCTTGCTTTTGATGCGAATAGTATAACCACAGCGATCCGCCAAGGTTTTAGCAATTGCCAGTCCCAAACCATAGCCCGACGCGTCGGTCCTAGTCCGCGCCGCGTCTGCACGATAAAATCTCTCGAAAATATGCTTTTGATCATTTGACGAAATGCCCGGTCCATTATCTTTAACTATAAATTCCACAGAATTTTTATTCAAACCAACCTGAATCTTCACTTCGCCGACCTTTTGCGGCGCGTATTTAATAGCATTGTCTACCAAAATTGATAAAATCTGACGAACCGCATTTACTTGCAAAGTTACTTTTTGACCATCTGGAATATTATGAAAAATCTTAACCTGCTTTGCTTTTGCAACCTGAGAATATTGCCCTATAACCTCTTTAATAATTTCAGAAATATCAATTAGCTCTGGATCATTCAAAGCATTTTCCGACTTCGCCAAATCCAGCAGTGAATTACTAAGATTAGCTAGTTTTTTAATTTCCTCAACGTTTTGACTCAAAACCTGACGAGCTTTTTCGTCTGTCAACACACGCTTACGCATCGCTATTTCATTACTTAAAAGCAACGCCGCCAACGGAGTTTTTAGTTCGTGGCTAGCATTAGACACAAATTGGGCTTGCTGTTCAATTGACCGTTCAATTGGCGCCAGCGTTCTTCGTGCCAGTAACAAGCTCAACCAATAGCCAAACACCAACATTACACCGTTCAAAACCACCAGCGACATAATCACCATTTCCCGCGTTTTATTATCGCGCCGTTCCAATCGATGATTAAATTGGTCTTCAATTTCCGAAGTTTGTTTAATGTGATCATCTGGTGGCAGTTCTCGGTTAAGTTGCGTCGAGGTAACAGCATAAATAATTACACTAAACACCAGCGACAACGTCATAATCACAGCCAAATAGCTTAGCGCTAGTCGCTTGACGCGTTGCTGTTTCATGATTTCTCCTCTAATTTATAGCCAAAGCCTGAAACCGTGTGAATTAATTTCAACTTAAATGGCTTATCGATTTTTCGGCGCAAAAACATAATAAATAGCTCAACATTATTCGGCAATACGTCCGCATCAAAATCCCAAACGTGTGATATGATTTGTTCTTTTGATAAAACTTTACCTTTATTCCGCATCAAATATTCCAGAACACCATATTCCTTAGCGGTCAAGTTAATCTCCTGCGAAGCTCGTGTTACTTTTTTAGAGCTTGGATCAAGTTTCAAATCGCCCACCTGAAAAATTTCCTCCAATTTCTCATTCGGCCTACGAAGTAACGCCCTTATGCGAGCCAATAGCACATCAAAGCTAAACGGCTTAGCTAAATAATCATCCGCCCCCGTATCCAAACCTTCAACAATGTCACGTTCCGCATCGCGTGCGGTCAACATTAAAATCGGCGTTTTATTACCGTCATTCCTCAGAGCTCGACAAACTTCATAGCCATTCATTTCTGGCAACATTATGTCCAAAATAATAACATCATAATCATCAGCCGCAGCAGTTCGATAACCTTCGCTGCCATCATTCGCCACATCAACCGCATAGGCTTCATCTTCCAAGCCTTCTTTCAGCGACCGCGCAATTGCCGTATCATCTTCTACTAGTAAAATTCTCATTAGCCAACTATCCTCTTTTTACTTTAGCACAGGCATCTGAAAAATTGCTTAAAGCACCCCTCCAAAAGTCGCCTAGTCACCACAACGAATGACAATTTTAGCACCATCTCCCGCTACAACCTTACATTTACCGCCAACCGGATACGTGAACTTCGGGTCAGTGTGACCAAAATCAAGATTGACCACCACTGGAATTTTTGGATCGATGTTCTTTGAAAGAATAATGTCGCTAATCATGTCGTCGGTCGCCCGAGATTCACCCTGAAAACGCCCAACTAAAATTGCTTTTACTTGACGAAAGAAAGGCTGCTGCATTAAGAATTGAATATTTCGTTCAACTGTTTCAGGGATTGAATCATAGCTATCGTCTTCAATACACAAAATAATATCACCTTCAATTTTCGGAAAATATTCCGTACCGTTCAACAGGTTCAAGCTACAAAGATTACCGCCAATCATTGTTCCTTCAGCCGATCCGCCCTGCACGACTCGCGGCCCATTATTTTTCAAAGCTTGGCGCAGCGAAGTTTCGTCATAGTCCCACGGAAAATCGTAAAATGTTTCCGATTGCTGAACGACCAATTCTGCCGGCTGATCTGCAAACAAACACCGCCGAAAATACTCCAACGAATAATTAGCTTCTGGAGGCAAACCAAAACAATAGAAATTTGGCATCGCACAAGTCACCAGCCCAGTTTTTGCCAAAATCGCATGATTGAGAACGGTGATATCAGAAAAGCCACCAAAAATCTTCGGATTGTCTTTAATAATTTGCCAGTTAATTTTGCCTAACAACTGATTTGAATTAAACCCGCCGATAGCCGCCAAAACACATTTCACATTACTGTCCATAAACGCTTCGTGTAAATCTTCAACCTTTTCGTCGTCCGTCGGGCAGCCTCGCTGACCCCTGGAAAAAGCATTTTTACTAAACGAAACCCTTAATCCAAATGACTCTAACGCCGCTTTCGCTCGATCTAAAACTCTTTCATCAATATCACTTGCTGAGCGCGCCGGCGCAACTACTCTAATTTCATCGCCTGGCTTTAATTTATCTGGTATCATATATTTCCTTTCCTAAAATTAATCAATCAAAAAACCTCCCGCAGGAGGCATACCACAACAACAAAAAACCTCCTGTCTACACGTGGAGATGATGGTGATGTTGCAAAAATAATTTCGTCATGTAACCTATTATACCAAAGATTGATTCAATAAGGGACTGTCAGTGGAACAATCAGCACTTCAGCAATTGACTTCTTCTGAGGCTTAACTATATCCTGCTCGACTAGCTGACTAAACAGCCGGGTCAAACCAATAGACACGCCAACCCCAGGAAGTTTTTTGTTGATATAGTGAGACGCTAAATCATCGTAGCGACCGGCAGAACATACTGATCCAAGGCGAGGATAATCATCCAGCGTTGTCTCATAGATAGTGCCGGTATAGTAGTCGAGACCTCGTGCAATCGTTAGGTCGATCCTGAAATAATTATCAGGAATTCCCATATCACGCATGAGCGATACAACCGACTCAAGCTCCTCAATACCCTTCTGCAGCTCTAGGCTATCAATTTTGGCGGCACGAAGTGTAGCCAAATACTGTCCGGGTCACCCTCGGCAAAAACGTACTGATTCAGCAAATCAATCTGATCGGTGTTCATACCAAGCTTTTTCAGTTCAGCAATAAACTCTGTTCGACTGATTTTATCTACCGCATTACTTCAACCGAAGAACTGCTCAATTCAAGATGCTCAATCAATCCAGAGAGAATCTTTCGGTTGCTCACTCGAATAGTGAACTTACCGAAATCAAGTTGCGAAAAAATTGAGTAGATTACTCGTGGTATTTCTGCATCATACACAACTGACAACTCCCCTTCACCAATCACATCAATATCACACCGGTAAAACTCGCGGTAACGACCTTTTTGAGGACGCTCTCCACGGTAAACCTTGGCGATATGAGATCGACGATTAACGGTGAATCGATAGACTCCTCGATAATCCGTTTTATCCTGTCGAATTCAACCTGCATGTCTGGTGTTAGTTCCGTAAAATAGAAAGTACACCGCTGCATAGCGCTTAATTTTCAAACCATATCTTATCCTAGCGACTTTCAAGCGACTCTTGCCACCTCTTGTCCTACTCCCAGCTAATAAGCCTCAGCATGCTGTAAGCGGACTACTTGCAAACACAGGATTTAATGCCTTCTTAGGTGTTATCGCCGTCCTAGCATTAGTTGCTGCAGGACTATTCATTCTACGCTAACATGCAACTACATAAAATTACCACCCCGTGATGAGGTGGTAATTTTTTATTGAGAACTAGGTTTTTATTGTCGAGAGGATTGAGAAGTTGGTTGAGGTGCTACGCCAGACTGTGAAGCGTCTGATGGCGGCGTGTTAGTTGTGTTATTTTGAGCTGACGGAGTTTGTCCAGCTGAAGATGAACCCGATTGTCCCGATTGATCAGATTGAGCTTGAGGCGTGCTGCCATTTCCGCCAGATTGCTGCCTAGATCCGCCAGGACCGCCTTGAGATTGGCTCATTCCTGGAGGACCTCCAGCTTGCCCGCCCGTTTGGCTTCCGCTGGAGCCACCAACTTGCATACCCGCAACAAATCCCAGTCCACACAAAACCACGCCACCAATTGCTATTCCCATTGCCGTGCCGACGCTAATTGAGTGTTTTTCGTTCGAAGCGTTTTCCGAATTGTTAAAGATATTTTCTGGTGTTGTTTGAGATTCTTGATCTAATTTTCTCATAATATTTCTCCTTTGGTTAAATTTATTTCCTATGCAGACAGTTCGTATAATGTTACATCACTACCTCCATAATTAACGGCTTTGCCGTTTTTCTTAATCCAATTTGTGATTTCGCTATTTCCGCCATTTGGACCACCGCCATGACCACGTGAGCTAGCGGCGTAATATTTCAATTTGCCATCCGCCACCAATTGTTTAAATTGCTCAAGCGTGAGCGGCGTGTCGCTGCCGTTAAATCCGCCAATTGCCATAACTGGCTGACCGCTGGTTAGCTGAATTGCCGCAGATTCATTCGCGCTATCCACCGCCACCAACCAAGTCGCACCATTTTGGTTTTGTAAAAGATATTGAACCAACGTGCTGTCTGCCTGAGATTTTTCATTATTACTTCCCTGCATTGCTGTTGAACTTGGGCCCGCCGTCGGAATGCTGCCCGTATGTGTGACGTTGATAGTCGACAGCGTGTAAACAACTGGAGCGGTCATACACGCAGCCACAGAGGTGATAATCGCCAAGTTCTGAAGCCAACGTTTCGGTGTATATAAATTAGCCAATAGCCCAACCATACCGACAGCCCCCAGAACACCAACTGCCCACATTAGCCAAGTCATCGTACCAGCATAGCTAAGGATAATTATCGCAATCACCGCCGTTACGCCGACCAACATCGGCAAAATCCAAGCATACGACTTTCGTCTGACGTACGAACCCCACAGAAATGGCACACCAATCCCAACCAGAGCCGCCACAGCCGGTGCCATAACCACCACGTAGTACGGATGAATCACGCCGCTAGTCATACTGAATATTACGATATGAACGATCAGCCAAAGCATCCAGAATATCACCGCCGCTCGTCCACGATTAGTTCGCGGAGTTTTACGTAAAATCCATAAGAGTAGTCCGCCACTTGCTAATGCTAAGACTAGCAACCATGCAATGTTCGGTCCGAAATCGTTATTGAATATCCTAAATATTCCCGTTTGCCCGCCAAATCCAGTACCTCCAGGACCGTGACCGCCACTAGGAGCGCCACCACCCATTCCGCCAGGGTTTGCTATTGCCATACCAGTACTATTCGGAGGAGTTCCGCCGCCTCCGCCGCCGCGGTTTCCTAATAGTCGACCAAATCCGTTATAGCCAAAAATCAAACTCCAAATACTATTGTCATTCGTGCTACCAACCCACGGTCGATTACCAGACGGCGTCAGCCAAACAAGCACACTCCACCATAAAGTCGACACCGTCGTAATTACGCCCGCAAACATCAAATGTAGAAATCGCGTAACAATTGGCGGCTTAGCGAACGCTAGATAGACAATCACCATCGCAGGCAAAACCATCAAGCCCTGAAGCATTTTCGTATTAAATGCCAGCCCCGTAAATAGTCCCGCCAGACCAAGCCATAAAAGCGGACGCTTGCCTTCTAATGACCTGAGAAATGCGTAACCGCTGGCGGTGAGCATAAATGTCAAAATGGCATCTGGATTATTAAATCCGAACATCAACGCTGCAACAGGAGTTAACATCAGTGTGACTGCGGAAATCATCGCGCTAGTAAAGCCGAATTGTCGTTTCGCTACCGAATATAATAGCCAGACCGAACCAACGCCCGCTAATACGCTTGGTAGTAACATTGAAAAGCTGGAAAATCCAAACAGTCGAGCGCTGAGTCCCATTATCATCGTCGCCAGCGGAGGCTTGTCGATTGAAACATAATTTGCCGCATCTAAACTGCCAAACAGCCACGCCGTCAAGTTTTGGCTTGCCGCCTGCACTGCCGCCGCGTAATAACTGTTCGCCATACCATTATGCATCGCGCCAAACATATACAACGCACCCGTCGTAATCAACAGAATCGGAAGAGCTATTTTCTCAAGCCACGAACGATTGTCCAATTCCTTATTAACTCGATGCAGTCCTTTTAAATCATCGACCGCAGTTTTTACAATCTTCACACGACTATCAGTATCTTCAATCCAAGTAACGGGTTGCTCGTGAATCGGCACGCCCGCGCGCTCCGTTTTAATCAAAAGCTCGGTGTCGAAGAACCACTCATTGTCCTTAATTTTTGGCAAAAATCTCTTCGCCACATCGCGACGAATTGCCTTAAATCCACATTGCGCATCGCTACATTTGGTTCGCGACGTCAATTTGATAATCTTGTTATAACACCGTGAAATAAACTCTCGCTTAAAACCGCGGCTGGTCTTTGATTTTTTCATCAATCGAGAACCGATCGCCACGCCCGCTTCGCCCGCCACAAGCGGCTGAATCATCGGTAGAAAATCATCCAAGCTGGTGGACAAATCGACATCCATATATGTCAAAATATCCGCCTGACTGCTTTGCCAGACTTGCTTTAATGCTCGCCCGCGACCGCGTTTAGCCAGCCTTACAACACGAACTGATTGATGATTTTGCGCCAAGTTTTTCGCTATTTTTAAGGTGTTATCTTGACTGCCATTATCCGCGATCGTTATCTGATAGCGATATGGCAAATTTTCCATCATATATTCGTCAAGCGTTTCAATGCTGCTTTGAAGAATTTTCTCCTCATTCAGCACCGGCACGACTATGTCGACAAATGGATTAACTATCGCCCGAAACGGCGATGGACTAGAATCGGACGTAATAAGTCGCGACCTAGCTAATGGTTGGGGTGTGGTTATTGCTTTCATGCAAACCACTATAAACAAGCGTTCTGTAAAAATGCTTTAAAGATCAGCTGGACTATTTCAAATCAACACTAAACGGCGTAAAGTTGGTCTTATCGTCGTAAGCATCAACTTTTTCGACCTGTTTCATCTTATCTATTACGCGATATGTAATAGGCAAGAAAACAATCTCCACTACAGTCTTAAATATCCAGCCAATCAGAATATACGTCAGCATGTTCATTCCCTGAAGTATTCCACCGAACGCAACAAAGGCGAATACTACAGTATCACATAATTCACCAACGACTGTCGATCCAATTAATCGTAACCATAGTTTTTTGCCCTTAGTCTTAACTTTCAATTTCGCCAATACAAACGAATTTAAAAATGATCCAGTCAAAAATGCGGCTAAGCTAGCTGCAACAATCCTTGGGAAGAATCCTAAAACCGCTTCATACGCAGCCTGATCTGCATACTCCGGCGCCGGCGGCATATAACGCACAATTGTAAAGCACAGCACTGCCAAAAGCATAACGCCCAGACCCACCCAAATCGCTCGTCGAGTATATTTATAGCCATAAATCTCAGTTAAGACATCGCCAAGAATATAAGATATTGGGAATAAAATAGCTCCACCATCTGTAATAATCGGACCAAAAGCAATTAATTTAGTCCCTGCTAAATTAGAGATTAATAATATAGCAGCAAATACAGCTAAAATAATGTCGTAATATTTGAAAGTTTTTTTCATAAAATATATCCGTTAAATAACCTACATAAAACTGCCCTATTAAGGACAGCTTCATAGAAAACTAATTTGGCTCCGGCAGCTGGGCTCGAACCAGCGACCTATTGGTTAACAGCCAACCGCT
>CALJRR010000079.1 GCA_937976315.1 uncultured Candidatus Saccharibacteria bacterium | reverse complement strand
CAATCGTAGGAACTTGGTGAGGTGCGCCTCCCCATAACTACGACTGTCCACCACAACAATTATATGTAGTAGCAATCAAATTCTCTGCCATTTTCAATGTTTGGTAGAGAGCCTTTGAAATTATTGGTGTAAAGTTGCTTGGAAAGTGTATGTCTTTCTCAACTGTCACCAGTATAGCAAAAATGACTAAATATGTCAATAGCCTTGAGCGTGATCCATTGCTTTATAGAACTGACTCTCTGCCAGATCATCTTTAATTTGTAGGTATATCTGGACCGTAGATAGGTCGCGATGGCCAAGTAATTTTTGTATTGTCATAAGATCGCAACCAGCTATTAGTAGACGCACTGCAAAACTATGTCTTAATTGATGAGGTGTTATATGAATATCTGCATATTTCTTAAATGCTTGTTGGATCCACACTCTAGCTGTTTTATCGTTTGTATTGAATAGAGGACCAGATAATCGGTTGTAGTCTGTCGCGAATTCATCTATCTTGTCTTTTAACCGTTTAGTTAGGAATACTGTACGATCCTTAGAGCCTTTACCTTTTACGTATAAGTTCAATCCATCTATATCTCTATAGCTAACATTAGCAATCTCTGAAATACGCAATCCGGTGTCGTATGCAAAATCTATTAGCATGTTTACATGTCGCTCTTTCGCGTTATTTGACGTCCTGTTGAGTACTAGTTGTATAACATGATGTTGTATATATCTTGGTCGTGGTTTAGCGTTCTTACGTGACTTAATAAGCTCAGAATTAATACAGTTTAGATTCATGTGTTCATTACACCATTTGAAAAATGCTTTTATTACTCGTTTTGTTGAGTTTGTAGTTGAAGCTGCGTGAGTTTTTCTGTATTCATAAAAATAAAAATCGAGCCATCTAAGCGACAGCTCGGTTATATTAGTCTTGTGTAATTCATCACAGAAATTAACAAATTGTTTAAGACGTACTACTCTAGTAGCTACTGTAGCTGGTGACATATCTTCGACTATTGCTGAATAATGGATAAACTGAAACACTAGCTCTCTGATATTCTCTGTCTGATATTCTACATCTAGTACTTCATCTATTTTCTGTAATTCACTTATTACAGTAGCTCTTGATGTTGTGATTGATAGAATTGGTGCGGTCATTCTTCTCTCCTTAGAGTGACTTAGGTTTAATTTATAACCTTTACGCCCCAATTGTTCTATTTTACAGATTTTTTAAGTCAATGTAATGCTTTTCATGACATTTATGACAGCCTTTAACTATGAAATATGGTGCTATTGGACCGCTATATTCACGTATTTGACCCTTCATGACAGTAGCAAAATAATCAATCTTGATAATCTGTTTGTACACTTTCCATTCGTGTTCACAGCCATTTTTATTCTTACGTAATAGTCTAAGTTGTTCTCGATCTGTTTTAGCCTTATTAATCCGTTCAATAAGTTTACGTCTGGCTTCCTTAGTGTCAAAACTCATACACCTGCCTTTTTGCATAAGTACGTAAATAATCGTCCTGGAGTTTGTTTTGCTTCTAGCGCAGTTTCCGCTAATTGCCAGACTGTAGCTTCTGGTAATTTCCAGAATACTTTACAGTAAAATGCGAAGTATTGCTCATTCCCAAACATCTGGCATAATCTAGTCGCCATATTCTCTATTTGCTTGGATTTAGCATACTTATCACGACTAATATTAGTATTAGAATTAGAATTATAGTTTCTATGAAACTTTTTTGCATTAGCATTAGAATTAATATTAGTGGTTTTCACCTCTGTTAACCCTCCAAATTTTGAGCCAACAGCTAACTAGCACCATTACTAGCTCTGGCGTTTTACATTTACGAGGAGTTTTCCACAAGTCCGTAGTGCTAAGGGCTTGACAGAAAAATCCTATTTTTTAGTATTTCAGGGCAAAATAAAGCGGCCCCAATCGAAAGAAAACCTTTTTTCAATCGATAGAGGCCGGCAATCTGAAATTGATACTTCTATCCTAGCAAATATTTTACATATAGTCAACTACTGACTTGCAGATGACATCTTACCAAATGAAAAAGCTACCGGGCTTGCAAACACAGTAGCTTAATCAAAGGTAGAGTTTCAACTGTTCGGTATTTCCGAACTGTTCAGTTGTTCGGGATTTCCGAATTACTCAACAAAAAACTACCCTCGATCAAAAGTAGTAGTTTTTTATAGGATTACAGAGCTATCTGAATTATTCAACAGCTTCTTTCATCTGTCGTACTAAGTCTAGGATAATAGTCTTAGCCGCGGATAATCCAGCCGCAATTGCAGACAGAGCAGTAGCTAGAGTTAAAGCGTACAGCTCGTGCCAGCTCGCCGCAAATAGCAAATTCACTAGGTTTACACCCGCAAGTAAAAATGTCGCGATAAACGTCTGCAAGAACGTCCATCCAGCACGAATAGCTACGTCTTTATAGTTGATATTCTTTAGCGCTTCTAGCGATTTCATAGTTCCTCCTTATTTCTTGAACTTAAAAATACTCATCAGAAAATTGATGATCTTCTCTAATAGGCTTTTATTCTTAGCGATATCTTGACTTAATTTAGCGATAGATCTCATCACGTCTTCGTTTGTAGGTTGTGGTGCTAGCGGCTGCTCCTGCGGTTTTTCTTTGGTTTGAGGTGCCTGTTGCAATTCTGGTGTCTTTGGAGCTGGTTGTGGCTGAGGGCGTGGTTGCGGGCGTGGTGTGCCTGCATCGCCATTCGCTAATTCACGTACTCGTTCCGCTAATACCCAAATTCCGTCATCTGCCATTTTTAGCTGTAGGTAGCGTTTGTTATTCTCGGTAGTTTCGTCTAATATCTCTGTACCACCGACAATTCGGAAGTAATCTCCTGTATTTATCTCTCCGTCCAGTAGATAGCCGTCTTTATCTGTTCTCACTGCTACAGAAACAGGTACACCGTTGTCCTCCCAGTCAAACTCATCAATTAGTCGGTTGCATCTAATCTGTCGTAAATCGAATACGGTTGCTACTTCATCTGCATAATAGACTTCGGGCAGTGCTACACGTTTAGCTTCTTGAGGTTTACCTACATACCTGTAAAATGCATATGGTGGATATCCTGACGCGCTCCAGAGCCAATCGTGATTGTCTATTACAATACCTGCTTGATAACGACAGTTGATGACGTTATCTGCGTCGACAAACATTCCTGTATGACCCAACGCACCGCCTGAATTGCCGCGAATACCCCAGATAAAGATATCGCCGCGTTGTGTGTCTGCTTCGCCGTTAGCGTCCTCAGACAGTCGTACCCAGCCGTTCTTTTCCAGAGCGTCAAATAGTGTGTCTGTATTGCCAATCCAGTAACTAGCAGGTAAAAGACCTGCTTCTTTTAGAGCGTGATATACAGAGCTTGAGCAGTCGTATGAATCTGGACCATTCCGATTCTCCATTGAATAAGAAACCCGACCTTTACGTGCGTAAAACCAAGCTAGTGCTTTTTCTATCATTTTGTTACCTCCTTTACTTTTTCTATTACTTCAACGGGTGTTCTGTCTTGAATAAAATGGGTAAATTGAGTAAGCAAAAAGAGCCCTACTGCACCTATGAGTACGGTTAGACCTGTGTATTTGATGATTACGCCTACGAATTTCTTTTCGCCAGTAACGATAGCTTTTATGAAGATATTGCCATCTAGTGTGTCGTTATGGTCTTGGATTGCTTTGATATTCTTTTCAATATCATTTATTTTTCCATCTACATATTTATTTCGCTCTATATATACAGACTCACTTACTAACCCGTCTAGTTTGGCTAATATTTGAGCTAATGATGGTTCTGCTACTTTTTCATTGAACACCTCTAGTTTGACTAGGCGTTCACTTAGGTCTGTGTTTGATCCTGGCATATAAAAAACGGAAGCCTTTCGTCTTTATACGTGCTTCCGTTTCTTGAGATCACACTGGTTAATTTATAGTACTATTTTACCATTTATACATTGGTCAGACAAGATAGATTCTACGACCATATTGTCTTATAAAAATAACGATTCGAATAAAACTGTAACAGGTAATATAATCATTCAATCTGGCTGGGTTTATTTCTTAGGAAATGGTGGAAAGCAACAGTCTGTCCAAGTTACTTTTCCTAAGAAATTTAAGGAGGTGTATGCGGTTATTCCTACCCTAATTGGATATACATTCAAAACGCCGACCTCGCCTGCAAGTTTCGACCAGAAAATTGGTGCTGGTACAAACATAGAATGTGGAGCATTTAATCAGACAGGTACTACTATCACAGCCTCAACCTCAGGCATTTTTGGTGGTGCTAACCACGGCATCTCTTGGATTGCAGTAGGTACTGTCTAGTTACTTAACATACTCTAACACAATACTAACTTCTGAATTACCCCAAGCGTAGCTACCAGAAATTGTAATATTCGTTTGATCAATTGAGGTAACACCTGATTGGTGTGTGCCTTCAATGTATGGCAACGCTTGCTTGATAGGGTTATTATTAAGACTGCCAGATAGTCGCATATTTCCATAGTAGCGTATGAGCTCCCAGGCGCTTGTTAGACCTTGAATACCATGTGGCAAGTTTGATGTATTAAAGCCGCCTGTCATGTTTACAGTGCCACGCACGACTTTACGATAAATAGGGCGACCGTCAATCCATTTTTGACCAGTGTCCTGTTCAGTAGTCTTGTATTTATTGTCTGGCATTGTCGTAAAGTCTATCTTGTCGGCTGTAATAGACCCATCTTTGAGTGCGTCTTTTGTAATACTATCTTTGGCTATATTATCAGCCCCTACAGCACCTCTTTTTAGAGAACCGTCGCTGTTATGAGATTCTAGAATTGCCTCGGCTAGGTCTTGCGCCCAGCTGGCAGTAGGACCAGCTTGAACAATATCCCCAACTAAGTTACCGTCATCTATTGCGTTATTCTGGATTTGTAAACTAATAATCTGACCAGTAGCCTTATTTGCCATACCCTTCCAGTCTCTCTGGCTACCTGGGACCACTTTACCAGTTGAGTCTACTCTATATGTCATAAAATGCACAGCAGTATCTTCAGTCCAACCAGTCAAACTATCTACAGATAGAGTATCAGAGTTTGCAGGTCGTGGGGTAACTACTCGTGCTACGTTAGGATTGCTACCGTCTTTTACTTTTGTAATTTTGTCACTAACACTTGCCATTTTATTATTCCTCCTTTAGCTTTGGTCTTTCGTGCCAATATTTACGTATTCAAATACCACTCTTGATATGCTGTAGCTTACGCCAGGGTCTGATGAACTCCAGCCATACTGCACCCAGTGAGCGTCTTCATCTACCTCCAGCTCTACTTCTTCGCTGGCAGAGTTAAATGTTTCAGGTACACCCTTCACCTCGCTCCATCCGATAGAGCTCCAACCAACGCCTGGCTCGCTCCATCCAGTACGACTTGAAGACGCTCCGAAAAATCTTGTCTCTGTAAACGTCTGTAATCCGTCTTCAGTTTTAATAGTGGCGGTAAGATTAATGCGCCCTTGAGGTCTGAGTAATACGAATATCACCTTCAATACACGCGCCCAATCCCTTCCAGTTTCTTCAAATCGTAATTGACCGCTTTGTGCGCTAGTATTAAACGGCTTACCGTCATCAACTGTAGTTGCACCCTTAGATAGCTCGACTATCTTGTTTCCTTGAACTATTAAGAAGTGAGTTATACCTGAGTTGTCGTTATATAGCGTCATCCAGTCAGCACGAATACTCCATGGCTTCATCCATGCACCTCTACGGTCGGTGTCATAAATCCATATCTGGTTGTTGTAATCAGCGGCAACAGGTAGCGCCCAATACACGCGACCTTCAAATGCTAGACCTACGGCTTTTTCTATAGCTTTACTGTTTAGGTTGCTAATAGCGTCTTGAATAGTGTTAGTAATTCGTCTTGTAGATAGGACGTTCTGTAATTGTGGTAGAGTTCCTGTAGTATTAAATCCACCACGGCTTGGATATAGTAGGTCGTTATTGTAAATGACTACAGCGTCAGGGCTATCTGTACCATCAGCACCAGTATCTTCTTGTACTTGCCAGACTGTAATAGTATCTTCACCGTAAGTAATGTTTGTTGGTGTAATATAGAATCGTTTACCAGTACCGTTTGTACCGTTAGCTAGGACCGTTACTTTAGGGTCGCCTTTACCATCTCGATATGGTCGTACTGCAAATGGTACTTCTTTAGTACCATTCCCTACTGGTGTATATCCACCACCATATCCAGGTGAGAAGTCTAGCTCATGACCATAATCACCACCACGCCATACATAGAATTGATTATCTTTATCGCCCGTCATCCATATACGACCATTGACTACATCGGCTCGCGTTGCTTTTGGACCAGCCGTGTTATTGTCTTTTGGTAGAGGTACTGACATGTCTAGGCTACGCGATCCATTGTCTACAAATACTGTCTGATCCATTGGCAGTGCGGCAGCTAGACGGTAAAGCGTAGGCTCTCCGCCGCCGTCAACACCAACACCACAGTAAATATTCCATGACTTAGCTTCTGTACTATCTGGACGCTTGACCGATAGGTTGTGTTTTTCACCGTTCCACATATCTCGGTCTGTAGAGATTGCTTGAGATAATAGAGGTGATCCTGCAGTTTCACCAACAGTAGAGTTAAAAGTAACTGCATAAAATACCTTAAATCCTGTACCAGTTAGCCCTACGTTTTTATCTAGTATTGGCTTTGCTGGGTCTGATATTTTCTGAAATGCTACAATCTTCTTTGTTGGTATATCCAAGTAGCTAAGAGTATCTTCTCCATTCATAACTAGAAGATTGTTGCGTATTTGCTTGAAATGACCGCGGGCAGATTCGTGATATTCTTTACCTTCTACTACTTGCCATGCTAGGTCTTCGCCCTTAGCTATACATAGCTTTGTTTTGCCGTTTATTCTTTGAAGACAAGCTAGCCAGTTTACAGATCCGTCTTTTGTAGTGCTACGAAATTCAGCCAATTCGCCTAAGACTGTTCCTAATGGCTGGGGACCGTATTTAGCAGTACCATGTCGCACGGTAATGACAGAGTCCTGATCCAATATCATATTCTCAGATGACCTTAGGCCTCTTAGCGGTGAGCGACCATCATCAAATGCAGTAACCACGCCGTTTGTCCAATCTTCAACCGACAGCCGCTGTATTTTTGGTGCTTTAGTATTGCTAGGGGGTTTTAGCATATGTCAGACACTCCTGGAATCATACTTAGAGGTGCATATCTAGCTTGACTAGCATTATTCTCTATCATTTTTTCCATCAGCTGGTTAGCTTCATTGATGAGATTACCGTATTGGTTCTGTAAAAGAATGTCGTTGCGAGCATATTCAGCCGCGCACATTACCACCAGCCACATTGGATTGTCTACTGGGACCATATCACTTGGACTTGTCAGTAGTGGGGCACGTAAATATACAGGTATTGTTATTTGACCTCCAAGTACTGGGTCGTCACTTCGTATAGGATCGATAAATACTAGTTTATTTCCAGATATAGTGCAGCAGTCTTGCCCCTTATACATTCCCGCTTGCTCTGGTGGCACTGTAGTGTATTCTTTAATCTGATTGTCTTTTTTGACCTTTATAGTGTCGCCGTATACGTTGCTTACCTTGGCAACCTTAGTAAAGTCAATTTCATATTCCTGATTCGTCGATAGTGTTCCGATATCGTAATTAGGGTCATATAAAGACTGCCAATCAACATTAGGTTCACTTTGCCACACAGGGATATACATGTTAGCAATACCTAGTATTTTCTGGTATTTCTTGTCTGTTTCTGGTAGGTTGCGCACCTTACCAGTAGCTTTCAGCATGACTGCCGATATAAGTTGCGTAGTGTTCATGGCGTTTTTCCTAAATTAAAAACACGGAGCCGGCTTATTATTGCCAGACGCTCCGTGTTCTTTAGGTCACGCTGTTTTCTGCTTATATTATATCATAATTATCACTATTATGCTTTCTTAATGCGGATTCGCGTGTTTTTGCTGGTGCTTGCACCATTCCACTTTTTTAATGTATTAGTTATCTGTTTTTGGGTGTTAGTCTTGCTTATTAGGTTTTGTCCAATTTGGTTTATACTTGTGTTTTTTGCGGATGATTCGTTAGCTTTTGGTGCAGAAGATGTTAGACTCATGCTCTTAGCGGTTGCAGAAGCTAGTGGAGATGTGCTACCACCGCCGCTTGACCTACCACCTCTTCGTCCTCTACCTCTTCCGCTTCCGCTGCCTGAGCGTCCAGAGCCACCTGAGGTATCTTTGGTTATCTTATTACCGTCAGTGTCAAACTGAGTAGCATTAAGGGCACGTGCTTCCTGTTTAGTTATGTAACCCTCAGCGCGTAGCTTATTGATTACACCATTTTTAGCAAACATTTGTCCTGTAATACTCTTTCGTCGACCATTGGCTAGTTCTTGTATTAGATCCTCGTGTGATGATTCTTGAGCCTTTTGACGCCAGTAATTATCCATCAGACTTACTTCGTTATGAGATGTCATAGCGCCATACTCAATTTGATCCTTTGTATATCCAGATTCTTTGTAATAGCGCTCTTTTACCCAATCTGGTAAGTCTTTGTATTTACCAGTCATCATATTGACAGCAGTTTTAGCTTTATCTACCTTTTCTACACCGTTCTGTAGCTTGTTTAACGTCGCATTAAATGAAGTGAACTCTTTTTTAATAGTTGATGTTTTATCAATGTCATACGCCTTCATCCAGTTGCGATATGCTTCATCACCTTGTCCTTGAGATTGAGCAAGCTTTTTGTATACACCTTTTTCTACGTTACCATTTTTGTTTACTAGCAATCCGTCTTGGAATGTATAGTCGCCCTTCTTTAGCTTCTTTTTAATTGAAGCGGCTTCTTTCTTGCTTAGTCCTTGTAGGTCTATTTGATTATCTGTTGCTTGTTTTTGTTGCGGGTTATTGTTGGCTGGCATGTTTATTTGCAGGCCGCTAGACGCGTTAGCAACTAGACCGCCAGCCTTAAACATATTGACCCACGAATTCTTTCCTTCTTCTACTTGCACTGGTATTAGCGCATTTTTACCGAATAGCGCGCCTTGGACCAGATTGAATGGATTGTCTTTTTCAAACTCAACCTTTGTCTCGCCATTGCCGTCTTTTACTTCGCCAGAGTGAGCCGTCGCAATACCCTGAATAGTTTTCTTTAATTGGCTACCTGCTGGCAATTGACCTAGGATGTTGTACATAGCGTCTTTAGTTTTTGCTTCTGCCTTATCGTCATCACCATCTTCACGCGCTTTAGCTGCCTCATCCAATTTACCCTTAGTGTCAATCAATTTACGAGGTAAATCAACAACTGGTATTGTACCGTCGTAACGTCCTAAATTGCTCTCTTTGCCGAATAGCTTCTTGCGGTCGTCTTTTGTCGTTGCAGCATTAACCATAGCTGTAGCTATAGGTGAGGCTGTAACTGCTTGACCAGCTACTTTTTGGATTGTACGCTCTAGTTTAGCTTGTACTGAATTGTCTTTATCGTCATCATCACCACCACTCAACCAGTCACCTACAATCTCAATCAATGTACCTAATGGATCAACCCCTGGCTTATTTCCAGTTAGCGCTTCTATCGCACTATATGCAATTGCCGTATTAACAGCAAGTGCCACTCTTTGTTTATTAGACATCTGGTTCCATACATAACGGTTCTGTTGTGTAACTTCTCGCGTGAACTGTAAGAATGATGCAGGTAATAGCCTATTGTATGCCCGTGGGGTACTTATCTGGTCGCGTAAGGTCACCGTATCATTAATGAATCGTTCTGCGTATCTAACTGCATCCGCGTCACTTAGTCCATTATTGATTGCCTGATTGTATTTAGCTAAGAAGGTGTATTCAATAACGCCTCTTTCAACTACTTCCATAGGAATACCAGCAGTTTTCATAGTCTTTTCAAACTTGGTATCATCCGTCAGGTTGTCATCTGCATATCTTAACGCTAACGCATCAGACTTCTGTAATATTGCCTTACGGTTATTTAGCTTGAACGCCTGTATCAATGCTTTCGGGTTGGTTGTAGAGAATAGAGCAGGTAGTGATGCCGTTTGAGCTACTACTGAATTCATATTGCCGACAATCTTAGATAGTGCCGCCTGCTTCATTAATGCCCTACCAGTTGCATCTGCGAATTTTCGCATTTTACTTGGCTCTGTATCATTTACAACTCGTTGGAATGGGTCTGTCTTTCCAGCTAGTCGGTTTGCATGTTCTTGGACAAATCCGACAAATTGGGTCAGTCCGTTTGCACTATCAGACATCAGCTTCATAAAGTTTACGTCATTAAGCATCTTATCTAGACTTTCAGACATATTGTTGGTGGTTTCTTTTAGACTATTTATATCTTTTGCGTCTAACTTTTCTACACCAAACTTGTCAGCTTTTTTAACTAGACGACTAAGTTCTTGTATGCCGTCTATCTTTCGACCAATTGCACGTTCTAATCCGTATAGTTTATTTCTTACTTGCGTTAGCTCTTCAGCATCGACCTTGCCAGAAGCAGCCGAATTATACAGGGCGTCTACTCTGTCGGCTAGCTTTTGTATACCACTGGTGCCCTTACCTGCAAATTCTTGTCGTGCTTCGCTAGCTGCGCGCACTGCTACTTCCAGCGAGCGGTTCATTGTAATAGCATCTGTCATATGAATGTTGTGTAGGGCTATCTTGCTGTATTCCATTAGTGGCGTAAATGGATCTGTTGGCTTTACGTCGCCTACACGTTGCATAGCGAATTGATTAAACTTTTGACTTGGCTTGAATAGTCCTGTACGACCTGCTAATTTAGCTGGTAGTGATTTACGAGATTCAATAGCCACATCTCCGCCAGATAATAGATTCTTAGCACCGCCGTACATAGCCGCGATAGCTCCCTTGCCAGACTGCATTTCTCCTAGGTGCGTGATATAGTCTTTACGCTCCATAATTGGGTCTTTACCTAACTCTACCCTCTTTTCGTTTTGGCGAGCTAGCAAGTTCTTGTATACGGCACGTAAGAAGCTGTTGTATTGATCCAGAGCTTCAGAGGCACTCTTTCCGTAAACTTCTTCAAATACTTTCAGGCGCTCATCGTATGATGGTGATTTTTCGCCACGTTTCGGACGTGATGGTTCAATTACATATACGGCGTCTTGTAGCATTTGGCGCTTTAGGGGACCATGTTTTTTAGCTTGTTTTAGCAAGTTTTTACGATAATCCTTTATCTGTTCACCGATAGCGTTGCCTTCTTTTACTGCGGCGGCATTAGCTTGACGAGGTGTTTCAGACATAATACTCAGTAACGCCTCTTTAGTTTTATTGCCGCCTTTCTTAAAGTAATCAAGGCTATTGCTTCGCCTTAATGATCCAGTTATACGGTCTATTATTCCTTCAGTAGTCCATGTTTGACCTGCGCCAAAACGCATTTCTTTGATTTTACTGAAGTCAACATCACGCATATTCAGGTTCATCTTCTTTTTGCCTGCATATATAGTTACGTTGCCATCAGGTGTCATTTCAATGTAATTACCTAGAATTTGACCAGTTTGCGCATCCACTACTCTACCAGACTCTATATAGTGTTTGTCTGGATTGAATGTAACTAGTTTATCACTTGGACGATATGCCTTTTTATCTCCAGTTTGCATATAACCATCAAAAGCACTCACTAGTTCAGCATTTACACCCTTAGAGTTTTCCCTCCAGATATACTGAATAGCTAGACCGTCATCAAATGCACGCTTAGCTTCATCATTAACTGCCTTATCTGATTTAATATCATCTATGAATTTCTTCTGTAGTGGTGAAGTTACTTTTGGTGCTTCGGCGCCTGTTCGTTGCCATTTACCAAAGATATTCCTATATTCATAGAATGAGTGGTATGCGCCCTTCTCATCTTTATAAATCATCTGTCGTGTATTGTGGGTAGCTGTATTTGCAGTAGTTGTAGGTGCTGGGACCGCGTGTTCCGCTCCAGGTAGCTTAATCTTTTCCTTTACTTCTGGCGCTATCTCGTCTATTGGGCGTAGTCGTCCATTTTCATCTAACATACTGCCAGCGCGTGCGTTGGTGTTTAGTAGCGCCCTTTCTCCAGTAATGTCATAGCCCTTTTGTTCAGCCAGCTTAGCAAATTGTTTCGCAACGGCTTTTTCGTCAATACCAGTAGCTACACTAGCGTTATGTACTATATCTGCTATTTTATGCCTTGGACCTTCATCTAATCCTCTATTTAGTATTTCTCCTAACGCCTGCTGCTTTTCAATTCGCTCTTTTTCTGCCTTAGCCTCTTCAGTACGTCGTTCTTCTTCCGCCTTCGCTTCTTCTATTTTCTTTTGCTTCTCAGCCTCTATCTTAGCCTCTTCAGCGTGTCGCTCCGCAATCATCTTCTGAGCTTCTTGAATGACGTCTGGATCCCTACGCCATTCTGCCAATAGGGCTTTTCTCTCTCTTTCTGCACGTCGTGCTTCAGCTACTCGCTTAATTTCATCGATAAACGTATCAATGTCGTCATATCCCATTTCCTGAGCTACTATATCGATATCTCGCTTACCCGTACGGCGTTTATAGTTAGATGGTAAGTCTCCAGCTAACTCTTTTCCTAGGTAGTGTCGTAGGTCGTCTACATGCAGGCGTGGGATACTCCACGTCAATCCATGACTTCCGAGGATGTTTGTGTCATTATGCTCTAGGAATAGATTCTGGTCTATATTCTCGTATATAAACTCATCTATAGCATCTCTTAATTCCCTAGTCATCTTAGGCTTAGGGTTGGCTTCCATTTCGTTAATAGTTTCTTGAAGAGGGTGTTGATAACGGTTATCTGTATTGACATTCTCATTTTGATTTGATATAGTAGAGATAGAAGAATCCCCACTTAAATCCCGGTAATGGGATTCGGGGATTTTTTCTATGCCATTTACGGCGTAGAGAAGCTTTCCCTTACTGTTAATTCCAACATTTAATCTGACCTTATATGTACTCTCGCCCATCTTTACAATGGCTTGTCTGTACTCGAATCCTTCGGCGGCGAACCCATGATTTTTAGTATCAGCGGCGTAGCCTACCTTCTTTGAAATACGCAGTATGTCTGGTAGTTCACCTGCCATCTTTCCCTTGGCAATCAGATCATCAACAGTCTGCCCCGGGTCTAAGTATTTATTACGTGTCTTAGCGCTAATTCTAGCCGTACCGTCCTTACCGTAGTCCAGGTCGTAGTTATTGCCTTGAAGGTTTTCTTTGAAATATTCGTTTATTACTCGTGCACGATTTCTAGCGGGAACGCCAGCAAGGATATCGTTTTCTATCACAACAACAGGTGTGCCGTCTCTACTTTGCTGAATACTCATCGTCCTAATCTGCCCATCACCACCAGGTACTTGTTGTTTGGCTCTGAACTTTCCCGTTTCCATTTGAGCATAGAATTGCTTAATGGCATCTTGTTTACCGACAAGTCCCATAATAGCTTCAGTAATTCGATCATATACTGCTAAGACTTTTTGAGGAATACCTAATCTAGCACCTAGACGTACTTTATCTTCACCGTTTAGTCTTCCGTTATAGTAATCACTGAATCCGTCAGCTAGCTGTTCTTCTGCTAGTAGGTTCAGGTCATTTCCATACTGACTGCCATATTTGTTTATTAAATAGTCATCTCCATAAGATTCGCGTATAGAGTTTAATAAGTCTTGTTTGTTTTCTACACGTGTAAGTAATTTATGTCCTAATTCGTGGTTTAGGGTGTCTTCTGTAAGCTTGTTTAGGTTAATTTGATCGGTCTTTGGATTGTAGTAGCCTAATGCTTTCTTCTGCATTTCATTTTGCCACTCATTGAATACAAGGTTTTCATCACCTGTCAGCTGTAGGTGGCGTGCTAGAAGCTTATTTTGGCTAGCTAGCTCCTGCATTTTGGCACCTAACTTATACCTCATATCTGGGCTGTCTGTTGGATTGAGGTTATTGGTGTATTTGATCTGTTCTGGCTTGGTCATAACCAGTGATATACCTTTATCGATGGTTTTTTCTCCGTATCCACCATCGCCACCTTCATCTAGGTATAGAGAATCATATTCAGGATGGTTTTCTCGTAACCACTCCATAAATCCTTCACCCTCCATCCAGTCTATCTCCCTCATCGATTTTATAGTATCTGTATGATCTGAATATGGGTCTAGGTACATAGAGTTTCCCCCTTTTACATATTCATTTAGGTATATGTCTTTTGCTCTACTGTCGTTTAAGGTGAATGGATTCTTTGAGTTAATATATACTTCGTACGTTTTTGGATCGTTTACTTCTTTGAAACTGCTTAGACTTATGTAGCTAGCCTCTGGATTCTGGTATCCATTGGCGTATTTTTTATCTTTGGTAAAATATGTGCCGGGACGGAATTCAGTAATGTGACCGTTCGGTGAACCATGGTACATTTCCATGAGGTTTCCGTTTTCGTCTCGTACTTTGCTATCCTTAAAGAATGCCTCCTGCTCTGGGCTTAATTTATATTTCAATCCATTCTCATCCACCTCACCGATATGATCTCTGGCGTATATAGCCTGCTCTTGAGCTTTACGTAGATTAATCATGGCTGGAGCATTTTCACTCATTCCTTGACCACGTAAGTATTCTTCACGTTGACGTAGACGTGTTATATGTTCGTTGTATGCTATCACCTGGGCTTCATGCTCTGGATTGAGCTTGTATTTCATTTCTGGTCTAGCTAAGTTCTGTACGTCTTTTGTAGCTTGTTCTATCAGATAGTTTTCTAGTATTCCTGTTGTTTGTTGGCGTGTGGCAACAGCATTTACATCACCGTGCTGAATATCTGACATATTCTGGGTAACAGCTTGTTTTAGTGCTGGGCTAGCGTTAGGTATAGTATTCTCTACTGCTGGGGCTACATCCACCGACTGGATTGGGTGTAATTGATTGTTCTGATTATTGACAGCATTTACTTCTGCCGCTTGCTTGAGTGAGGTGTCGTCCGACGATTGACGTGCTTGACGTTGAGCTATAGCCTCTTTTTCTAGTTTTCCAGTAGCTTCATTTTGATTCATTCGTGCAGTCATTGCACTTGATGGTTGATTGCCAGTCTGTCGCATAGCACCAAAATTAGCCATTCCAGCTGGACCGCCAAGGACCGCACCCATAAGACCGCTCTTAAGGACGCCTTCTTCATATTTGCGATTAGGATCGTATGTATGCTTAGCAATTGCATTCTCTGCAAATTGTTGGGCGGCTTCTTCCGAACCTTCTGCTATAGCACCTGTTATAAACTTAGTCAGACCTTTTTTGCCGATAGGTGATAAGACCTTGTCTAGCCCAACCTTCTCTATTGCCGCCTGAACTGCCGCGTTACCATACGCATATGGCAACATTTCACGCGTGCCCTTACCTTTAGCGTTTGCATTAGTAATAAAGTCCGCCGCATTTTCTACAAACTGACGTGCTACAGGTATAGTACCGCCAGTGACTACACCTGTACCTATATCTTGAGCTAGTCTTTGGGCGCTTTGACCTGCCTCGTAAGCTGTTGCAACATCCGTGTCGTTCTTCTTAAATACGCCTAGGTCTCGATCGTATTGAGCGTTACGTTGCTTACCTTGCTCTACAATATATTTTCGTATTCTGTCATATGACTCATCACCAGTAATGCCATACATGGCGTCTGCGACAGCTAGAGATAGTTTATCGCCTGAATCACCAACTGTACGGCCAGCACCGTCAATAGCACCCTTAGTGAAGCTAACTGCTGAACGCACTGGTAAAGTAGCTAATCCTGCCATCTGTGCAATATTGCTATCGCGTCTTGCTTTGTCTTCTGATAAATAAGCTCTGTTCTCTGCGTCAATACGTACTTGACGGTTCTTAGCGATTTCTGGCTCGCTAACACCCCTTGCTCGCATAATGTCGTCTAGCTTGTCGTTGCGTGTTGCCTGCTCGGCCTTATATTTGTCACTCTCTTGTTTTGCTATATCTAGAGCGCGGGTTAGGTTGTTCTGGTTTGGGGTAAATAGAGAATTTCTTCCTGGATTAGCAAAACTTGGAGCTATTTGTGGTCTATTCTGTTGTTGGGGTTGTTGAATAGCCACTGGTGCTGGTGTTGGCACTGGCTTTGGCTGCTGCTGTTGGACCTGAGGTTTAAGTGCCTGAGTAGGGTTGTTTATGGCATTCTGGATTTGGATTTGCTTGTTTTCTTTGTTTACCCAGTCCTGTTGTCCTTGAGGGGTTAGTACTTTAGGGGCGTCATTGACAGTCTTTTCTGGGATTAATGGCTTTGGCTGGTTATTTTGGTTTAGCTGTTGTGTTGCTTGATTAGCCTGTTGAAGGGGATTAGGATTTACTTTTTGCTGAGCCTGGCTGAATATATTAGTACCACCACCTAACCCAGGTGTATTTACACCAGATAGACCATTTAGTCTATTAATGTTAGGTTGCTGTACCTGCTGTAGTGGCTGAGGGCGTGGTTGAACTGGCGCTTGAACTTGTTGCTCTTTACGTCGACGCTCGTCATCGCTTACCCAACCTTTACCGCTGAAAAAGTTGCCTACTCTTTGGAAAAAGTCCATTATCTCTAATCCCCTCCTAATTTATTTACAGGTATTGATTCTGTCGTTTACGCTCGTCTTCTTGTTTTAGACGTGTATTGTAGATGTTTAGTGTTGGGTCACTACCTGCTGCTTGCGGATCTGAAACACCAACTGCTGTATCACCTTCTACCTTGTAGCTGTCTAGGTCTTTCGCGTTGTATTGGACCTTATTGCCACTGTATGTACTTTGCTGACGTCCTAGGTTGTCAATTTCGCTTGATAGAGCGTTTGCTCGTCCAAGGTCTGCGCGTGCGGCATTAGCACCGTTAGCACCTTGTGCGGCGGCTTTCTGACTCTTCATCTGAGCTAATTGAGTTAATAGGTTTTGACGTGTAGTTTGAGATGATTGACGTGCGGCGTTATCTTCGTTTGCCTTCCAGTCGTTAAGCTTCTTGTCTTCATCCGCGTAATCATTCTTAAACTGACCCCATGTGGTGTCGATTTGCTTTTGGTTCTGTGCGTAAGTCTGTCCTGCGCCTGTTCGTTGCTGGTTAGCTTGGTTCTGAACTGCGCGACCTGCTAATTGCATGTCTGAACCTACTGCACCCATACTTCCTAATGAACGCAATAGTCCTCGTAAGCCAACTGCTGAGCGATCGTTAATGTTGTTGATGTTTGTACGTCGCTGTTGCTGATTTTGACGGGTCTGGTCGTTGAATTGACCTTCTGCACGGTTCCATGAACTCTTTAATTCGTTCTTCTTGGTGGTGTACTGGTTGTTAATATTGCCTAAGCGTACACCTAATTGGTTATCTATACGTCCTAGTCCATGTTCTAGCTGTCCAATACCTTGATCGTATTCTGCCAACTGAGCGGCACTGGCACGGTTACCACCGCCCATTCCGCCACCGCCGCCAGAACCAACAAATCTACCCAAAAAACCCAGGTCAACGTTTTGGCCGTTATTTGAGTTGCTGTCGTGCTGGGCATTTCGTTGTGTATCGTTGCTATTCTGTTGTTGCGGCTTTATGCCATACCCTGGATATTTAGCCTCTGAATATTGCCTAATATTCCTCACAGGCATACCGGTAATTTGCGACATATCTTCCCAGGAAAGCCCACGATGAAATAGGTCAGGAAGTTGTTGATACTGTTTTATAATGTTACTAGAGGCGTTAAATACTCCCATAAGAAAAATCTCCTTTCGAGACAAAAGGAGATTTGGGGTTTGCGCTATATACTAACTACTGCTTTTCTTCACAGAAATGTTGAACTATCGAACTTTCTGATATACCAAAACCTGTTCTTGTATATCTAGGATCAAGTATTGCTTCGCGATGCGGCTTTGAGTTCATCCATCCATCGACCGTATTTTGACTATTGGCATCATAGAGATTTTTTATTATATTCTCACCGACAAGTCCACAAGAACCTTTTGTTCGGTTTTCCGCAAGACTATATCCGTGCACACCTTCAGGTGACACGTGACCGTAATAATCACGGTTTTGCATATCATCTGCTTTTTCCTGTGCACTAGCGTTTAATCTTTTATCTAGCTTTAAGGGTGCTACACCGACTTTAGCACGCTCCTGATTCACCAGTTCCAGCATTTCCTGAGCATCTGGTGGACCAACGTCATACTTATCCTTCTCTGGTTCTGTTTGCACCCGAGCTGCTTCTGTAGGTTTCTGAGAATTCAGGTTAGCAATAAGCCACACCGCCCCAGCAACACCTGTCAGCTGGATTAAGATAGCGGTAATGACTATAGCTTTTTTCACGCTTGCATTGTAGCATAACAGGGGTAGTTTGTCAACTACCTACCATGCCATGGTTCACAAGCTATGCCGTCACCGTCCCTGTCTAGTTCTTCACGATATCCAGGTTCACCCTCACGGATTGACTGAGCTCCGTCTTCACGTGCTTCAGTGCAATTTTCGTAATATACGTCATCTTCATCAGATTTATCTTCATACGATGAATTACTCCTGGTGTGACTTGAGTTATTATTGGTAGGATTAATGAAGTAATGCCTATATGCGTATACTCCAAGAGCATATATTCCTCCCATTAGCGCAAGTATCAATATCATAGACAATGCGTCTTTCAGGTAATTATTCATACAGCCATTCACTTACTCCACCGTGGTGTGAGCAAGCTCCTCTTCCAGTAGCGTGTGATTGCCAGCCATCTCGACAGATAGCTCCAACACGATAGCGTTGTTGTTGTACTGGTTGTGGTGCAGGTTTCGGTGTACGGATAATAACGTGGTTTACAGGTTGAGTTATAACCTCCACTTTATCTTCGTACCCTGGCTTGCTTGGTTTACAAATCTTTTTGCTACCAGCTACACCTTGTTGCTTTATAGTTTCAGTGTAGCCATATTGACCTGTTTCACCTTCGTACTGCGTTTCAAACGGTATTTCTTCCGTTCTACAGTCTGAATATGTTACAGGTTGTACTACTGGCGCTATAGTCTGCTGTGGCTGACTATTATTTGCAGCTCCAGCCATACCTGCTACTGCAGCTACGCCAATAACAGCACCAATAGTGCTTTTGATGATTTTGTCCTTAGATACCATTTTAGTAAAGCCTCCCATTTACTTACTAAAGTACCTATAGCATACACCACAAACCCCAAATCTCCAAATTGTAAAAATACTATTAAATTGGATAAGAGCTATCGTCTGTTGTCTGGTCACCAAGAGGGCCTAGTTCTTCGCTCCATACTGACTTGGGCGGCTTCGTATTTATCTCAAACGATCACCTCAGATTGCTACTTATACAACGCTGCGACGCACGCTTCCTTCTTTTTTGGATGACAACGCGCTCTCGTTTTTTAGAGTCACACTTCGTGCTTAATTGTAAGGTTATTGTATCATATATCAAGCAAAAAAACCATTTCGTTCACGTCAACGAAATGGTCTGTATGTTTATGCTGTAGTCGCTATCTATAGCCTGCACGTCGTGAGTATTCGTGTATCTCTTCAGTTATTCTCTCTACGGCGCCATCATCGTCTGCAATGTTGGCTCGGATTAGCCTACGACGTAATTCGGTGAGTTTTTTATCTTTTAGCTGGCGTAATATCTTGTTGAATGTGTCGTGGGCTAATCTGCGCTCGTGACGGGATTTGAGAGGGTCATTAAACACCTTATGTAATCTAGTTAGATCGCCCTCTCTCGTCCAGTCCATAACCTATTAAGCTCCAATCCAAGGATCAGTGACTTCAACCTCTGAGTCTTTGTCGTCCCCTGATGGTACTGCTTCTTCAATAACTGCAATAACCTTCTGCATATTGTCGTCGTTTGTGTTGCCATAAAATTTCTTAGCAACCTCTAGATGACTTAATCCGCTGTTGTATGCTTCGACAATATCTTCCTTAGATACGCTACGACTTACGATTTCACCGCTAGTTGCAGTTTCTTTTGCGTTGGCGATAATCTTCTCAGCCTCTTTTTTAGCGTTGGCGATAATCTCTTCGGCTGTAAGCGCAGTTGTATTTTTCTCTGCCATTTTATCGTTTCCCTTCTTTGGTCGTAAGGGGCAGTGTTTAACCACCCCTTACTGTTATTAGATACTAGTCTTTAGCACCAGTCTTAACGTTGATAATCCACTTTGGATCAAGGATTGCTGACGCAAATGCCTCAGCCTTCCAACCAATGGTCATGAACTGGTTGAGTGGGTTAGATGTATCACCCTTGTCTGACTGCTTGATGATGATTTTCTTCAAGCCGCTACCAGCTAAGTCGACAACACCAAATGCCTCTTGACCGTGAATGAAGTTTGAGTAGACAGTCGTTGTACTTGCCTCATCCTTCTGGTTGCTTGATGCTTCGATAAAGCGGACTTTATGCAAGCGACCTAATTCACCCTTGTACAGTTCTGCACGGCCAGTGTACTTCTGAGCGTCAATCCAAGCTGAATCACCAGTAATGTTGTATGCAGTATCTGGACCAACCTTACCAATGAAGAATCCGTCTGCATATGGGATTGCGTTGTTTTTCTTCAATGTACGTACAGCCTTGCGGATTTCTGCTACCGTCAGGATATCGTCAGCAGTAATGCCGTTCAATGCAGTTTTCTTATTTGCAAACTGTACTGTCGCACCCTGGTGCAATACGTCACGGACCAATGCGTCGATTGTCTCACCTGCGTTTTGACCCATAGTTTCAATCGTCTCTTTCATCTCGCGGTCGATTGAAGTGTTGTACAGCATGCTTGAGATTTTAGTCCACTTACCGTAGCCACGTAGAGTAGCAACGACTTTGTTGCTTCGGATAGCTTCGTCTTGTGGGTTGTCACCTTCTGTCAATGGCGTTGTAGCTAAGCCAAATGGTGATCGCTTTGTAAAGGTAACAGTTGTACCAGAGTTTTTTCCTAGAGTTTTCTTTTTAGCACCTTCTAGGTGGATTGTGCGGGCTTCGCTTCGTTCCAAGAATTTTTCCTCCAGATATTGGATCATCTCGGCAGAAAGCGTTGCGGTTGTGTTTGTTGCCATGTTATTAACCTTTCTTAAATATCATGTCCTTGTCGACGGAGATATTCTTCCTTCTCGTCTGTAGTAAGCTTGGCGAATGGTTTAACGATCCTAGTGCCGCCTCCACGGAAATCACCAGCGTCATTAATCACAGCGCGTTGCTTAGGTGCTTCACCGTCTTTGTGGAATGACTTATATAATTGATATACATCTGTCTTTGAGCCAATGACGTCGCCGTTTTGGTCGTAAACAAGTACACTTTGCAGATACCCGTTCACGGCGTTATCAAGATGTTCATCATACTGATCAGATTCTGGATCAAACTCTGGGAAATCCCTGAGTGCCATATCTGCCTTATATGACAAATCACTTCTTGATACTTCGACTCGGGCTTCATAAGCTGCTTGCTCCTGAGCTTGTTGCATATTATCTAGTCGCTGTTGCAACTGTAGGTTCTGCAATACCGCCTTAGCTTCAAATTCTGTGAAGAAGTCACCAGTCTCTGGGTTCTCCATCTCCATAATCTGATCTATTGTTGGCAATTGTTGCAGCTGTGGCTGTACAGGTTGAAATGTGCTTTCGTTCTGTGCGTCAAGCTCCAATTGCTGGCGATAAGCTCTAGTTTCGTTCCGTTTAGCAACTAATTCACGAATGATTCGGTTATCCTCCTCTAAGTCGCGTTCTAGTTGTTCACGGCGCGCCTCTTTGCCCCGTTTCGGCTTCCTGTCTTCGTCTGACTCGTCATCAGAATCAGCGTCTTTGCTTTCTTCCTTAGACTTATCGACTTTGACATGTACCACCTCGCCGCTATCTGAGATAACTGCTTTGGTTTCTGGCTCTGAAGAAGCCTCAGAGTTTTGTGTTTCAGCTGGCGTCGACTCAGCGTGGGTAGACTCTTGCTCTACCTCTGTATTAACGACTTCTTGGTTTTCTGCGTCTGACGGCACAGTACCCCTCCTTCTCATTAGATTGTTTAAGCGTCGATTGCAGGTGACGAACCTGGGTTGCGTGAGATGCGCTCCTTTGGTTAGCCAATAGCGAGGATAGCTAACCAAAGCAGAGTACCTTACTATGCCGCTTGGTCAATTACACTCTCTAAGAAGCTCCTTTCCTCTCTTAAAATCTCTACAATACGTTTGTTTGCCGATATATAAATAGCTAGTTTCTCTTTATCTGTAATTACTTCTTCTGGTATAGCGTCAGTAGACTTGTAGAAGGTAATGCGCTCATCCCAACGGTCAAGTACCTTTTGCAACTTATTCATATCTTGCTTGATAGCATTGATTTCGGCTTGCTTAGCCTCCTCTACCCTCTTGTCTTCTTCCTCATTTGGCTGATAATATTCTGTACTGCGCGGATATAGATTTTCGTCCATTATTCACCCTCCTTTTGGATAACTCCCATAATCGATGCGATTATTTCCTCTTCTGTAAATCCTTTTTGAATCATGCTTGGTACTTCAGCAATTAGGTTTTCTGGTGTGCCTATCTGTCGTAATTCATCTACAATACTTGGCTCTATATCTTCTTGTGGCTCTACTGGCACTTCAGCGACCTGAGCCTCGTCTTCTGCGGGCTGTTCCATCTCGGCTGTAGCTGTTTCATCGGTAGCAGGGACCGCGGCTTGAGCTTGCGCCTCCTGCATTTCTTTCATTTCTTCTTCTGTAACCTTTAGCTCGTCTAACCCATCAATGCCAGAGTTAGCAACAATAGCGTTCCATGCAGCTAATTTCTTATCTACTGGTACTACTTGGTTCAGTGACTGGCTAGAATCTAGCGTCTGAATCAATGTCTTCAAAGAATCTAGCTGTGCCGCTTCGCTGTTTACTTTCGTTGTTGACGCGTCAATCTTAAACTTCAGTACGCCCTTAGCTTTTGAGAAGTCTACAGTTGCCTTATTGTCGTCATCTAGGACTACACCATCTAGTACATGACCTTTCTCTTCTAGGTCTCGCAATCTCTGTGCAGTGTCTGTATCTAGCTGGATTATTTCTACGCCTTCACGCTCTGCAAAATACAAGTTAATAGCCGTTTCGCTCCACTCCTCAAAGAATGCTTCAAATCCTTTACGTAATGCATTGTCATCAATAGACAGTTGAGCTTGTTGAGTCTTGAGTGCTTGTGGTGTTTTACCGAATCCTGGATTGCCAACCTCTGCACTAATTGAAGTGTCTGGACTATTGACCAGGTTGAGCATTTGAGACTTCTGCAGGCCGTATAGATTCGGATAGTCGCGGATTGCTGAAGTATCTACAGACATCGCTTCAATACGTACATTTGGGTTCTTAATTTTGTTAAGACCGTTTGGCTTGAATTCAAGGGTTCGCTCGTTTACGTCTCCGTATACGTTAATAGTTGGTCGCAATGCAGCGGCACGGTTGTATTGATAAGCCTGCATATCGCTATCGATCAGGTTCTGTAGAGGACCAATTAGCTCTAAGACGCTACGACCCAGAGGATTGACCCCATCGGCGTCATAAAAATACCAGTTTAAGGGTATCTTAGCCCTTGGGTCTTTATTTTTCTTACGTCGTACAATCTTTTTAGTGGCTGGGTTGAAGGTAAAGAAGGTTGCGTTATGACCAATTTGAAAACCAGTTATAATTTCAATGCCTGATGGATCAAGTGAGTACTGTTGCTCTGCTTCGCTCTGGTCTTTAGAGTCTTTAGTGACAATAGCTTCTTTTATTTCTTCTAGTGCCTTCAAATCCCAAGTTGGTTCGTATAGTGCGCCCTCTTTTTTGGCAGTGTCGCGTCGTTCTTTTTCGGCATCGATAAGCTTTTCTACGTCAGTCTTTTGCCACCACGTGCGTACAAATAAATAGTCGCTATCGCTAGCAGATCTTTTGCCAGGTTGAATAAATACGTCACGCCATGAGACTATTAAATAGTCTGGAAGCAGCTTGCCATCGTTGTAAGCTACTGGTGTAAAGACACACTGCGACCCAAATGACTCACCATTTTCAATAGTTATCCACATTTTATGGATCAGGTCATATTCGGCGTTGGCGTTAGGTAGGATTTCTTTTAAGTAAGCAAATTCAGCAAGTATTGGCCATGGACTATATTCGTCAGAAGTAGAGACTACACCAGCCGGCAATTGCTGTACGGCACGACGTGCAGACTTAATGATAATTGAAGCTGATGTACCGTCTGTAGTTTTAGGAAACGCTTTAGGTATTTTAGCGTGTGGCTTATTTCTGGCAAGACGGGAATATTCCTCAAAAGGCTGTGTAAGTTTTTCTGTATAGTCTTTTGAGGCGCTACATAGATCTAAGATGTTTTCTTCCGTTAAAAAAGAGAAAGCCACTGATTACTCCAAAGATTACTGTTGTTTCAGTAAACTCTGGTTTGTTTCAGTGGTTTACGCTTGTATTATATCACATTTTTAATCAGTTGTGAAAATAATCATTTTACCTGCTTAATTTTGGTATATTCAAACACAACATCGAATGATCCTTTGTATGATATTCTAGCGCGTCCATCATAACGGATTGACGGATTGATAAGACTGTCGTCATTTTCAATCCTTAGTGTTAGCTCATCAACCTTATCACGTGCTTCTGCCATAGATGCAACTCGAAAACGTTCTTCATAGTGTAGCTTAGTTGCTATAACAGTGTGATTTTGATAACTGTTTTCAACTACTACAGACGTCTTATCGTCTAGCTGCTGTTGTTCTTTGACTTTTCCAAATTCTGGCACAAATTTTTTCATATTCCCCCTAATTAGTTCCACATTGCTGTTAAGTCGCTATCTGCTAATGATTGGTTGTATGAGGCTGAGCCTACGTCATCTTCTGGTCGCTGAGCTAGCTGTACTTGATATGCTAGAGAGTCGCTCGCGTCGTCATTAGTTGCTTTAGGAAACATGCTTAGTTCAAGCTCTAAGTCTTTACATAAGTTAACGTCGCCATGTCTTATATGATAAATTCCTCCGCGTTCATATCGTGGTACCAGTGCTTCAATCCTCAATGCTTTACTGTGTCCGCCATGCTTCAATAATTCGACATCCATATAGACGCCTCTGCGCATCATCTCCTCATCCCAAACAGACTTCAAGGCTTGAGTAAATTGGTTGTCTTCAATTCCGATCTTGTGTAGGTTGTATCTCTTCCAGTTCGTGAACATGAGGTCGACAAGGTCAGTCGCTGATAGTTTTGTGCGATAGCATATTACATTCCATTTGCCTTCTCGGTCGATAAAGTTAAGAGTTATACCGATATAGTCAGTGCCTTGCTTTACATCGTCTTTACCTCGCGGGTCAATCGTCATAACGTTGTAGGTATCAAGCTGTAAGACGTTGCTGAACTCGCGATATCTGTACCATGCTTCCTTAAATTTGCGATTCTCTTCATCAATTGGGTTCTGCTGATAGAGCGCTGAGAATTCATAGCTACCCATCTCTGCGCGTTTTTTTAATAGCTTCTCAAGTGAAAACTTCTCTGGCCATAGAGCCTCACCAGTTTTGCGGTGCGCGTCATCTTCAGTAGCGATAGCTTTATATTCGATTATCTTCCAATCGTCGTATGCTTCGCCTCTAGCCTTAGCTTCTCGTGAGGCTTTGAGAACACGACCAGCTAGGTCATCGTCGTGCCAACGCGTAAGAATAAATACGATCATTGAGTTGCCTTCCTCACGTGTTGAGAAGGTTGACTTATACCAGCCGTCGCGGGCTTCGCGAATTACAGGACTATCTGCTTCTTCACGGTTCTTAAATGGATCGTCGATAATACCAATTTTGAATCCACGACCAGTTAGCGCTCCACCAACACCGACGGCGGTGTAGCCGCCGCCCTGTTTTGTAATCCAGCGACCTTTTGCTCTAGCGTCGGCTCGTAAGCGTGTAGAAAACATCTTAGTGTAAGTAGCGGATTGCATTATATCCCTGGTTTTTTGTCCAAAATCTGATGCAAGCTCTGCAGAGTAAGATGAGACTACGATTGGAATATTCGGGCTTTTTCCTAGCACCCACGACGGGAATTTCTGCGTGGCTGTATCACTTTTGCCGTGGCGCGGCGGCATAAAAATCATCAATCGGACATCTTCGCCAGCTAACAATCGGCGATATCCTTGCTCCAACTCTTTAGCAATCTCAGCGTGGAACCACTCCAGTTGGTACTTTGGGTCTATAGCAATGCAGTACTCGGCAAAAGAACCGTTATCTGCAATTTCTCTAAGAATCCCGACGGTCTGCTCTGGCTTTAAGTAGTTGCTCTGCTTGTCTTGCACTTAGAGCTACTCCTATATCATTACCGTTTGTAGTCATATCCAGCTTGTCGCCGTAAACTTTTGGATTCATCTTAGACATCAGCCACTTGCGTGTGTCAATTCTTAAACGCGACCTCTGAACATTCTCGCTATTGAATATATACCCGTCACCCTCAAGTTTTTCCATGTAGTCATTGGTGGCGTTATCTGCAATATCAATAATCTCTTCAGCCTGCGCATATGATCGCTCTTCACATGCATGCGCGTATTGCTCACGAAACTTATCATTTTCTCGTAACCATCGAAAAAGTGTCTGCATAGAGACCATATCTTTTTCTTTGCATATAGATCGTACTGAATAGCCTTCTGCTATTTTCTGACATATTCTATCTGCTAGCTTATCAGAGTATTTTGTAGGACGCCCGTTCTTTTTAGGTGTTTTTGTAGGCGGCTTTTTAGAAGACTCAGGCTTGCTTTTGGCTGTAGTTTTGGACATAACCAACATCCTCGCTAGTCGCCCGCGTCTTGTGAGTTAATTAAATTATATCATATTGATAAAAATGTTATAATAATCTCAAGATGAACGAAAAACAATACCAAGAGGTTTCAATATACCTAGACGATTCTGGCGTTTTCTCTCTTAATTCTGGGCATGATTATTTTATATACGCTGGATATCTGTTCTTGGATAACCACGAGCGTATCACAGCAAGAGAGAGGTTCAAAACGATGTCTCAAGAGATAAAATCCAGTCTCGGTATGTCGATGGGATCGGAGTTAAAAGCGGCTGGCTTAGAGATTAAATACAAGAGAAGTCTGTATAATTGCGTCAAGTCATTCAATAGCCTTAGTGCTACAGTGAAGCTGCCTGACGTCAATGAATCTATTATGGCAAACAAGCTATCAATTCATCGCTACAAGGATTATGTCTTAAAGAGAATGATAAAGTCTAAACTAGAGACACTAATTGCGTCTGGTAAAATTGATGCAGACAAGCCAGTTTCTCTGCGAGTCTACATTGACCAGCAGCATACATCAACCAACGGATATTATAAACTCTCAGATAGTATTCGAGAGGAGCTAATACACGGAATTCGTAATTTTGATTACGGTATGTTTTACCCTCCGATATTGTTTGCCGACTTCAAAATTGACATAAAGTTTTGCGATTCATCCCTAGATTATCTGGTTCAGGCAAGTGACATTCTAGCTAATCGCTTATGGTATGGCAGGAACTTCAATCGTCCGAAGCTCTATACTAATATTCCATATCATAATGATATTTTATTGCCATAATGCTTGCGCCATTATGCTTAGCATGGTAGTATAGTGGTACAGACGTAAGTACTGTTGCACAGCCATAAGCGATCAAATTGATTAAGCGTATTGTAAATACGTCGCCTGGTTGGGATAACCCTTCTGATTCAGAAGGGTTATTTTTGTTCATCGACTATTCGTCCTTACGCTTGCTCCTCATATTCAGATTCTGACAGTGGCGCGTGATGTTTAGCTATCAGGATGTATGCCTTGTATTCTATTGCTGGCTTTATCACGCTGACATAATGCCCTAAATGCAATCTGCCTGACGGCCGAAAGCCTACTATAGTATTTTACTCATATCTTTTATTTGTGCACCCCATATACTTATTTATTCTTTTTCCACCAATAATATACCTTGTCGTTGCGCGGCACATATTGTTCGTTTCCTGTAGTCTTTGGAGCAAGCAACTCATCTAGCTCTTTATTCCATCTCTCAAGGTCTCGCTTGTAATTATTGATAATTTGCTTTACGATATCATCTTCATGTTCAACCACTTCAGGCTCTCTGTTGCTTATGTTGAGTCTTATAAGAATATCGTAGCCACCATATCGATTAAATCTCTCCCAGTACGATATTCTTCCTTCTGCATGATCAATTGATCTTACTAGACTCTCAATGCGTTTTCGCTTACTATTCTTCATACGTTTTCTCACTTAACAAAATTATTTATTGATTAATGTTTCCATTCTCATCTCTCTTCAGATATTTACGCACACCGTCATTTCCTAGACAATAGGGTGTTTCGTGTATAGTTTTTGGTATTTGATATACATAATCTTTACCGAAAACTCTCTGGCAGACTTGAGTCTCAGTTTCTCTTTTTACTTCTAGCGCTTTCTTGTTTTCCTCCTGTCTGGATATTACAAGTCCTATGCAGGTGACTGCCACGACAAAAAGCAGTATGACAGCTATATCCGCATCGTTGTTATCTTCCATTTTGAATACCTTTCCTTTTCTTCTCTAACTCCTTAAGTTTTTCAGCGACAGCTTTGGCATATCCACCATAAGTATCCTTGCAATGCTTATCTAACAACTTAATTATTTCTTCTAGTGAATAGATGCATTTCGGATTACGCTCTTCTAGCGGACCATAGCAGCTACAATGACCTAATTCTATAAACATAAACTTACCATTTCTGTCTTTGAGTACTGCCGCGCCTTCACCTGACCACATATCCTGAGCATAGCTACAGATAATATACTCGTAGTCTTTTTCGTCTAGATATTGCAAGTCATCGTCATCTATCTTGCTAGGTTCCGTGTCTGGGTCATATGCTTCCTTGCGCTCTACGTTATAGATTTTCATGCTTCTCCTCTACTACAATCTCACCTTTTCCATCTTCTTTACCTACACATTTTACAGTATCTCCAACCTTATATACTTCTTCAATTTTATATAGGACATTGTTTCTACCCGTGTAAGTAAAATTTGGAGCAGCACCTCCGAATAATCTTTGAGTAGACTGCATCAGATCGATTATGTCTGGTGGCCTATTTTCTGCTATCCTTTTATCAAGCTCAGTAAACATGTCTGACGCAGCGTTAATACCACGTTTGTATTCTTTCTGTAGTAGTTTCTGAATCTGCTCCTTCGCTTCAGTGATTTCACCGCCAACTTTGCGCTTCTCGCCACGTTGAATCATGGCTTCATGTTCTCGGCCGAGTTGATATTGCGCGAATAGAATGTCATCTAGTGTCATTACCTTCCTCCTTTTTCATAAATTACATAACCACCTGGCAAATTCATATACTGAATCTCGTCAAATCGTATTAGTACGATCTCACACCATGATTGCGGCGGACAGGTTGGTTTCATACTCTTAGCAGCCTTTCTCGTGTCTTATATGTCAGCAAAAGCTACAACCCGACCAGCATCATCTTTGTAAGGTTCGACCTTACGCTCTTTATTACTGAGTTTTCTTACAAGATATAGCACCTTCATTAACTTAATCTTTCTACTTCCTTAAACCTTTCAGCAATGTCCTTTCTTAATGATTTACTAGATTCTGGGTCATATCTCACATCCACAAAAGACATGTCCCTAATGAGGCGCGTCATTTCGTAGTTTCGCATGCTATCGTCTCGGATAAGGCTTATAGCGTGCCTGCGCACTTCTTCAAGCTCACAAATGTCTCTCGCATGCTTAGTGCAGAAATGCTTATAGCCAGAGTGTTTGCTGTATGCTATCCACTTATGACATTTGTCACACTGGATAGATGGTCTTGATTCATTCTTCGTCATTTCTTTTATTTAACTCCTCAACAACGTTGCGAACGAATCGCCCTACGTGTATTCTGGCGCATGTTTCAGCGTTGTTTTTGCTCATCTTAGTTTTCTTCCGTAGCACCTTTTGCATATCGAAGAATGTGGGAGCAACAATGTCGGCAAAATATTGTCCGATAGCCGCCTCTACTGCGTGCTGATTGATTACCGTTTGGCAGTAATTCTTATCGTCAAAGTTGCTCAGTAATAGGTCTACATATTCGGCAGATTCCATACTTGAACGTTTTGCTATTGAGACGCCTTCTTCTGATAGTTTATTTATTTCGTCTAGCCATTTTTGATCTTGGTCGGATATTTTAGTACTCATTCTCAACTCCTTTCACTTTCATTTCTCCTCCAATAGTTCAGAGTCTTCGTGAATATTGCCAACAACCTCTAGGTTTGTTAGTTCAAAGAGAGGCTCAGCCACGCCTGCGCACTCACCCACAAACCCACCCTCAGAAAACTTAACCACCCAGTACTCAACAGGCTCGCCAGTGTCGTCTATAAGAATGTCGCCCTCGTAGATTTCTGTACCGTTCTTGTCTTTTAAGTTTGTGAATTGCTCAACGATATTACCTTCATCAAGTGACCAATATGGTGGTGATTGAACAGTCATAACCTCACCTACTAACGCAAAGCCATAATACGGCAGGGCGTCCTTGCTACTTGAGGCAAGCCATTCATTCTTAACTCCGTCCCATATTCTAAACTTAATATCACGCATTATTTTTTCTCCACTTCATTTAACTTACGTAGTACTCTCTCTATAGTCAACCTAAGAACAATAGAGTATTCATAATTGCGCAGATTCTCGCGACCGTAAATCTCCTCAGCCCGAAATATATATTCAATGGCCATCGAATATATGACTTGCTCCAACGAGTGAGTACACATCAAATCGCCATCCTCTAACGGAGTATTACTGAACGCATCCCAACAACGTCGGTCTTTCAGCCATGTGAGTGCAAATTTTCCAGTAGTGTCCTTAAACACCGCTACGCCACCATTGGCTAACCCATTATGTTTATAGTCATAAATAACATACTCATAGTTATCCTTGTGACTACTTAGCACAGATAGGATATTTCTATCTAGCTTTTGGAAATTAGGATTATCACTTCGTGATTTAGCGTAGAGCTTGTAGATTTTCATATTTTCTTTCCCATCCTTGTAACATTTCGTGTAGTTTACTTCAACCTCTCAACCTTAACGTTATCAGCACAATGCCAAGGAGACGGGACCATCGTAAACACCTTGCTGCTTGTAACAACCACCTTGATATTCTTGTCTTTGGCGGCTTCATTCACCAATTTAGTGTATGGTGAATTTGGCGGCAGACAGAATCTACTGATATTTTCTCCTGTTACTACAGTATTTTCTGACGCACGGATTCTGAAATACGTGTTGCCAGTGAATATGCTATTGTTTTGATTATTATAAACAATTCCAGAAGCTATAGTTTCAGAAGTTTGCAACCGTACTGACAATATACAGTAGACAGGAACTACGATCATTAACATTATTAGAATATATTTCAAGAAATTCCTTATTTTAGACATATCAATCTCCTCGTCTTGTCCTTTTCCTCAACCGCAGAACTGGACGGGTATACAACGACCTGCCATAAGTGGGGCTTTTCTTGCCTGACTACTCCCTGTTGACGTAAATGCGTTACGTCGGGCTACATTGTATGGAACAGCTGTAATTTCACTGCTCAAGGTGCGATGTCGGCAGTTACTCTTTTACTTTTGGTTGAAGACTAGAGCTTTGATAGCCGCACCACAGTCTCCACCTCAAACTCTCAAGTCATTTATATACCCGATTGGCAACACCAGTTTTTGTATATCATTAAGTGAGTTAATTACTTTAAGGTTTGATGTTGCCAGTTGATAGCACGAGGGATGCAACAATTGTGCCTCTACGGCATTGGTCATTTTGGAGTGCTCGTGCTACCAGTTGAACAGACGACTCGGGTGGGCAAAATAGTCATCTGTCCAGTTCTACGGTTGAATTGTTAATGTTCTACTGGGTACAAATCGTACCCGTTTACTTTCGTTTACTGATACGACCACCTTTTTTGCCAGCACATTTTTTTACAAAGTGAGGACCGTCAATTAAGTCGCAATCGCATTCAATGTCTTGTGCAAACCCCTTATATGTTCCGTGACTTGCAAATGTAGCAGAGCCACCCTTTCGTCCGATTTCTGCGTAAAAGTTAGGGTTGCTTGCTAGGTTTTTCTGTGCGGCTTTCAATCCGCCCTGCTTGGTTCCTGACATTGTTTCCTCCTTGCCCCCGTAGGGTACATTTAGCTTTCATTTGTATCTGACGGGTCTCTCCACTCGTCTAAATCTATATCTTCACCATCCACTGCTATCTCACAGTCTAGGATAGACAAGTCCTTATGTTGCTCTGGTGCGCCATTTTGGTATGCCCAGTACATGGTGTCATCGGCAATTTCATAAGCTTCATCTTGATTGCTGGCTTTCACTGATAAATAACAGTCTAAAGTTATTTTTACTGGAATACTAAATTCTTTCATTCTTCCTCCTTTATTCCAAAATAAATTAACCAATCTTCTCGGTTTTCTTTGATAGATTTTCGAGCGTCTTCTTCGGTTGCGTAGTGTACGATTTCACCAGAATCGTCATAGTCAGTATCGTATGAGTATAGTTCTTTGTCCCTGTAATTGTAGTAGACTACCCATCCACCTCTACAATCCTCAAAGTCTGGCTTAAAGTCTGATGTTCGGCGTAATCTGACTTCGGCTAATCTACGTTCTTTGGCTTTCCTGCATGCTTCTTCGGTAGGATAGATAAGACCCAGAGCTAGACGCTCATTGTCTACATGATAGCCTCTCCAAATACCTGACTCTACACTTCCGTAATCACTAACGTAGAAATACTCTTCACCATCTTTGGGTTTATAGTGGATACTGTCTACTGGTTCTTGGATTTCCTCAAACCACTCATCAAAATTGTCTATGTCTGAAATTGTGAACTGAGGGTCTTGTGGTATGTCTTCACCTGGTACAGCCACAGTTAATTCTCTGGTTCCATCAGACATATTAACGATTTCTTCGAATATAGTTCCAGCTTTGATTGTGGGCGTGTCTTTTAGAAGTTTATACTGTTTCATATTTACTCCTTAAAATAGCTCCAATTGCGTGGCGTAAATTGCACGACTGGCTAATATCTGGTTTATACGATGAATTGTGCGTTCACTCTCGTTCAGGTCGTTTAACGCACCTTCTTTCATTTCTAGTAAGTCTACCGTGTCGACCTCATCTAGCGATTGATAGTCATCTTCATAATAAGGCTTTACTTCTTTTTCCATTTTCTGACCTCCTCTTTAGTTTCTTTAGTCCATCGCCTGTCCCCCTCTACAATTCGCTTCATCCATTCTTCATCTTGTTTAGCGATGTTGTATTCTGAAATTCCAACTAGAATTAGAATCAGAAGTACAAATATTATCCAAATTAGCATGTACATTTATTCTCCTTTTAGCTTTATGTTTACCGTTTATCCTTTATGGGAAGAAAAGTCTGGCTGTTACTAGATTTTTGATTAAGTAGGAGACTTTATGGAGTCTAGTCATTTAACCGCACACTTTACAAATTTCTACGCCAATGGTTCAAACGCAGATCTGGGCACCAGACTATTTAATAATTGTCAGATAGTGCGCTAATCCACTCTTTGACTACCTTCATGTCAGACTCTAAGTCATTTATCCATTGATCGGCAGAAGGTATATCTTCTCTGTTGATTATGAGTGAGTCTACAGTATTACTCATGGCTTTATATAACTTCCATAATGCAAGTACTGCTTTCTTTCTTTGAGTTATCATCTAGACGCTCCTTTTCGCTTATAACGCTTACTGCTCTTCTGATATACGACTTCATATGTATATTCAGGGTGGGCTGGTAACCACACCTTTTCTAGGATCTTACGGCGCCATTTATAGTCATCAGTTTCTACGCCTTTTGCTTCGCGTAAAGTGAATGATCCGTCTAGATTGTGTATTCTAAAGTCTACTTTGTGACGATATGGGAATGCTGGATTGCCATTTTCGTCATAGACCCAACCTTCTATTCTGTATTGAGTGTCATAGTCTTTTATCTGGCCGAGATTCTTTTCAATTTCTAGCTCGGCGGCTACTTGTGCTTCAAACTTTGAATCGTATATCTTACCATTCATCTCAGTGCGCTTAGCACCATATTTATTAGTCTTACCAAGTCTGCCTATCTCAGTACCACAATTACGACAAGTGAGTCTTCCTCTGGATATCATGAGATGCTTAGATTTACACTCTGGACAAGTAGCTACAGCCTTAATGCTTTCTAAGTCAAACTTCTTGTGAGTTGCTCTTATATACATTACTGTTTGCCCTTTTGTTTACGACGCATACGATTGCGCCAATTGCGAAGACGTTTTATTAAGTAGTCTTCACTTTCTAGTCTTTCGTACTCTAGCTTCACTCCAGCTAGTAAACTTTGTTTATCAGCCATTATAGATTCTCCTTATACGCCCCTGTGCGATATGTAGTCCATGCTTTATAGCCTTGAGACTGCCAAACTCGATAAGCAACTCTTACAACTGTTGCGGTGTCGTTTCTGTCATCGTGAGGTTGAAAATGCAGACAGCCAACCTGTAACACGCCATAACTGCCAACACATACTCCGTGATTTTCAGAGTTGGTAAGATTATGATTAAGCGGATTACAGCTTCTATTCTCAGCCTTAGCGATAGCTAGCATTAGACTAACATCCCATCCTGAATATTTTGACAGCTCCCGTCGAACCAATTCGCAGCCCGATATCGCAACTGGTTTTGGTTGCGGCACGGTTGGTTCGACTTTCGGATCTGTCTTTGCAGCGCTTTTATCTATCTCGGAAATAGCTGCGGACTTCCGAGTTACTTTTTTAACTGTAATGTTGCTTGACGGACCTTATTATCCACTTCCTCTGTCTTATTGATCTGATATTGAATACCCGCGTAAAATGCTATAGCGGCAGTAATCATGATAATTAACAAGATTGATTTAGCTTTTTCAAGCAATTGCTTCCAGTTGATATTATTCTTTTTTGATTCGTTGATATTTTTTGTATTATTTTTCATTTTATTTCTCCTTTATTATTCGCTTAGCGACTGAGTTAGTGGGTGGCGGCTTTTCTTAAATTTATAGATACTCACGAGACGCACCCACCGACACAGCCGCTAATAGTTTATTGATGCCCTAATTGTTAAAGATCACTTTCTGACATATTTGCTTTGATTGTTCTAGCTAATCTCCGTCACTCCTATAATTCTCGCTATTGAGTCGGATTGAGCTATATCTTTCAATGCAGTCAGTGTAGTTGTTCTGTCTACAAGAGGTCATCAATTTCAGATTGCCAACCTCTTCAAACAGAAAAACCCGCTGGCTCTCTACTTCCAGCGGGTTTTGCTATACAACAAAAATCGTCCTGACAAACATCAGAACGACCTATGAGAATCTAATTTTCCAATCGTAGGAACTTGGTGAGGTGCGCCTCCCCATAACTACGACTGTCCACCACA
>CALJRR010000078.1 GCA_937976315.1 uncultured Candidatus Saccharibacteria bacterium | reverse complement strand
AAAACTGATTTAAGAGCAGGCTCAATCACTTCTATACTCTCGTTGTATGCAGGCATAATAAGAGCGTTGTAAATATTACTTGGCTTAGGATAATACCCATCTTCCGCGGCAGACATAAATCTTAGATTGTCTACATGTTGTTGATATAACAACTCCTTAGATTGATTATCTCTCAGCCTAGAATATGCCTCCTTTGGATTTTCCAAATCAGACAGCCGCTCATTCCAGTCGACTTTTGAGGCTTTTTCCATATTATTATGACCATTAACCACTCTATAGCTGATAGCTATTGTTTTTACAAAAGCAATTAGTATTATAGTCAACAAATAAATTGATGCTAAAACGGGACTTACTATGGATAAGATAACCAGAAGAACAATAGCGCCATAACTTAGCAGCCCAGGAAGCATCTCAAGAAAACGATATTTTTTCGTTCGTTTACCAAGTGGAATCTCAATGTCCATATATTATCCTATCGATGCAATTTTAATTATAGAATAGGCTAAAATAGCTAAAATAGCTAAAATACCCAACGTCAACCACAAAAGAAATATAGCCAAGCTTCGCTTCTCTAGTGAAATTAACTTGACGCTCAGCGCAGAGTGGCCAAAAACTATCATAAACGCTAATGCGATATAGCTAAATAAACTAGACCAATGGCTCCTATAAAAATTCGCATCACCATACGTAGTGTAGCGCGTAATAACCTGAGCCTCGCTATGTTTTATTGATGATCCTAAAAATATAGATACAACAATAGCCACAACAACGTTAACGATCAAAAGAGTTGCCACAGTCCTGTCGCTAAAAACAATTTTTATCGATTTCTTTATAGTGTCTTTCATAAAATGGAGCCGTTGACTGGGCTTGAACCAGCGACCTGCTCGTTACGAATGAGCTGCTCTACCAGCTGAGCTACAACGGCAAACTCCTTAGGAAATTATAGCAAAAATAGGAGTTTTTTCAAACTAGAACGACTATTTATCGATAGAAATGAAATATTTTACTTTATTGTTATTTTTTAAGTAGTTAAACTGGTTATTGAACTCAGTCAACGGAACTTTTACATAAGAGTAATTTACGGTGTTGCCTTCAATATTATTAAGTGTCACAAAATAATATCCGTCACCCGAAAGAGTCTTTATAGGACCTGAGATTTTACCCTTTGTTAATGACATAGCCGCTTTCGTTAGACCTCCGTCAGAATTATCCGTAGAGACGGATAAATCAAATACCGATTGCACCTTGTCGCCCATTTCCGTAGCAATATCCTTTAATGACTTACCCTCTTGCAACCTCTTCTTAATGTCAGACACTAGGTTGTTAGCTGTTTTATCAATCTTAAAAGACACTTCCTGTTTTAACAAAGTATATTTCATGGCAGTTTTTAGCTCATCCATTGACCAGTGAAGATTGTCTTTCACTACAGATTCATAAGCGGACTGTGATAGCTTGCTAGATTCCTGCTGTTTTTTGATAAGATCTTGTACCTTTTTATCATCAACAGTAATATTATTTTCTCTCGCAAGTTTTTTGGCATATGCCACCTCTAATGCCTTGTCTATGGACTGGTTTTGATAGAACTTAACTTTGTCCTTTTGGTCTGCCTGTCCTTGAGATTGCAATACCGCCAATGAGCTACGATGATACAGAAGATAATCACTATACTCAGCATTTTCTCCATCAATATTAGCCACTGGAAGAGGTAAAATCTTAGTTATCCTATATGCGATATCACTTGTATCTTTCCAGACATATAACTGAGCCCAGCCAAGAATAACAAAGACAATCAGGATAACAACACTAACGAGCATCGTTATCCATACCAATCGACGTTTGGTGTATTGGATGGGATATTTATGCTTACGACCAGCTGCCAAGACTTTCTCGCGGTGCTGAGCTACTGTATCGTTTGTAATCCTCTTAGGTAGCTCCTTTGGCTGTTTTTTATCTTTACGGTTCAATAGATTCTTCATTGATATCCTCCTTCTTTGTCGAAATTTCCACTGCGTCTTGTAGTTTATTATAGATCTTATCTGGATGTTCTACGTTTTTTATAACAAGATCTCCAACAAAAGTTTGAATAACTATTGTACCAAATTTAAACATTTCTCCGCTAAACCCCGGGATACTATAACTAATATTCTGGATTTTTGACAATTTCAGCTCAATGACATCTTTACCAAAAAATCCATGCTGAGTAATCTGACGAATCCTCTGATCGGTAACAATATAGTAAGTATAAAACCACATCAGAAAATGATAGAAAAAGAGCATTAGGCCAAAAATAAATCCACCAACAAACACCCATAAAAGATTCAAATTATCTTGCCAAATTAAAAAAGGCAATGAACCAAGCGTCATTGATCCTAGGAGCAGATAGAATCCTTTTCTCATAGCAATTATGTGACGACGAAACACAAACAACAGTTGCTCTCCGTCACGCTGCCCATCAAATTGTTTATCTTTAATTTGCTCTGTCATATATTTGGTACCCCGGGCAGGAGTCGAACCTACAACCTTATCCTTAGGACGGATCTGCTCTATCCAGTTGAGCTACCGAGGCATACAACCATTATACCACGGTAACTCTCAGGAAAGACTAGCTTAGCGAGTAAACTTTTCACTTAGTGTGTGATAATTTACCAATTCTTCCGGCTTGAACCAGTGTTCAATCTCACGAACAGCCTCATCTGAATCGCCGGATGCGTGAATCAAATTTGGGACTCCCTTTTGACACTCATCTGCATAGCCAAAACTAATATGTGAGTAATCACCGCGAATTGTTCCCATGTCAGCTGACTTAGGCTCTGTTGGACCAACAATCTTCCTAACAACAGCAACAGCTTCAACGCCCTCTAATACCATTGCTATAACTGGACCATCCATCATCATATCTAGTGTTATATTCAAAGTATCCTCGCCTCGACGAGTAGCCAATTTACCGATATCCTCGTAATGAGCATAGTAATGGTCTCTGGACGGTGATGTCATTTTTACACCAACTATTTTTAGACCAACTCGCTCAAAACGTTGTAAAATTTCCCCAACGATACCTCGTTGAACTGCGTCAGGCTTAAAGACGATCAACGTCCTCTCAACGCCACAGTAGTTTTTTTCGCTTTCTGTCATAGATACTCCTCTGCTTATTATTTTCTAATATAGTAGCAGAAATAAATAATTTGATAAACATATTCATTAGCGATAGAATAAATATTATGTTTATGTCAGAAGCTTTAACTGATTTCTTAGAGCACCTAGAGGTTGAAGGTGGGCGTAGTCAAAAAACCATCATAAATTATCAACTATATCTAGAGAGATTTATCGATTTTGCCGGCGATATAAATGTTGAGAAAATTACATCAGAACTAATACGCCAGTATCGCCTCTGGCTAAACCGTTATAAAAACGACAACACCGGCGAAGAGCTGTCTTTAATTACCCAAAGTTATCATCTTATTGCACTGCGAGGTCTCCTAACCTACCTTTCTCGTCGTAATATCAAAAGTCTAGCGGCCGACAGAATTATATTACCCAAAGTAGTCCGTAAACAAGTGACTTTTTTACAATATGACGAGATTTTACGTATGATCGATCAAATACCAACCGATACAGAATCTGGACTGAGAGATCGAGCAATTGTTGAGCTGCTATTTTCCAGCGGGCTGCGTGTTTCAGAATTGGTCAATTTAAATCGCGATCACATAAACTTAACAAGGCGCGAATTTATGGTGCGAGGAAAAGGACAAAAGGATCGCCCTGTTTTTATCTCAAAAAGTGCTGCCGAGCACATATCGACATACCTGGAAGCCAGAACAGATAATTTACCAGCTCTATTTTTAAGCTATAGTAAACGCCACGCAGCTCCCAACACTTCCGGAGATTACCGCAGGTTAAGCGCGCGTAGTATTCAGAGAATGGTTGGTCAATATGCTAGATTGGCCGGTATCACAAAACATGTAAGCCCACATACTATGCGTCACAGTTTTGCTACTGACCTACTTATGAACGGTGCGGACTTGCGCTCAGTCCAATCGATGCTGGGACATAGCAATATATCAACAACACAGGTATATACACACGTTACCGATCAACATCTGAAAGATATCCACGACCGATTTCATAGTGACACAGAATCTTAACCTATGGCTTACATTGACCTACGGTAGCAGATCCGCCACCAGATACAGAGAAGTCTTTGCACAGGCTATTCTTCAATTCAACCGCATTGTTAGGATATGCGAAATCATCTCCTATTTGCAATCGAGCTTCAACTCTTCTAAACAAATCACTTGCCCGCCCCGTGGAATCGACAATTGGCTGAACTCCATCAAAATTGACAATCGTTCCGTCGGTTTTCTGGAGAGAAATCTTCACACTACCGCCTTTATATATAGGCAATAACCTTAAGAATGCTGTTTCGCTACCAGCTGGAATCTCATCAACATCAATCACCGCTTTACACGAATATTCGCCAGAAAACTTGAATGTCTTACTGCAAGAAACCACACTTGTTCCATTATTATGTTCATTCCCGTCAGTTGCGCGTGGATGATCAGAAATCTTACCAGAAACAGCAGTACCATTCTGACCTACCACGTCTGACCTTAAAACATTCGGTCGTAAGAAAGAAGTGACGCCAGTTGAATCTAACGCCGCTAAATTAAAGGTGGCGCCTGGGTTAATAAGTTGCACACGCATCAATTGCGGCGAATTAGCATTCCAGTTGTTTTTCGTCGGCAAATCCCCAGAAGTGGATATTTCAGTGTTAGCGGCGTTGGCGCCATTCAAATTGCTCTCATCATCGCGCCTATACCATTCGATAGATATCTTGTTGAATGAACCAGTTGCACGTAGTGGCACAATTTGAGATTTTTCCTCAATAGACTTATATATAAAATCTTGAGATTTCATAGTGATTTTTACACAAGTATACGCTTGATCAAATTTTTTACCCGCATCTGTACCAGTTTTGATAATAGTTTCACCAGAAGAGCTACCCCCAACAACACCAGATGCCGCGACCATATTACAATTAATTGGGCCATTCAGCACTCCCGCTGCTTGAATATTGCCCGTCTGGGCGGCACGAACCACACGCTTAGCATCCTCAACCCCAGCCAAAGCCGCGTCATAAGCACTCTGCGACAGATCATTATTCGAGGATTGTCGCTGATCCATAATCATCAACTTGATAAACCCAATAGTAACAATAGTCAGCAACATCGCGCCAAATATGACCGCAAAAAGAGATACAGCACCTGATTGTCGCGCATTTTTACCCATTTGTCCTCACAATCATCTCAAATTTATTTATAGCACAGAACTCAAAATTACTATCATCTTCAGTCGGAGCTTTACAGGAAGAATTCCTTATTTCACTCATCTTGCTCGTCCCCAGCGTAAAGGTCAATTTATACAGCGCCTCTCTTGAATTATCTGAGGTAATCTTTTCTAACGTAACTTCGTGTACACCAATTGAGCCATCGCCGCTATTAATAGACCTGAGCAAATTGGACGATTTCGCAAGATCGACGGTTTCTGGATATTTGCCAGAAGCATCTTTTTTACATAATCCGCTATCCGCATCAACTACACGCACCAAATTCACTGGATTACCATTGACCTTAAACAGGCTATTTCCGCCCAACAGGCTAGGATCGTCCAAATACTTTGGATTATTCCACACATAAGAATGAGAGCCAAGGCAAAGTCGACCAGTTGACCAATTGCTATTATTCGGCACTCTCAATCCCGTACCGTCAATCTTTTCGGCATTTGCCTGAAGAAAATCACGTCGAATAGTGTCCGAAATATCTCGCCCCGCTTGATTAACATCACGAAGCACAATTCCTCTGCTATACATTTTTCCCGCCTGGATGCCTACCATTGCAATCGACAATAAAAGGACAGAGATGAAACTCATGGCGAGCATCAATTCGATAAGTGTAAATCCTTTTTTATAGCCCCGAATCATACAACCTCACAATCGTACCAATAGTCGCCGGCATTTTACTGCCAACTGGCATCCAGCACGCTTTTATGTACGCATCATATTTGTTACTATCCCTGCTTCCAGTGGTAGTACTTGGTTTAACTAATCTAACAGATATTCCATACGTTTTTTTAGTATCGCTATCAACTCTCGCGTATGTTTCTGCCGCTTTATAATCTCCAGGATTGTTCAATATACTAATCTTCGAAGCAAGCGAAGGCGTCGCAGCCAAAGCAAACTCTTTCGTAGAAAAATCATCAGGACATTTTTCAACACCCAAGTTTCCTTCATTGCCATTCACAGCAGAAACGCTCACCGAATTATTGTCTACCAATTTCTTCCAAGTATCATTTTTCATATCATGCGCATATCTTATCATTTCAGCCTGAGCGTCAACCTGTTGACGAACCAACGTCGTCTCTAAAGAATACTGAGCGATAGCCATCCCGCGGTTCATGGTTTCTAATGCAACAACGGCGACTAGGCTAAAAATAGTCACACCAAGAAGCACTTCAACGAGCGTATCTCCTCTGTTAAGCTTACGCATCAGCACAACCTCCTGTGGCGTTGCCCACAACTACAGCATCGGCAGAACCTGCATGTGATCGTAGAAAAATAGACAATCTCTCTCCCGGCATCCAGCCGTCATCATAAACACAAATTTCCCTCTGTTGACGCTGCTCACCAGCAGATTGCACAACTCCAGCACTATTTTTATTATTGACGAAATCAGTTAAATTGTCACCGAATCGACTCGTGTCGGTTCTAATGTCCAATTGCCCCGTCTCTGGGTGGCGGTACATCAAAATAGAAATATACGCACTATCCTTGGCTTGGTTAGAAAACCTAGTTTTTGCTTGCCAATTAACGATATACTTATCAGATTCAGCGCCACGTTTATAAATCCACGCGCTACCCTTATCTGATCTATAGGCATAAACTGGATAAGTTTTGTACAGATTACCGTCCGTTGAGCCCAGAGAACCTTCAGTGGTAATATAGCGACCGACAATCACGCAATCAGATTGGCCACGTAGAGTTTCAGCTCGACCATCAGAGCCTTCAATTGGACAAGTGCCCTTAGATCGCTCATTCTCAACATTGACTACCTTCGAATATTCGTTTCGCAAAAAACCAGCATAAGACTGCACCGAATCGCGATATTGCTGGCGATTAATTGACATACTTACGCCAACCATCAGCATAGAGGTCAGCAAACCAGAAATAGCCACAAACAAAATCACTTCAATTATAGTAAAACCTTTTTGTTTATTGCCCATCACTTCTCCATTATAGCATAAGCACTTTTTACTTAGACAATAAGAAAGCCCCACTCTAAAATTTGTCGGCTAAAGAACCAAGCGAGTAAAAACCCTACGATAAGCAATGGGCCGAAGCATATCCGTGAAGTTGCTTGCAATCTTCCTCGCATCATTGATGGCAAGACAAGAAGCGTGCCGATAAGATTCGCGATAAATAATGCCGCAAACGCCAAAAGCCAATTTCCTAAGAATAAACCCAATCCAAGTCCAAGCTTAACATCACCAAAACCGATCCAAGTTTTATCTTCCCCGTAACGATATTTTGAGAATAAATACAGCACCATATATATTCCGCTCAGAATCGCAATCGACCCAAATAACGTCATCAAGCTTTTTGAGAAATCGCCAACTAGACATACTTTTATTCCCGCAAAAATAGCACCAAGAATGATAAACGGAATATTAATTACATCTGGAAGAAGTAGCCATCTGAGGTCATAGACAAATAAAATCGCCAGCAGTACCAAACTTGCCAACCACAAGACCAGCAATGAGACTTGCCAGATATCCGTCAATGATCCAAGCCAAAAAACCACGGATGCAACGAATAATCCAGCCATCACTAGTTCCAGCAAGATTTCCGTCCAACCGATAAATGCTTTGCAATATCTGCACCGTCCCAATCCAGCAACCCAACTTACCACAGGAATCAAATCGTACCACTTAAGCTCATGTCCGCAAGATAAACAACAAGATCTATCTTTGGAAATTTTTTTTATCAATGGAGATAATTTCTTTAATTCCTTTTGGTCAACTTTTTCTCCGGCTTTTTTATCTTCCATCAATTGACGAGCCCGCAAGCGCCAAATTTGCGCTCCAGCGAAACTGCCTAAAATAGCCCCTAAAAATCCCACTAGTACAAACTTAATCATACTTCTTATGGTAACAAAAAACCATAAAAAAATCAGCCCCATACCGAGGCTGATTCGTAATTTATCTATGGATTATACGTCCTGGCAATACAATTGCTTTTGAGAACCGTTATTTTCCAATAGAACTACAACTGCTGCGTTGCGTGAAGATCCGTTTTGCAAAGTTATATTTGCTGGATCGTCAGCAGATGGAGCTGGCGTGCTAGAAGGACATTTCTTACCTCGCATAACCTTGATTTCGTTACTAGCTACTGACATTGAAGCACCAGGTGTAGCAACCTTTAACTCTGAAGACTTGTCGTATTGATCAAGTTTGTCGACATACTTACGTAGAGACTCTTCATTAAACGTGCCGCCGTTACGGTTAGCTGAATTCCAATTGGTAATAGCTGCGGCAACTGTTGAAGCGTCGTTCTTCCTTGATTGGTCGCGCTGGCTACGCTGCAAAGCTGGCAATGCGATAAACACCATCGCAAAGATAAGTCCAGCAATAGCCAAGACTAGGACGACCTCGATGATTGTAAATCCTTTTTTATTATCTTTTTTTGTCATTAGATTTCCCACCTTTCTATGGTTTACCTATATTTACGCAAAAATGCTTAAGTTTATAATACACTAAAAATATAAGTCAGTCTAGCGAATATTGATGTTGCCAACCAAACTATAAATTGGAAGCAAGATAGCCGCGACCATCGTACCTGCAACTATAGCCAAAAAGACCATCAGAACTGGCTCTATCGCCGTCGACAAAGCGCGAATTTCCTCATCAAGCTCATCTTCATAAACCTGAGCGGTCTTACCCATCATCTCATCAATTTTACCTGATTGCTCACCAATTTTAATCATCTGCGGCACCATTGCTAGGAAATAATCTTCATTAGATAAAGAAGCTGAGAGCGCCTTACCACCCTTCACCTTATCTGACGCACGAAGTATGCTTTCGCTAATAATCACGTTATTGACAGCATCAGACGTAATACGAAGCATGTCAAGCATTGGCACGCCAGTACTCAGAAGAACTTGACCGGTCCTGGCAAATCGCGCCATGTACATTTTCCTAAACATCCCTTTGAACATTGGGACATTAAGCTTAAAGGTGTCTTTAGTCCTAATTCCCTGTTCAGTTTTCAGATATTGTGCTAGGAAATATCCACCAATAATCATCACCAATATAACAAGCCACCAAAGACTACTAAAAAAGTTCGCCACTTTAATCATCATAAGAGTTACAAATGGCAACCCCTTATTTAAGTCACGATACAGACCCTCAACTTGCGGAACGACCGTGAATAACATAAATCCGATAACTAAGATAATCACAACCAAGACAATTGACGGATACATCATAGCACCTCTAATTTTACTCATCATAGCAGCGTCTTTTTCCTGCTGAGCAGCTAGCCTCTTAAGCGAATCATCCATTGTACCTGATGTCTCGCCAGCCGAGATTAAAGCTACATAAACTTTATTAAAAGCCTCTGGATGCTTTGCGAACGAATCAGACAAGGATTTGCCGCCTTCAACGTCAGAGATAATTTCCTGGACTATTTCCTGCATGCGCTTATTCGTAGTTTGCTCCTGAACCGTTCGAAGACTTTGCGCCAAAGGTAGACCTGCTCCAATAAGAGTTGCTAGCTGACGAGTAAACACAACCCTATCTTTAGTGGTGATTCTACCAGAAAACCTCGCAAAGAAATTTGTTTTATCGTCTTGTAATTCAATTTTTAACGGCACAAAGCCCTGAGCCGTCAAGAGTTTTGCGGCAGCGTTTTCGCTATCAGCCTGAACAACTGATTTAACGATTTTATTACTTGCGCTATCTCTGGCTTCGTAATCATATTTTTTCATTTATTACCCCCTCATCAGCCTCTCGAATTCCGTCAAATCAACAGCAAATTCACGAGCACTATCATACGTAATCGTACCGTTCTGCACCAAATTGACCAAAGTTCGATCCATCGTCTGCATTCCCTGGTCGGCACCAGTCTGAATCACAGCATCCAATTGGTGAGATTTACCTTCGCGGATAATGTTACGCACCGCTGGATTCGCAATCAGAACCTCTGCCGCCACGACTCGTCCACCGCCAATAGCCGGGACTAGTCGCTGCGAACAAATTGCCATCAAAATATTACTGAGCTGAGCGCGAATCTGTGGCTGTTGGTGTGGCGGGAACACGTCAATCATACGGTCGATTGATTGTGCGGCAGAGTTCGTGTGTAGCGTCGCAAACACTAGGTGTCCAGTTTCAGCAATCGTAATCGCTGCTGAAATCGTTTCAAGGTCGCGCATCTCACCAATCAAAACAACATCTGGGTCTTGACGAAGACTCGAACGCAAAGCTGCAGAAAATGAATAAGTGTCGTAGTGAACTTCACGCTGAACTACCACAGATTTTTTCGACTTGTGAGTAAACTCGATAGGGTCTTCAATGGTAATAATATGCTGTGAGCGCTCAGAATTAATTTTATCAACCAGCGCCGCCAAAGTTGTTGACTTACCAGAACCAGTTGGACCAGTGACCAACACCAAACCGCGAGGAAAATCCGCAAACGTATTAACAACTGGTGGCATACCCAGTTCAGACGCCGACTTAATTTCATTTGGAATCAAACGTAGGGCTGCAGCCAAATTGCCACGCTCATGAAAGGCATTAACTCGGAATCGTCCCAGTGTACCAAACGCAAACGAAAAGTCGAATTCCTTATCTTTTAGCAAAATTTGTCGCTGATCTTCATCAAGAATCTGGAATACTAGCCTCTCAACGGCAGGTTCATCCAATGGCTGAGTTCCGGCGGCTGGCATAAGCGCACCATCAATTCGTAGCATTGGCGGCAAACCAACTTGAATATGAAGGTCTGAAGCTCGCTTCTTAACGACTTCTTCCAGCAAAATCTCAATTCGCAATTCTTGATTATTCATGTTTCCTCCTTTTACGCGGTATCCGCCGCTACCCTATTAACTTCTTCTATTGTCGTTATTCCGTTCAACGCCTTCAAATAACCATCTTGACGCATCGTAATCATCCCTTGTTGAATTGCCATTCGCTGAATTTCCGCTGAGGTCGCGCGCTTAACAATCAAATTCTGAATCTCTTCAGTAATGTCCATGACCTCATACAGACCAGCTCGACCGGCATAACCGCGAGGAGTTTGCGGCGTATCTTTTCCTTTTGCCAAGGCAAACGACGTCTGTGTCGCTAGCGGCAAACTTTCATATCCCAAATCTTGCGCGTATTGAGCAACCTGCTCCCTTGTTTGCGGCAATAATCCACCAACCGCCTCACGAATTGCCTGTGTTTCCAGTGGTGATGATTGATAAATATCCCGACGGCGAGCCACTCGCCTCACCAAACGTTGACCGATGATTGTGTTAACCGTGCTGGCGATAAGAAACGGCTCGATCCCCATATCCAACAAACGCGGCAACACACCAGCGGCGGAATTTGTGTGAAGTGTCGAGAAAACCAAGTGTCCCGTTAAGGCTGCTTGAATAGCCAAATTTGCTGTTTCATTATCGCGAATCTCACCAACCATCACAATGTCTGGGTCTTGACGCAAAATTGAGCGCAGCCCAGAAGCAAACGTCAAGCCAACTTCCGCATTCACCTGAATCTGATTGACACCATCCATCTTATACTCAACCGGATCCTCAAGCGTCACTATATTTACAGTGTCATCCTTAATCTCCTTGATCAACGCGTACAAACTCGTTGACTTACCAGAACCAGTTGGACCCGACGTCAGAATCATTCCATTTGGTCGTTTAATTCCCTTACGAATCGTCCTTAACGCACGCCCGGCGTAGCCCATATCTTCCAAATTGAAAGAACTTCCACTCTTATCAAGCAGACGAATAACCACTTGCTCGCCCCAAACGACAGGAGAGATAGCAATACGAAGATCAACCTCCTTGCCTGCAACGTTAACCGCGAATTGACCATCCTGAGGAATGCGATGCTCATCAATTTTCAGATTGGAAAGAATCTTAATACGACTGACTAACGCCGGCTCAATACTCTTTGGGAGCTGCATTATTTCACGCAAAACACCATCAACTCGGCAGCGAATCTTCAGAGCTTTTTCTAATGGCTCAATATGCACGTCGGACGCGTGACTTTTTACCGCGTATTCCAAAATTGTCGACAACGCTCGTGATATCGGCGAATCTTGGACAATCGTTTTAATATTGCCAGCCTCAGACAAAGACTCTTCCTGCGAAGCCTGTGCAGCCACATTAACAGATGACAAGTCAGTCTTATATTGATCTAAGACATGGCGGACACTCTCTTCTGAAGCCATAAATACTTTTATCGGGCGCTGGATGCGATTCGACAAATAGTCCACCGCTTGAACATTATTTGCGTCGATCATCGCTACTGCTAGTCGATTCTGAACTTCGGCCAGAGGCACAGCCATAAATCTCTCAGCAACATCGGACGGCAATAGCGATAAAATATCCTGACTAATAACGCTATTCGACAGATTGACATACGGCACGCCCAAAACTTGAGCCACACCATGAACTAATAGTTCATTGTCAAGTAGTCCCTCTTCGCTAAGCAAACTAAATAACGGCTTGCCACTCTCAGAGGCGCGCTTTAAGGCATCATCAATGACAGACTTCTCAATAAGCCCCTCGTTTACGAGCAGCTCGATCAACTTATCTTGGATGTCGTCCGTCAGTAAAGCCATTTACACCCCTTCTCTATTTGGCTGCATCTTGACCTACGAATATTTCAACAGTTGGATTTATCGCATTATTATTAAAAATCGCTGGGTTTGGTTTTTCGACGTCAGGTGATATTTCTCGAATAGTCTGTACTTTTGTACCAGATTCTGGGACTTTTAAGAACGAGATATTAGAGGCGACAATATAGCCGATTGCCACACCCACACCCGCGATCAATACTACCATTGCTATATCTGTTTTCTTCATGGCTTAACCACCTTATTCTCTAATTGTATTGTTTGTGCTGGCTCGTAATAAGCGACACCCCGGACCACCAAGCTCAATCTATCCTCATTTCGCTGGATTTCCACGGTTTTTAGATCAATGACTCGAATAGACGCCTCTAACTTAGTCAACAATTCTTTCAATTTTTCAGCTGGACCGCTCACTTCCATAGTAAATGATATGGCATTTTCAGATGTTGACTCAGAACTTTCACTATCAGATCCAGATTGAGCAACGGTCAGATTTTGAATAGTCACACCAGTAGTCGTGTCGATAAATTTGTTCTTCAACGAAGCACCAAGAGCGTCGGCGTTCGCATTATCTGGCAATGCATCCAGTATCGTCTGAAGAGCGTTACTTTCGCTGCTTGATTTTATAGAGTTAAGCGCAGTATTTGTGTCTAAAACTCGGATATTCTTCTTCAACTCATCAACTGATGACAAGTTTTTATCTAAGCGAGAAATCGTATTTTGCTTCTCCAGAAGAATCTTCGAATGAAATACAATTTGCTGCACCAAAAATATACTCACAACAAGCGCAATTCCCGCCAAAAATGCCGCAGAAGCCACGAAAATAAACATTGTCTTTTTTGACGAATCAATCTGTTGACGCTTGCGTATTGCAACTTCTTTATTATCGGTCGCCATTATTTCTTCTCCTGTTTTTTCGAGTTACTCTTAAACAAGCTATCCGGAATTCCCTGACGTGAATCTGTCACATCAACCTTACCAGTCGGCGTCAATACGGAAACTGTGCCATTGTTTGCAGGCGCTAGTAGTTCTTCTGCGTATTCAAACGAGAACGAGAATTGCAACACTTTTTTACCTTCTGAGTTCTCTCCAAAACTAGTATCGCCATCTTTTATTTCCTTAGTCAGACTAACCTCGGAGCTTTTATCGCCGTCAGTAGTCTGAACCTTCGTATTTAAGATGGTTTTCTTTAAGGTCTCCAATGCACTATAGCCATTAACTGCACTGCCCTCCAGAGTAATAGTTTTTGACTCAGGATTGACTTTTATATCCGAAAAACTAACATTATTTGGTGCAACCGGATTAACCGCCGTTACAACATCAAAGACTCTTGAATTAATCTTCTTTCCAGAATGTTGTTCATTGATCTTTGTTAACTGATGTTGAATCGTTACAACCTTATTAAGATCCTCGACCGCCATCAATTTATCGCTTCTATCTTTAATAACTCCACTCTGAACCGCCTCGGCCGCAATTTGACTACCCAAAATCAACGCCAAAACAACTACTGCCGCAATCGAAGCACCGCCCACTAAGAACGATATCGAAATAACCCGATTACGCATAGCTCGAGTCTTCAATAGCTCGCGCTTAACGTTTGGGAGAAGATTTATCTCAATCATGATATATTACTCCTTTGTGCCAACCCTACGGCAATAGCGAATTCTGAGGCAATCGGTGCTAATTGCTGTTGATCCGACTGAGAAACTTGAACGCGCTGCCACGGATCTGCGGTAATTGACTGGACTCCAGTTTTATTCATCACATATCCATCAAGTTGCGGAATAGCTGAGCCAAATCCTGATAACAGGATTCCAGAAACCGCTACGCTTGGATATCGAGTTTGGAAAAACTTTATAGATTTCACTAGCTCTGAAGAAAAATTATCGAGAGTTGAATCAATTGCCCTTAACACTTGACCATCCAATTTATCCGGCGCCAAACCAAATTTCAAAATAAATTGACGTGCTTGATCTTCCTGGACGCTAAGATTCTGAACCGCCGATCGAACCAAAGACGAAAGCCCAGTTGGAATCATACGAATAAGCCGCGGTGCTCCGTTGTAGACAACCGCCAAATCTGTTGAATTTTCACCCATATTGATAATTAAACGTGCATCCTGAGAATCGGTAGCCGACAAGGAACGAACCATAGCAATAGCGTTCGGCTCCTCAGCAATTACATTGAAACCAAGATTTTCAACAAGCTCCAAACGCTCTTCCGCGTAAGACTTCGCTGTACTTGTCAGTAAAATCTCATACTGATTCTGTGCGCGCAAACTATCACCCAATAAAGCCCAGTCAACTTCTGCCTCATCCAAAGACATTGGAATATATTGGTCAATTTGATATTTCATCATCGCCTTCAATTCCTGCTCAGAAACCTTTGGCACATCAATAATG
>CALJRR010000077.1 GCA_937976315.1 uncultured Candidatus Saccharibacteria bacterium | reverse complement strand
GTGGTTATCCGTGGCCCGACGAAGTCTGAGTGAGCCGATCCGATTCTTCTGGGAGCTAACGATGCCAAGGTAAAAAACGCGACACCAATCGTGTCTAATGCTAGCTGCACGACCAATTCTCTGGGCGCGGTTATGGCGATTTTGGACGCGGAATTTGGTGTTGAAAAGTCAATGCTAACGACGGTGCATAGTTATACGGCTAGTCAAAAGCTTCAGGATGCGCCATCCAAGGATCTTAGGGAAGGTCGCAACGCCGCCGAAAACATTATCCCGACTACGACAGGCGCTGCAATTGCTGTAACTAAAACCTTACCGCAATTAACCGGAAAATTTGACGGACTCAGCGTGCGCGTACCGACTCCAGTGGTGTCGCTTAGTGACGTGACGGCTCTCCTCAGGAAAGATGTGACTGTCGAACAGGTAAATGACGCGTTCAAAAAAGCCGCCCATAGTAATTTTTATCAAGGCATTTTGGGTGTTTCTGAGGAGCCTTTGGTGAGCCGTGATTTTATCGGCAATTCATATTCTGGGATTGTCGATCTTCCGTTGACGAAGGTAGTTGGTGGTAATCTGATCAAGGTTATGGTCTGGTATGACAATGAGTGGGGCTATTCTAATCGCTTGGTCGAGTTGGTAGCAGATGTTGGATACTATCTTAGCCGTAGCGAATAACTACACATAATTTCCTATGAAAATAGCCCGCCGAAAACGTGCTCAAGCTGAAACTGGATAATTCAACCCAGGAAACGCGGAAATTGCGTCTCAACTCAGATTGAATTAGTTTTCAGCGAGCTATTTTCGTGCGGGCGGTTAACGCCCATTATCGTCCTTGTTAATCCTTCTTGCTCGCAGCTGGACGTACAGCAGGAAGATGAGGGCCAGAACCCCAGCGCTTTGTCGGAACGACAGAGCGGGGATGAAGGTAAAGGAGCTGTGCAGAGATCCGGTCGCAAATGCTACCCCCCCAGGCGCTTAGGATGAAAATAATCGCCCAAAACGCTACTACCGCAGCCATCGGCATATCAAAAGAGAATCTGTATCTCATTTTTTCACCTCCTCTCAAAAGGCGAAGCTCAAAGCTAAAGGGCGACTTCCGCCCTAAGGCAAAACTCTGAGCGAAAGTTAATCTATTTATATCATACCAGCCACAAAATGTCAATACTTTTTGTCAAATATCTACATTCTACCTCTGATAAAATACCTAACTTTTCCTTGCAAAAATCACCGAAAACGCTTATACTAAAATTATGAAAATCTACCTCGGATCTGATCATCGCGGTTTTATGTTGAAGGAAAAAGTTTTTGCCTATTTGGTTAAAAATGGCTATGACGTTCAAGACGTCGGCGGTGTAGAATTAAATCCTGATGACGATTTTCCGCAATTCGCGCAGGCGGCGGCGTTGAAGGTTATTGGCGATGATAGCAAAGATCCGCGCGCGATATTAATTTGCGGCGGTGGACAAGGAATGTGTATGGCGGCGAACCGATTCAAAGGAATTCGTGCCAGCGTGATTTGGGATGCTTTCGAGGCAAAGATGACGCGCCAAGATAACGACTCGAATGTTCTGTGTTTGCCAGCGCGAGTTTTGGAAGACAACGAATCGGCGTGGAAAGGAATTGTGGAAACGTGGCTGAACACTCCTTACGCGAATGCCCCGCGATTTAACAGGCGTAATGCGCAATTGGATGAATTGTCATGAGTAATTCTGTAATTGCACCAGCAATTTTGGCGGAAAATGCCGAACAATACAAAGAGCAGGTTAATAAAATAACTGGTCTTGTTGAGCGTGTGCATATTGATATTTCTGATGGAGAATTTGCTCCGACGTTGACGGTTGGAATTCCAGAATTATGGGCGCCGGAGGGTTGGATGATTGATATTCATGCAATGGTTAATGATGTTGCTGAATATGTTCCGAAGTTGATTGCCTTAAGACCACATATGATTATTATTCACGCAGAGGCGACGGGAGATGTGAAGACTGCGCTTATGCAGATTCGTCAAGCTGGGATTATGGCGGGGCTGGCACTATTAAAACCGACAGTTCCGCGAACGGTTGAGGAATTGATAAAAATAGCAGATCATGTGATGATTTTTAGCGGTGAACTGGGGCGATTTGGCGGAACTGCTAGTTTGATGCAACTAGAAAAAATACGACTTATTAAGGCTATTAATCCAAATGTTGAAATCGGCTGGGACGGTGGAGTGGCGGTGGACAATGCGTACAGTTTGGTTCAGGGCGGCGTTAACGTTCTGAATGTTGGTGGCGTTATTCAGAAATCGTCAGATCCGCGCACCATTTTCTCCAGATTGCAACAGGAGATTAATAAAACGAGCGTGCTTTAATGAATGTCGATCAAATAGCGAAATTGAAGAAAATATCGCAACAATTACGAAAGTCTGTTATTCGCGAATTATCGGCGGCTGGCTCGGGTCATTCGGCTGGTTGTTTGGGGTTCGCTGACGTTATGGCGGTTTTGTATTTTCACGCCATGCAATTAGATCCTGAGAATCCTAATTGGGAAGATCGGGATATTTTCGTGATGAGCAACGGTCATTATGCGCCACTTTTATATGCGACACTGGCGGAGCGAGGATTTTTCGATAAAAAAGAGCTGGTTAATTTGCGAAAATTTGGCTCCAAGCTTCAAGGTCATCCGGAACGCGACAGTCTGGCGGGAATTGAAACAACTAGCGGTCCTCTGGGTTGTGGTCTGAGCCAGGCGGCCGGTATGGCGTATTCGTTGCAATATTTGGGTGGCAATTCTGAACGATTTGT
>CALJRR010000076.1 GCA_937976315.1 uncultured Candidatus Saccharibacteria bacterium | reverse complement strand
ATAGTTGCTTTAATACCAAAACTACGGATCCAGGCACGAACTAGCATGTCACTGGAAGCTGTAGTACTAGAGTAGGGACTGGAAGGTTTGTATGGAGTGTCCTCTGTGAAGCGATTTGGATCATCAAGCTCTAGGTCACCAAAAACCTCATCAGTTGAGATGTGATGTAGCCTCTTGTTATGTTTTCGAATAGCCTCTAGGATGGTATATGTACCAATTATATTTGTTTCAACAAATGGCCATGGATTACGTAGAGAATTATCATTGTGGCTTTCGGCGGCGAAATGTACGACTATGTCATTTTCAGCGACTAATTTGTCTATTAATTCGGCGTCACAAATATCGCCCTCTACGAATGTAATTTGGTCAGCTACAGTTTCCAAATTAGCACGATTTCCGGCGTAGGTTAATTTGTCAATAACAGTAACTTCATATTCTGGCTTGTGTTTTACGGTGTAATGCACAAAATTCGAGCCAATGAATCCCGCGCCTCCCGTGACTAGCATCTTTGTCATAAGTATAGTATATCAGGTATAATAGAGAAGTTATAGAGGAGGATATTATGAAAGTTGTAATTGTTAGCGGCTATTTTAATCCATTACACGGTGGGCATTTAGATATGATTGAAGCAGCTGCAAAAATGGGTGATTATTTGATTGTAGTGGTAAATAACGACAAACAGCAATTGCTAAAAAAAGGAAAAATTATCCTTAATGAAGAGAATCGACTTCGCTTAATGCGGGCATTAAAGGGCGTGGATCAGGTAATGCTTTCTATTGATGAGAATCCTCCGGTTACGGAAACTTTAGAGATGATCGCTCGGCAATATCCGGGATGTCAATTGGTGTTTGCAAATGGTGGCGATAGATCGGCACCGGAAGTCGTTCCAGAACGTGATGTTTGCGAAAAGTACAACATTGAAATGGTCTATGGAGTTGGCGGCTCAAATAAAGCAGACTCGTCTACTCGAATTAATCAAGCTACTGGACAGGAAAGCTAATCTCAGCTTTTCCGACCATATTTTTCATATACAGCCAAGGTTTGCTCGGCCATGCGCTGCCATGAAAATGTCTTAACGTGTTTCTTGCCTTTTTTAACGAGTTCATTGCGTAATTTGTCGTCAGATAAGATGTCGTCAATTGATTTTGCTATATCCTTGACGCTGAAAGGATCAAAATAGTGAGCGGCATCGCCGTGGGTTTCTGGCAAGCAGGTAGCCGTGCTCGAAGCGACTGGCGCGCCGTGTAGCATTGCCTCTAGTCCTGGTAAACCAAATCCTTCGCTAAGCGAAGGGAAGCAATAAACTGACGTATTTTCATACATCCAGCGCAATTGCTCGTCTGATATAAAGCCGGTAAACACGACGTTTTTAATTCCACGCTCATTTACATATGTCTCGTGGCGAGCGTAATTACTGTCTTTTTTACCAGCCAAAGCCAGTGTTAAATCTGGATATTTTTTCTGCAATAAGGCAAAAGCGTCAATTAGCCGTCGAAGGTTTTTATGTGGTGTTGGTCTACCGATATACATAATGAATTTTTTGCCAATTAACTCGTCAACAGGTTCGTTGCCTTTTGGTAATTCATCTGCAGATTCCAAAGTTACAGTAATTTTCTCTGGATTTACGCCGGTGAATTTAATCAAATCATTTTTTACGAAGTTAGAAATTGTGATGATATGCGAAGATTTTCTGGCAACTTTTTTATTGACCCATTTGTAAATTTGCTGCTTAATCCAGAAAACGACAGGATTTTTATCAGGATTTTTGAAGCGAACAGTGGTTAAATCTTGCATTGTAGTAACAACTGGGCTGGAATTATACCAAACAGGCTGCTGAACCATCGCAAAATGAACTAAGTTTGGATGGAGGCTTTCAAGTTGTTTTTTAAAGCCGATTTGCTCGTCGAAAGTATATTCTTTATATGGACAAATGACTTTTTTAAAGTGCGGGTTGCTTGGCTGCCAACTATCAAAATCTTTTGGCTTGAGCAGAATAACATAATCGTTTTTATTATCAATTTTCTGCAAATAATGAATCAGCCGTTCGATGTACCGACCAGTGCTAGTCCTTAATGTTCGGGCGTCAATTACGATTTTCACGATAATGTTCCTTCCATGATTTATCAACTATATTTTTTATCGCTTTATGGAAAATTGCGGCTGAAAATTCGTTTGCCGTGGCTGAGATTTTTGTTGGTGAAACTTTTTTACCAGGAAGTTTCTCTAGGGTTTCTATCAATGAAGAATCTGTTTGCTCGGAAAAGAACCAGCCGTTTTTTTCGGGTTTTATATAATCAAGTGCGCCGCCAGCTTCATACGCAACCACTGGAATACCAGATGCCAACGCTTCAACTGGCGCAATTCCGAAATCTTCGTGCGAACAAAAAATAAACAAATCTGCTTTTTTAATATATTTTTCTCGTGTGGCATTATCGACGAATCCTAAGAAATTAGTATGTTTATCGGCGATATTTTTTAGGCTATCAACGTCTGGACCTTTTCCAATAATATTTAATTGCCAGCCAAGTTTCTGACAAGCTTTAATAGCAATATCAAGCCGTTTCATTGGTACAATTCGCCCCCAAATCAGGCAGCGAGGTTTCTTTGGGATGGACGTTTGCTTGCGATTTTTAGCAAGTGGCGAAAAACTCGACACGTCAATTGGCGGAAAAATAACCGTACTTTTTCGCTGGTAAAACTCTTCAATATCAGCCTGAATTCCCGTAGAATTGGCGATAAAAACATCAACTTGCTGAGCGGCATTGAAATCTCGTTTTTTCAGTGGTCGGACTAGGGTTTTTAAGCCTAGGCGCGCCAGCCATTGTGGGCGAAAACTTGGTCGTTTAATATATTCGTCGTAATGTCGCCAATAAAAATGTGTTGGCGTGTGGCAATAGCAAATATGAAGTTGATCTGGTCTGGATTTGCGGACGAATTTTGCCTCGCCATTTCCCGAGCTGGAGATGATAATATCAAATTCGCTAAGATCAAGCTTAGCGAACCACCACTGTCTAAGAAGTGGCAATAATCGTCGGATTTTTGAAAATGGCCATCGCTGTAAATAGCCAGTAATGACTTTATTGTCTAATCTTTCTCGCCATTCATCGCTACAAAAAGAAGTGTAAATTGGCGCATCTGGGTACAATTTGTGAATTTCCAAAACGACTTTTTCGGCTCCGCCGCCGTAAATCCAATCGTGAACTATGGCAATTTTTGGCTTACTCATTAATTATCTTTCTGGAAAATGACCAAGCAGGTTTTTAATAAAATCGTGATATCTAGCCAGATACTCCAGTTCTGGACATAATATAAGTCAATTCGTCGTCGTTCTTCAAAGCTGATGCTGCGTCGACCAGAAACTACAGCCAGTCCAGTTAGTCCTGATTTGACCGCTAATAAAACGTGTTTTTTGTCGTAGGCGCTTAATTCGTGTGGTACCAGCGCTCGCGGTCCGACTAGGCTGATATCTCCCTTAACGACGTTGAATAATTGTGGCAATTCATCAAGGCTAAAGCGACGAATAAACCGACCAACTGGCGTCACGCGAAAATCATGATCAAGTTTGTCGCCGTTTTTACGGTATTCTTCAATTAGTTCAGGTTTACCGACCATTCGAAAGACTTCTTCGTCAGTTTTGCCGTCAAACTTTGCGTAATGCGAGCGGAATTTGTAGACCTTAAACGGTCGATTGTAGCGAGTGAGACGTTTCTGTTGTTTGCCGTGCATTAAAATCGGTCCTGCTGGGTCGCTGATTTTTACGGCAATTGCCACCAAAAGCATAATTGGCGAGGCGATGACAATCCCAATTGTCCCACCGATAATGTCCATAATTCGCTTAACAATTCGCCCATAGCCCATTAGCGGTGTTGGGTGAGTGTGAATTAGCGGCACGGAGTCGATGATATCAATAGTGTGCTTGGTAGTCATAATTCCGTCGAATTCTGGCGCTTGATAAAAATCCAGATAATGTTTCTGGGCAATTTGATAATGTTCGCTAACGTTTTTTGAGTCGGTTTGGATGATGACGTCAATTTTATCTCTGGTGAGCGCCGATTCTAATGACGAGCGTCGAAGCTTTTTTAATTCAATAGGAACGAATTGAGTTTGCGCAACAATTCCGCTAATCTTAAAGCCAGTTAACGGATTGGTCTCTATAAAATCAGCTAGAACGTGAGTTAAATCACAATTGCCAATTAATACAACACGGCGAGCTCCTAAACCGCGTTTTAATAGCTTCAGACGAACAATATTGGCGGCGCTGCGGAAAATCATTAGTAGAACAAAGCCAATTCCAGTGGCGTAAACCGCGACAAGCTTGGCTGGGAATAACGGAGTGTTGGTAAAGAATGTCACGGAAATCATAATCATAATTCCAGTGATTGATGCCAAAAGTATTCGTCCAAAGTTTCGCAATGGGTGCGTGTAAATCTCTCGGTCGTATAAGCCAAAGAAATAGAACATTACAATCCATAACGGCAACGTCATAAAAATTGAGGTAATAAAATCTATGGCATTAATGCTGATATGGAATGGTCTAGAATCCAGGGAAATTCGCAAAATATAGGCAATAGTAAATGCGCTCAATAAAGCTAAGATATCAAGAACGACCAGAACAATTTTGAAGTAAAAATCAGACTTTTTCCGCATAATCTCTGGGGTAATTATACAAAAATATGCCGATTATAGCAAAACAATGAATCGTATTTATAAAACTGCCAAAAAACCAAAAATGTATAAACATCGCGATGGTTAGCGACAAGATAAATTGAGCTTTGACTTTACGGACATTTTTTATGGCGAAAAATATGATTATCAACGGAGCAATTAGAAGAGTAAATAATCCAACAATTCCTAAGCCGCTAAGTAATAATATGTAAAAAACGTAGACTGTTTGGTCCGCTGGGACGTTTATATGAAGGTGTTTTTGGATGAAATTACCGAGGTTACCGAGTCCGACGCCGAAGAAGAATGTTCGTGGCGATGACAGCCAAGATTTTATGGCTAAGTCACTGGCGCTAAGTCTGTCGTTGGCGGAAGCTTCAACGAAACCGGCAGGCTGGAAAGAATTGTTGCTTGGTGGAATGTTTTCGGCGGGTTTTGGCGACAGATTTTTGACGATGGATTTTTGCGGAATCTTAATTTTACCGAGAGATAATTGATCGACCATACTGACGAAGGTATTGTGTGCGATGAAGGGCGTGTTGGCGTATCTAATGTTGGCTGACGAGAATAATAAGACGAATCCGAATAGTAATCCAGTGAAGATGATTGGAAGTTTTTTACGAATCAAAGATGCGTCAATTCGTTTTACGAAAGCGATTATAAATAAGGCTATTATGGCGATAAAAATTGCCAAAAATCCGCCACGGGAAAATGTTAAAGATATGGCAAGAGTTGTGAAAAATAGGCTAAATTTGGCTAGGCGAGATTTTGATTGAAAGAGCGCAATGAAAAATACTGGAAGTAGAGAATTGGCGAAGAATTGTGGTTCGGCGGCGAATAAGTTGATTCGTGGAAATCCAAAAACGTTGGCTTTACAACCAGCGCAAAGCGTGCCAAATCCCGTTGGCTCAAAAGTGGCGACGATAAGCTGAATAATCGCTAAAATCCCAAAAACCAGCCCGCTCCACAGTCCGACGCTGATGAGTTTACGTTTTTCTGATTTTGACAATTCACTATAAATTAAGCCAGCGGATAATCCGACGGTGAGTAAGAATAATAGCGATAATGAATATAACGCGGTGCGCAGGCGTGCTTCTGCGAAAAATACGCCGACGACAATGGCGATAAAAATTGCCAAAAATCCGCCGATTAGCCATCGGTTTTTCAGTAGTTCTTGGCGTTTTTTAAGTAGTAATGGCAAGGAAAATAGCAGTAGGCTTACGGCGACGATTTGATATAATCCTACGCGCAATGACGGGAAATCCAGAATTGATAAGCCGACACTGGGATGCAGGGCAAAGCCGCCGCCAAAAATAATAATAGCCAATAGCCAGATTCGAACGTCGTTAATGTATTTTTTTGCCATATTTTAAGTATAGCGTATGGTGTATACTTTAGATATGAAACTGACGAAAAAGCAAAAAATAATGCTGGATTTTATCGATGGATTTATAAAGGGCAATGGCTATAGTCCGACGCTTCGGGAAATTATGCGCGCCTTGGGCTATAAATCGGTGTCGACGGTGGCAAAACATGTTGATAATTTGGTGGCTGCGGGATTTTTGGAGAAGCAGGACGGCGAAGTTAGGTCTTTGACGCTGAGCAGTGAGAAAAAAGAAGTTTGGTGGCAGAATTTAGCGAAAGAAATTAAGAAGAGAGAAGCCGAAGACGACGAAAAATCACGCTCGGAAGTGGAGATTTTAAAAAAAGCATTGGAAATTGTCCGTCAGTAACTTTACAACTATTCAAAAACTCGCTATAATACAAGACATATTCCGGCATAGCTCAGTGGTAGAGCGGTTGGCTGTTAACCA
>CALJRR010000075.1 GCA_937976315.1 uncultured Candidatus Saccharibacteria bacterium | reverse complement strand
CTGCTTCGAAAATATTTTTCTCCAAGTAGTCCCATCATCCGCAGACATCCATAAGTCTGTTGTGTTATGAGCAGCATCCCGCTCCATGGCAAAAAGTTTCGAGCCGTCTGGGCTAATATAAATACTTCCTATTCTATAACCTGGCACTGACGTTAAATTTTTCCACGTGTACCTTGCTTCTTCTGCTTTAGCCAGTGGCGACAGAGCCGTAGATAAAGACAGCGTGAGCATAAGCATCAAAGCTACTATGCTCTTTAATATGTTTTGTACTTTTATTTTGTTTTTATATAACATTTTTTCCTCCCAATTTGTTTTTGTTATATACGAATAGTTTATACCTATTCTGGCATATTACATGACATTGGTCCCTCCCCCAATTTATTGATTGCTTCAATTTTAACATAACCGCATTTCAGGAGTTAACAGAAGGTAAAACCGACTCCAGCCATAACTGCAATTCTTGCAAAATAAACTGCTGTTCGTCAGTCGCGCTAGGTGCTAATCGTTGCAGAGATTTCATAAATTGCGGCAGTTGCACCTGTAAATGCTCATTGCGCCATTCTTCCCATTGTCGCAGTTCATCTTCACTAAGCAAATTAGGAAAACTTCGCGCTTTATAATGCAACAATAGTGGTGATAATCGCTCATCCTGAAATTCCGGATGAAAATCAGCCAACTCGCGCTCATCAGCATTACGCACAGCTTCAACGCGAACTCGATCACTATTATCCAAAAAACCATCGTATAATTGCGCTTCTGGATCGGTCATTTTCTTAAACTCTGGCCTATTCTCAAATATACTACGCAGCCTTTCGGCAAAATCCGGATGAGAAAGTAAAATATCTTGATGCTTCTGTACAGTTCCCGCATCCAGAGAAATCTTCTTCCAGCCATCACCCTGAGTCAACACGCCAAGTGGCGAAACTGCCGGGCAACGATTATATTGTAATTCCTTAACTGGCAATTTAACGAAATCTTCAGCTTGCCTTTCTTCCCATGTTGCAAATATTTTCGCCGACAACTCCTCAACGCTCAGATCAACAAACGGCGTCGGATCATAACGCAAATCATAAACAATCACACCGCCATTTCGGCTCGTAGTTAGCGGAAATACCACGGTCGTTTTGGCGAATTCCTTATCATAACGACCACTCGCATAAACAAAAGGTTTTTTATCATCGACATTCACCAGTTTCTGTACCAATTTCTTATCGCGCATTTTCAGTAAATAGTCGTACATTTGCGGCTGATTCTGCTTAATCAATTTAGTCACAGCAATCAACGCCGTCACGTCCGCCAGCGCGTCATGGGCGTTCTCGTGCTCTATCCCGTTAGCTTTCGTGATGAGCTCCAGGCGGTTGCTCGGCTCACCTTTATCATCAATCGGCCATTCAATTCCCTCAGGTCGAAGCGCCCTGGTTAAGCGCACCACATCCAACAAATCCCATCTGGATCGACCGTCTTTCCAAGTCCACTCATATGGATCGTAAAAATTTCGCCAAAACAAATGACGAATAAACTCGTCGTCAAAACGGATATTATTAAATCCAACAGCAATCGTATCAGGCGTAAATATTTCCTCACTGAGCATACGCGCAAATTGAGCCTCAGTATAGCCTTCTTCGACAGTTTTTTGAGGCGTTATGCCCGTCACCATTAACGCATCAGGGCTCGGCAGTGTATCGTCATTTAGTGTCACGAGAATATTATACGGTTCACCAATCGGCTGCAAATCCATATCGGTTCGCTGACCGGCAAATTGCATAATTCGATCTTGCCTGGGATTAAGACCGCTAGTTTCAAGATCGTAGAAGAAAAATGTTTGCGCCATATTTATATTATATCATCAAGCTCACGCTAATTTACGCAATTAAAAATCTATTGCTCGACCAATGTAAACGGCACAGATTCGCCAATCTGAATCAAACTTTCGCCAATCGCCCCCTGACGCAACAATTCGTGAGTAATTCCCATTTTTCGCATAATATCTCGCAAGCGATTAACAGATTCAAACTGATCAAAGTTAGTCCGACGAGCAAATTTTTCAATCTTAGCGCCCGTAACAATAAACTCAATCTTCTCATCTTCATCGTCAGTCTCATTAGATTCAGCATCAGAAACTCGCCTTACAGACCAAGCATCAGAAATAACCTGATCGTCCAACGAAATTGTCGGCAAATCTTCCTCTTTTTCATCAACAATCTCAGCTTCACGCTCTCGATATTTAGCAACTTCATCACGCAACATTCGTAAAAGCTCAGTCACTCCGTCGTGCGTCTGGGAAGAAATCGCCACGACCGGCGCGCCATTAGCTACTTTTTGAAGGGCAGTCGACTGCATAGCAATAATCTCATCATCCAAGCCTTCACATTTGGTCAGTGCTATTATTTCTGGACGCTCCGCCAATGATTCGGAATATTTTTCCAGCTCGCGACGAATTGCCTGATATTTCTCTGCTGGATCATCACTATATACATCAATCATATGAAGCAGCACCGCCGTTCGTTCGACATGACGCAAAAACTGATCGCCCAAACCTTTACCTTCTGACGCACCTTCAATCAACCCCGGAATATCAGCGATCAAAATCGACCCATCGTCAACATCGGCCACTCCCAAATTGGGCGTCAAAGTCGTAAATTCGTAATTAGCAATCTCTGGGCGAGCATTAGAAACCACACTCAGGAACGTCGACTTACCAGCGTTCGGAAAGCCAACCAAACCAACGTCAGCCAATAATTTCAATTCCAACTCTGCCTCAAATTCCTCGCCAGCCTCACCAAGTTCAGCAATTTTAGGCGTTTGGCGTGTACTAGACGTAAAGTGTGCATTTCCAAATCCACCGTCTCCACCACGAGCCACCACTGCCTGCTGTTGATCTTCGGTCAAATCCGCAATCACCGCACCGTCGCGCTTCACTAGGGTACCCATCGGTACCTTAACAATTAGCGGCGCACCACTTTTTCCTCGTTTATTACGTTTTCCGCCATCGCCTCCCTTTTCAGCCTTAAGCTCAGGCTTATATCGAAAATTCAAAAGCGTATTAAGATCTTTCGTCGCCAAAAAAACAATATCACCACCACGACCGCCATCACCGCCATCAGGACCACCTTTATCGACGTATTTCTCATGACGAAAACTGACTACACCATTACCGCCTCTACCGGCGCGCACTAAAACTTTTGCAATATCTACAAACATATCCTTAGTATACCAAAAAGCACCCCCGATAGATAGCGGAGATGCTAATATTAACTAGTTCTAGTGGATATATAGATAGCCGCCTGCACCGTTGAGCGTACGGTGAGTAATGATTCCATAGCCTGCGTAGTTCATGTCGCTAACGTAAACCACACCGTTTTCAACTCGCTCAACAATACCAACGTGACCATAATATCCGGCAGTCGTCTGGAATATGGCACCAGGTGCTGGCGTATTATTAACTACGAATCCAGCGGCACGAGCACTTGTAGCCCAAGTGTTAGCATTACCCCAGAAGCTACCAATCGGACGACTCAGCTGCATACGACGCTCATACGCGTACCAAGTACAGTTACCAGCCGCATAGCGGTTACCGACAGAAGCAGTCAACCAACTTCGACTCGCGCTCGTAGTAGTAGACGATGCCGAAGAAGAATATCGGTTACCATAAGACCTACTTCGCGGAGCAACATAGCCAGGTCGCTCATTTTCCGGAAGTTCACCACCAGGCAACACAATCCTAGAGCCAGTAGACAGCTTGGCACCGTCATCGATATCATTGTATAGAACAACACGTTCAGCACTTGTCTTATACTTTTCCGCCAGAGATTGGGCAGTATCGCCGTCTTTAACAGTATAAACAACACCGTCAACAAGAGGCACAATTAGAGTCTTATTCGGCTCTACAGCGTCCGAAGTTGTATTATTAGCCCAACGAAGCGTCTGAGATGAAATCTTAAATTTCTTAGCAATAGACTCCATCGTATCACCCTCTTTGGTTACATAAGACGAAATACCACGCGCAGCCGAAGTGTCTGGCTTAACAATGTCAGGTTTTGTTATAACTTCTGCATCATTCTGAGAAAGATTCTTCTTAATTGTTAGTGAAGTTTCAGACTCGCGTAAATCACCGGCCGAAGGCAATTCCGCCGTTTCCGCCAAGTTAGTTACAGCATTAGCTGCCGTTAATTCATCTACTGAAGCTGTTTTAGACTTAGCAGACTTAGATGCCGATGAAACACCAGTAGTTTCAGATGATGCCAAAGTTTTTGATCTTTCAGCAGATACGTTACTACCACTATTGCCATAGACCAAAAATGATATAGTCAATAAAAATATTCCACCGTAGATTGCAAATGATTGCAGTTTACGTTTTTTACTCCGAAGAGATGTAAAATGGTTACGAATAATCGTTCTCCTTGTGCCAACGTTACCGCTAGCACCTCTACCAAATTGTCTTTCTTCTCGCAATAGAACAGGATATGTTGTCGACCTAATTGATTATTATTATTCTACATTAGTTTTGCTATATCCGTAGCGACAATTTTGGCAGGTCATTTATCGTAATTCACCTCTGTTGATAAATTAGACAAATGATCTAATATCTATTTTACACAACATTGACAATAAAGTCAATAAATTTTATAAAATGCGTTTTTGTCAAGAAATCTGGCACTTCTTTTGACAGTGAGCTTTGACATTAGCCTCGTGCTCTTCGTTGGTCTTTGCGAAATACGTAATATCATCGTCGCCACTCAGGAAATATAGATAATCAGAGTTTATCGGATCGGCGGCGGCATTCAACGCACTCAAACTAGGCGAAGCGATTGGTCCAGGAGTTAAGCCTTTTTGAATACGTGTATTATATGGCGACTTAAGGTTTGGCGAGCGCTCTACCCCTGTTTTGTCAGCAATATATTGATATGTTACATCAGAACCCAACGGCATATTGGCTTTCAGGCGGTTGTAGAATACACTAGCAATCTTACGCTGATCTTCGCAAGTTTTCACACCAGACCCACAGCCAATCGATTCGCGCTGAATAATCGACGCTAGTGTTATCCCTTGATATAAGGTCAGCCCACGAGCTTTAAATTTCTCCTCCAAATTATATTTCTTAACAATTTTCTCCAGATGATCAATTGAGCGCTGCAAAACCTGTTCTGCAGTTTCGTCTGGGGAAATATAGAATGTTTCACCGTAAATGTACCCTTCAAGCCCAGCATTTTCCGGTCTACCCGCAAAAACTGGACTGTCATACTTAGCGGCAAATGCCTTTTTTATCTGATCATCCGAGAATCCCGCCTTAAGCAACACGGATTCAACTTCTCTGCCGTCAGAATTCTTCATTTTTTTATTCAAAGTCGATCCAGGATAAAATGTTATAGCAATCTCATCAGTTTTACCGCTGGTCAAATGATTAATTATTTCATCGACAGATTGTGAAGCTTTTACAGAATAAACGCCAGCCTTAAACTTGCTTGCCGAGTTATGGAGTCTTGTGTAAATAGAAAATGCTAAAGAGTTTTTGATAATTTTATTATCCTCTAAGGTTTTGGCAATATCACTAGATCCCATACCTTCTTTAATATTAATTCTGAAGGTTTGCTGACTATTTACGTCGACAGGAGAAAGCATCTGCTTATACCACACCGTTGCCCCGAGAGCGCCGATTCCAGCGATAGCCACAACTATTGACAACACCAGTAGCCAAATACGTCGTTTACGAATTTTCATAGTTCTCCTCCAAAAAATCTTGCAAAATTATGCTAGCAGCCTCCGCATCAATCTCGCCCTTATCTTTAATTTTATTCCCCAATCTCTGCTCGGCCTGCACACTTGTTAAAGATTCGTCTTGAAAAACAATCTCAGTATCAAGCTCAATGTCTTCAAATTGCTTAACAAATTCTTCTACAAATTCCGTCTGCTTTGTTGGTTCGCCAGATTGATTTCGTGGATAGCCCACTACGATCGTATCAATATCGTGCCTCAATACTAGCTCTGTTATTTCCTGGACGATATTTTCATTATTCTCCAACCAACCAAACGGCACGGCAATTTTCACTTGCGAATCCGCCATAGCCAAGCCAATTCGCCGAGATCCAACATCTAGCGCTAAGAAGTTTTTACTTGACATCTTTTATCTTAAACTCGACATTAATCTTATTGATATCTTTCGGAACAGATTTAACCCAGAATGGCGAGAATTTAACATCGACATCTTCAACACCTTCGATAGATTCAATAGCAGACTGAACCTCTCCGTAACTCTTGCCTTTGGCTTGATCCTTTACGTTCGCTTCTTTAATATCTGGGCCAACCTTTCCGTTCGTAGTTAAGCGCACAGTCTGTGCATTATGCGCCTTAGAAAATTGCGAGAACGCAATCTTGCTTACTCCATTGTCATAAATTCTCTGCGACTTCTTACCAGAAATCTCTTCTTTAAGCTTTGCTTCCACAAAGTTTTTTAACTCATTCTTATCAATAGCCAATGCACTGGCGGTAATTGTCGATTTTAGAGTTACAGCTCCAGTCGCCTCACCATCCACAGCCACGCTCGAGCTAGGATCTGATCGGTTTTCAACGTAGCTTTCCGTTATAACCGTTGCCGAATCGCCGAACGATGACAACAATTGCTCTTTTAATCCATCAATCTTCTTTTCGCTCAGCTTGCTTTTTGCCGATTCTATATCACTAGCCGTCACAACCGTCGCAGTTTTATCGGTACCGCCACTAGTAGCAGACCGCAGCGACGCAGAAATGTCATCAACCGAAATACTCATACTGCCAGTGGCTGCATTATACTGAGCTCCACCCTCACTGGCGGTAATAGCCCCAGAAGCAGATCCCGGACACTTATATCCTGGACAACTCCAGCCCAACGTAGCCCCCGGAACAGTCACAGAAGAATTCAAAGTATAAGATAGTCCACTATTTTTCAAAATTGTACCAGCTGAAATAGTCACACTACCTGACGACGAGTTACTGAAGACAACCACCCCAGTAGCTTTTTCTCCGACATTCTTTTTGCCTGTAGCAGAAAATTCAACACTAACCTCTTTAGCTAGCTCCTTTTTCACAGACTTAATGACATTAGATTTCGCATTTGTAGAAGCTGTTTCACTCAAGTTGACGGTATCACTGACTGTCACACTGGTCGTCTTTGCTGAAATAATAACCGTAGCGTGTGGCGCAAACCAAATTGCCCAAACCAAAAATACAACGAAAAGTAAGGCGCCGCCTCCAATTAACAAGAACTTTTTACGAAATGTATTAAAATCAGGGACTTTTGGTTTTTTAACCATCTTTTTCAGAGAGTCCAATCCCTTAGATTCTCTCTTGTTTGCGTCAGCTATAACATTATCTACGGCAGAGTCTTCATCGGATTTCTTTGATCTTTTCGCGGAATCCGCCATATCTCCAACCGCCAGCTTACCGCCATCAATCACATCATTATCGTCATCAACTTTCAGAGCTGGAATCTCCGCAATTTCTGGCTTGCTCTGAAGTGTTTTTGCAATAGGAATTTTCGCCGTTGCCGCCAATCCAGCCAAAACCGAATCATTCGTGATTAATACAATTCTCTTATCCGCCGAAGTTGCCGCCCGAGCTAGTAATCGAATATTGACTGCACTCTGTAAAACGCCAATTCTTCGAGGCGGAACTAACGCAATAATTCGCTCTTTCGACGCCTTAATCTTACTAATTATCGTCGTAATGTCGTCTTCTACATCGATATAAATAACGTCTTTATTCATTTTAAATCTTTAACAACCTATTTACTTTTTCAACTAAACTATTACCGTCTTGGCTACCGATAATTGTATCATATCCAACTCGCAACAAGCCCATTGCAGTTACAAATGTGTGATCGCTAATATCTCCAGTTTCATCAATTATCCCTGTAATATCACTCGGATTGATATATTGAACCACAGGTTTCTTAGTAAAAGGCAGGTCTTCTGGCCAGCGTCGAGTTTTCAGAGCTTCAGTAATTTTCTGCAAGCTCGATCCGCCACCGCACAGTAAAATCCTATTCGGCAAATAATCGACATTATCAAAATCGCTCAGCGCCAGTTCAACGCCTGATAGCCAAACTTCCAAAGTCTTGTCGATCGCCGCGTCAACTTTTTTCTTTACGCTAGGCTTCAAATTCTCATTATCAATATTCAACTTCAACTTTTCTGCATCTTTGAAGCTTAAATCCAAGTCAGCCGCAATAGTTCTAGTGAAACTGCGTCCACCAATAGCAAACATCTTTGTGCCTTCGACTCCGCCGTCATTAACAACCGCAATATCCGTCGTGCCGCCACCAATGTCCGCTAGAATCGCCGTAAAATTACTATCCGTATCCGATCCCAAAACGCTCCTACTCACCGCAAATGGCCCGGCAGCCACAGCAACCAAA
>CALJRR010000074.1 GCA_937976315.1 uncultured Candidatus Saccharibacteria bacterium | reverse complement strand
CGTAATCGCATGAGTGCTAGCGTGAGCCCTGTGTGCGACCGCAAATCCGTCCTGCACAAAATAATCCGCTCGGACAGCGCGTTGAATTGACTTGGCAAATGTTAAATCATCAGCCTCCTCCTCGTCATAAAAGCGTAAATTCTCCAACATAAGAATGCTGCCTCGTGGCGCGCGGCGAATGGCTTGATGAACAGCTTCGCCCACGCAATCATCCAGCAATTCTACCGGACGACTCAGCAACTTGGATAGATGATCTGCGACGACTTTCAGGCTAAACTTAAGATCCTTACCTTTTGGTCGCCCCAGATGAGACATGATAACAATCTTGCAATTCTGCTCCAGCAAATATCGGAGTGTGGGCAGCGAAGCGCGAATTCTTAGATCATCAGAAATCTGACCACGCTTTGTTAGTGGCACATTATAATCTGCTCGCAGAAGAATAGTTTTTCCACGTAGATCAACGTCGCGAATTGTTTGCTTCGGAAATTTTCTGCCCACCCAAATTCTCCTTACGACAACGTTTTGACTTGGATATTGTCAGTTTTTCCTGGCTCTGGATTGTGGCCACTAACAAGCACAACCGTAACTGGGTCTGCGCCGAAATAGCCTTCTTGTTTCAACTCATCAGCTAGCTTAGTTGCTGCATTTGGGTCGTTTGGTCGAACATATGGACGAGAAGCGTACCTTAGCGCCAACTTTTGCGCAGTCTTCACTTCTTCGGTCACGCAAACAATTGGTAAGTTCGGACGATATGCGGCAACGTTAATTGCAGTAGCGCCAGTGTGTGTTTCCGCAATAATAGCTCGAGCCTTAATCCTCCTCGCCAATTGAGCTGCCGTGTAGCTTAAAATCGCGTCAGTTTTTTCACGCATTTCAGCCTTTTCTACCAACATTACTTCACTGTGTTCTTGAGTGTAGATAATAGTCTTGCGCATCGCGCGAACGGTTTCAACAGGATATTTACCATTGGCAGTCTCATCAGACAACATAACCACGTCAGCACCTTGGATGACAGCATTGGCAACGTCGCTTACTTCAGCGCGACTTGGCTCTGGATTATCAACCATACTGCCCATCATTTGTGTTGCAACGATTACTAGCTTGCAATATTTACGACACAAGGCAATAATTCGACGCTGTACAACTGGGACAATTTCCGCACCAGCTTCCACCGCCAAGTCGCCGCGAGCGACCATAATACCGTCACTAGTCTTAACGATTTCCTCCAGATTCTCTGGATCAACGGCAGACTTAGTCTCAATCTTGGCAATAATATTTGCTGTCGAACCCAGGTCTGTCAATCGACGACGCAAATCAATAATGTCATCAGCTTTTTGAATAAAACTCAATGCAACATAATCAAAATCTTGGCTTGCGCCCCACTCCAAATCGTTAATATCTTTCTGAGTAAGAATGTCGCCACCAAAATCTGTATCTGGCAAATTCAGACCCTTGCGGCTCATCAAAAAACCGTCGTTCTGAACTTCTACACGAATTGCAGTTGGACTAACAATTTCTCGTACAACCGTCCTGATCTTGCCGTCAAACATGTAAAGTGGCTCACCGACTTTCATCTTCTCCGCCAAATTGTACTGCACTGGCAAATTGAAGCTGCCGTCATGCTCAGTAATTTCTGAATCCAAGACCAGCATATCGCCAACCTTAACATTCAGCATGTTATCTTTCAAAACGCCCAAGCGAATCTTCGGACCTTGCAAATCTTGTAGAATTGCGACAGGCTTGCCCAACTGTTTACTAGCTGTGCGCACCCAATCGATCTGCTCAATTCGCTCCTCATTAGCGCCGTGGCTAAAGTTCATACGGATGCCATTAACACCGGCCTCCAACAATTGGTAAACCTTTTCTTGGCTGAACGTTGCTGGCCCAATTGTTGCTAATATTTTTGTTCGTTTAAATATATTATTACTCATTTTTAAAATTATATCACGAAATAACAGTGATGAAAAATGGCACCAAGGAGACTTATAGTACTTGTTCAATATCGAGAATACGTTTAATAAAATCAACTATAGCAAATTCAGAAGAAACAAAAAAACAGCTGACCTCTAACATGCACCATTGCAAAATACAGCTCAACAACATAGTGCCTCGACAGGAAAAAAGAGCCAGTTTATAGACTTGGCTCAGATCTTCTCACGAGCTACCCGATTCTACAGGTCCTGATGTATCCCGCATAGGCACACGTAATAGTAGTAAAAGAGCTACTAAAACTCTCGTATGTCTCGAATTGGACTGCGACGCACGTTGCGTATTAATGGCAATATAGCACTAAACAATCCAGTGAGAATACACGTACTTACAATAAAGATTATCTGTCGCATATCCACGGCTATAAGTCGTATTACTCTATTTGAATTAATAGAACCAAAGCTATATTGCGCCTGTGCCGTAAGCTGTGGTGCAAATTGCTTATCCAGGAGATACGCACCGATAAAGCCGATAGCAAGAGCGAGCATAGCTACTAATATAGATATAATTATCGTATATAGTATATATATCGACACGATATCAATACGATTAAAGCCAATAGCACGAAATACCGCCGTCTCATGTCTATCATCTACAATTGTACGACTGATAGTGATCCACATAATAAGCGCAGCCAATACTATAACCACCAGCATAGCATAGATCGACCACTGCTTAAATATATTCTGCATATCATCCAAAGCAACGCTATTACTAAATGCCAAATTAGATTGATATAAACGACCAATCGGCTTACAAGAATTATCATACTGGACAGTACAGCCCTGCTCATCTATAAACTTTTGCGCATCACTGGCATTTGCAAACTCAACAAAACGATGTTTATTATCCTCATTGCCCATAATATAAAGTGGCTCATATGTAAATAAATCAGCATAATCGGCTTTATTAGGTAGCTTATCGTATAGTGAGCGCGGTATAACCTGCCCAACGCCTTCCGTGCGTAATACTCCAGAAATCATATCGTTAGTAGTGCGAGCCTTCTCGCGCTGCTGTTTCTGTTCTGGATTTAGTACTTCACTATCGCCAGGAGACATGCCAACCACTTTAAAAGTAATAAATTTGCTTACAGCGGTTGTTTCTTTACCAAATCTTGTATCAAACAGCTTTTGGTTTGCCGCTTGCTTCTTCTCCTCTGCCGTACGTTTGTCACTTATTACAGGAGCATTTTCACATGTTGTAGGATTGGGTAGTCCATACAAAAGGCTTGGCTTTTTATAATCCTTGTTATTTTGATTTGCTGTGATCTCTTTATTTTGCTGCAAGACCTGCTGTATCAGCTCCAGTGAGACACTATTTCGGTAACACATTTTAAAACTCAAGTTAGTTATATTGTCACGAATATTTTTTAGGCGTTCAAATTTAGCCTCAGCACTCGCACTTGCTGGCAACTTTTCCAACTTCAGTAAACGCTCAATAACATTTTGCGGCAAGATTATAGGTAAACTCAACCCGTCAGGCTTCCAGCCAGCATTGTCAGGAAGCATAATATTATCTGTAATTTCAGGTGGTGCGATAACAATACTTGAGCTATTTACAGGAGGATTTTCATAATTAGCATTCACCTCCGCTTCATCCGAAGTGTCAAAGAATAACTCTTTGCCGTCAATAAGAGGTACTAGCGCTGAGCCTTTTTTGACACTATAAAATTCTTCAGTAAAAAATTTAATAGCACCATATCCCTTAGCTAAACGAGAGAGTTTTGCATCGTCAAAAGCCGGCATGGCGCTATATTTCTCTTTTAGTAATTGAGCGGTAATACCGTTTTGGTCATTAATAGATAGCTGGACAGTACCGTCAGCAGACTGTGAATACGGCGGTCGATCATTGATATAGGAATATCCCAGATTAAGTCGCTTTGACTCGGTAGCTTTTTGTGAAACGAGTAGTTCATAGCGTTTTTTCGCCTCGGCAATAAGATTAGGATCACGAATAGTCTTATAAAACCCATCGACATTTGATGGTGCGTTAGTGACACTTACGATATAGCGACTAGTCAACCCCTCTTTACGAAACGAATCAATACCACGAAAGAGACCATTAGCAATCAGGGAAGCTGAAATAAGGACACCGAACAACATACTCGCCAACAATACCGTAATAAGTGTACGTATTTTACGAGCACGTAATTTTGTATAAGTCAACAGTACTATATCGGCTAGCCTAATCACACAATCTCCCATCTTTTAGGGCAATGACACGATCAGCCTGGGCGGCAATTTCATTATCGTGCGTAGCAATAATAATCGTTGCATGATATTGCTCTCGAATTTGCTGGAATAAACTAATAATATCGCGACTGTTGGCAGAATCCAGATTGCCAGTTGGCTCATCTGCCAGAATAATAGCCGGTCTATTGAGTAAGGCTCTAGCAATAGCAGCGCGCTGAATCTGCCCACCGGAAAGTTCGTGAGGGTGGTGATTTAGTCGATCATACAGACCAACTTGTCGAGCTAATGATTCAATACGTAGCTTGCGCTCCGCCTGCTTCATGCGCTGAGGCATTGAAGCGACTTCAATATTACGGCGCAACGTCAAAAAAGGCTGCAGATAAAACGATTGGAAAACAAATCCAATTGTCTGGTTGCGAAACTTAGACAGTTGACGGTCATTCATACTGGAAACGTTTTTCCCTCCTACAACAATCTCACCAGACGTAGGCTTATCTAGTCCACCAAGTAAATGCAGTAAAGTGCTTTTACCGCTGCCGCTTGGACCAACAAGAGCCACAAATTCACCTTCGTGAATGTCTACTGAAACATCATCAATAGCTCTAATTATTTGCTTGCCAACTTTATACTTCTTGATTACATTCGTAGCCTTGATGGCGATCGGTCTGAAATCAAGGTTCGTAATATTATCAGCCTGCGCAACTAGAACACCCGTATTATTACATTCCATATAAAATTACCATTAGCATTATTATAGCCGATAGCTATCCGTACGGTCAACATAACCACATAAACTAGCCTACCCATTTCCTTAATGCTAGAATATAAAATATTATGCCAGAAATAGATAAATATATTATTTCAAAAATCCTGTTCTTTATTTTCGGATCAACTACTGTAATTATTTTCTTTTTATTTTATACGGGAGTATTTATAAATATCGTTGGGTCCATAGAAGCTGCAATTACGATATATTGCATAAACACCGCCCTGCTGATACCCGTAACAATCTGGTATGCAATCGAGCGCTCACATAAAACGAAATATAAGGAGAGCGATATACTTGAAGCCTATTCTGAAATGATGTCTCGAACTGACGATGAATCTGCCGCCAAAGAAACTACGAAGCGACAATGAAAAAAGCTCGCCACAATAAGCAATTAGTTATTTGCGCAAAAATAGGTTATTAATTCACATATTCTAGCATACTTCTTAAGAGTAGACAACAACCCCGTCTATCACGTATACTGGTATCTAGATACTAGAATAGGTTATAGCGAGGATACCATATATGCACGACAACGAATTATGGCAAATTTACAATAACAACGGCACGCCTGTAGACGGCAAAGGCGCGCCCAAAGAAGAGTTTAACTCTGATAAAAGCCTAGTCATGAGCAACGCTCATGTGTGGTTTTGGAAGATTGACGAAGGCGGGGTGAGCATACTGCTACAAAAGCGTTCATTGACAAAGCCCAATAAGCCAGGCTGGTTTCATATTTCGGCAGGCGGGCATATCAATATCGGAGAAACACCAGTGCAAGCAGCTGTGCGAGAGACTAAAGAGGAAATGGGGCTTACGATTGATGAATCTAAGCTGCATTTTGTGCAAGCTGTTCGCATCATCGAGAAAGACCCACGAGACATCGTAAATGTGTTTCTTTACCAGCTCAGTGGCGATGAAAACTTCACCTTTGTCGATGGCGAGGTTGATTCGTACGAATGGCGCCCGCTAGATAATTTCAAAGAAATCACCCGGGACGCGGCGGCTAATAACTTAGTTCCTCAAGGTGAATTGTATTTCGGAACACTTATCGCGGCACTTGAGTATGTTAGTCAGTAATAGGTAGCTCCAGCCCGGAAAACCCTTTGCATATTTTTGTAATTTCCCCCGCCGTAATTTTACTAGAAAAAGGTAAAGGGTTTTCTGGGCGGGTGTGCGGCAAGAAAACGACTGGCAATAAACCCCATTCGCGCGCACGCGTGGCGCACATACTGGCAAATCCGTTTTACTATGGGCACTTTCGCTACTTAAGCGAAATACACGAGGGCAAGCACAAAGGCATTATCTCAAAACAGTTATTTGACCGAGTGCAAACGGTTTTTGGAACGGCGCGGCAAGTCAACAAGATAAGGCTGATCTGCGCGCTTAAACATAGGTCTATTTCAACGACCAGTTAAGTTCTTCCCAGTCCTTCTTTTTGAGAGTATATACCTTCCACTCTACCGGAGCGCCATTTACATCGCCTCTTTCAATCCCTTCGTAATGATATCCTAGCTTTTCAAGAGCACTCCAACTTCGGATGTTCTGTACATATGCCTTTGCCTCAATCATCTCGAATCCTCCTTCGGAAAATGCCCAATTTGATGCAGCTTTCTTTGCGGAGCTACCAAGACCCCGCCCCCAATTACTAGGGTCCCCAATCAGTGTACAGAACGCACCAGTATTTACACCGTATTTTTGGCTAAGATCTTTGATTTCATTAATCTCTATATTCCCAACTATTTCACCGTCTAACTCAATCATCCAGCTATAACGGTCATCGTCATCAACCATATTTTCGAGGTGCTTAACTTCGTCTTCTACTGTCATTTTTGAAAAATCAGCTCCAAGATACTTCGTAACTTCATCTTTGCTAATCCATTGTATAGTTACAGGAGCATATTTTGGATCGGGTTTTATGAGACGAAGTTTTTTAGTTATATCGTAAAACGGTATATCAATATCTCTAGCGTACATAATACGCTTATTTTACCACATGTTAGGTCTTAAGATTAGATCTAAGCACTCAGACTAGATGTGAGTCGTCTGGCCAGGTGTGGCAGTGTTTTAATTGTCAACACTACGCCAAATATATTTTGGAACACCCGCCCGAACTACTACTTAACCTCTGTAATACACTGCGGGAAGCCGCCTTTTTCGCTTCTATCTTCAATAAAATTCCAACTTACGATGAAATAAAGTTTGGAACTTACAAAAACAGCCCGCTACCAGAGGCAAACGAGCTGTTTCGTGTCCAGATGGATAATAATTCCTTTGATGGTGACCTTACCGGGAATCGAACCCGGATTGCCAGGATGAAAACCTGGTGTCCTAACCGTTAGACGATAAGGCCACGACTTCAGATATCATAACAAATTATTGTCGAATTGTCTATAGCAAATCAGCCACTTCTCCGCCGTTATCTATTAATGTATAATATTTCCATGACAAAGCAGAAGAAAAAGCGCAATAAAAAATATTCTGGGATGGACGCGATATCTCAGCGACCAAAAGTAACAAGGATTACAGCAACGAATCGCTCCAAATTATCTCAATGGTTTTTTGATCGAAAAAAGCTCATTCGCACCATTGGCATGGCGATGCTCGTTGTAGTTGCTTTAATTATCGTTATTGCTGGAATATTAAGTTTATTCCGTTAACGAACTGGTAATTTAAACCCAAAAGTACTGCCTTTTCCTTCTTCTGATTCAAAGATCATTTCCCCGTCGTGCGACAAGATAACTTTCCTCGCCAAAAATAAGCCAACGCCAGTGCCGTCTGGTCGCTTTTTTCTGGCATTTGCGCCGCGGAAGAATTTGCCAAACAGATTTGCTTGCTCTGATTTCGGTACGCCAATTCCCGAATCTTTCACCGTAAATTCAATCGCGCCATTACTATTTTTTAGAGAAATTATTACCTTTTTGTGCGGATTTGAATAGTAAATGGCATTGTCGATCATATTCAGCATAACTTGACGAATCTTCTCAGAGTCAGCCGTAATAAATGGAACTTTTTTATCAATCTTTAGGTCCATTTCAACAGACCTCTGATCTGCCACAACCTTAAGCAAAGCAACTTCATCCCGAAGAATTTGAGCAATGTCTATCTTCTGCTTATCGATATTAAATTTGCCAGTCTGAAGCCTAGAAACATTAAGAAAATCATTAATCAGTCTCACCATACGCTCACTCGAAGAAAACGCCTCTCTAAGAACCGCACGCTGCGTCGGCGTAATCTTCCCCAGATCGCCCTCTAGCATCATATCCAGATAACCCTTAATACTAGTCAACGGCGTTCTTAATTGATGTGAAGCCATAGAAATAAACTCATTCTTCGCCTCGTCCAGTCGCTGAAGTTGTCGATTGCTGAACCTCAATTCTTTCGTCGCCTCGTCGATTTTACGCTGCAAACTCTTATTCAACTCATTAATCTCTTCCAATGACAAAGAATTTCGAATCGACACCGCCAATTCCCCAGCAATCGATTCCAACATTTCAATATCGCGAGAACTATATCCCAAACTCTTATGCTCGCCCAGAAATAGAATTCCCGTTTCTTGATTTTGATGCAGCAGCGGCATAACAATTTTCGTGCGATGAATATCCAAAAGCTTCTTCAGTTCTGGATCTTTTACTTGATTTGCCAAAATAACTTCCGGAAAACTACAATTCTTATAATAGTAATCCATAATCCTGTGAACGTCTTCCTCAACAACAGATATTCGTCGCCGACCCGCTCGACCATATATTCCTTTTTCTGGAATACAAAACGCCACTTTTTCCGCCTTAAGAGAAGTCGCTATATAATTGCCAACACGTCGAGTTAGCAATTGCAGGTCCGCCGTATAGGTTAATATTTTACTAATCTCACGCGTAAACGTATCGGCGTCATACTCTCCGTAATAAAAAACCCTATCAGTAAATTTATCAAAGATTTTCTTCACTGGTTGATATACGACCGCCAAAATCATAGCCAAAATCATATTCATAAGATTTACGTGACTATCAACCGTCAGGCTGCGTTGGAAAACCAAAATTGAAATGACATATGCGGAAATCACGTAGACGACAGCCAGTGCAATTAATAGCAACATGTACGAAACACTTCGGGCCACCGCCATTTTTACGTCCATCAATCGGTATCTGACGATGCTATACATAATTGCGAATAAGAAAATAATCGTAGCAATTGGACCAATCCATATATATCGATAATCACCAAGCGCCGGAAGAAACAGATCCACTACAAAGCCAGGAATGCTACATATCAACAGACCAATCATGTAAATCGCGACTTGCTTGCGTCGAACGGGATCTGATTTGCGCCACGCTATATGACCAAAACACATAGAAATTAAGAAGAATACTGAGAAAAAAGTTGCAAAAATAACATAGTTGACTGCGTGAATCGGAATTCGAGAAAAATCTACTGGCGTGACAATTTCTGATGTATTAATAATAAATTCAGGCACCAAAATAATGTATAGCGAAAAAATCGTTATCAATATACTAGATGCGCAAATAAAGCTCTTCGTTGATTTTGTCGATGGAAGAAACGACTTTGTAGTGAAAATAGCCAACGCAGGACAAAAAACAGCCGAAGCTACATAAAACCACCTGGACGCAGTGTCTAATACTACTCCATTGTCCGCCAAAGAAAACACTTCAAGTCCAGCTGACCACACGGCCAAACATAGACAAACCAGAAAAAACCAATGCTTCGCATCATGACGACGCTTCGACTTTTTAAGCACAAGAACGCCTAAAATTAGCGCCATCAACGCAACCAATCCTAGCACTAACGCTCGTACCATCATACTAATGCTTATTATAGCATTTTATTCTACGTTTCAATCGCAAAAACTGTGTAAACGCCGCTCGCAGTAACTGTAGCTTCAATAGATTCTTTTGGTATGCCAGATTTTTGGAGCAATTTAAAGCCTTCTTTAATTGAACGCATCCTAACTTTTGGAACCCACCCCATCAGTCCATGCAAAAATTCTTTTTGTGGGCGATTTACGTTCATATTGCCAGTGATCATTAGTCCACCGGTTCGTAAAAATTTCAATGATTCTCGTGTCAATTGCTTATAAACGCCATCCGGCAAATATTCTCGCAAGCCAGAATCTTCCGCAATATCCAGCTTACGATTGCCCAAAACTCCCTCCAAACTCAAAGGCTTGCCAAGCTTGCTGAATAATCGCTCGCAATGAACTTCAATCTTATCTTCCAAATTCCATTTCTTAGCCAAGCTTTGCGCTGCCGCTAGAGACAACGGATCTTGATCTAGCAGGATAACCGTGGGTGCCTCACCCGTTTCGTCCTTAAGTTTTTTCAGCATCTTCAAAGTCGCCAGTCCCGTTCCGCAGCCAAAACTCATCACCAACATATCGTCAATTGAACGATTCTCTTTTTCTGCCACTTTCTTCAAATGATCAATCGATAGGCCATTCACTGTTTCCACTCGCTCACGAATACCAAGCGAATCCGCACAATGCCGAATGACGTTAGAAAACTTCTCCGTCACCGGCGCCTGGATAAACTCTCTGACTTCACTAATTCTCTTCTCTACTTCTTCAGTAGCCGTCGCTTTATCCATACCGTTGTTGACTTTATCTTGAACCATAACTTCCGTCAGCGGTAAGCCATTAATCTTCTCATCAAATACCGACTCATCCAGCGGACCACTCATAGTTGGATATTTACCTTCTGACAATATTTCGCCATTTTCATCAAAAACACTTAAATCCTCAGCTTCAGAAATTGTCAAAAACGTCAGTGCGGAACCTCGCTGATTGTGCCACGGCTGCGAATCGGTCTGATCTTTACCATACAATAACTTGTCGCGAAAAACCTCCAGATATGAATCTATTTTTTCGCCCCACTTGCCCATCTTCACAAAAGGAGTTTTATCTAAGACATTCGCAATTGCCGCGGTGGCTAGATTTTTATGAATAAAATATTTACGAACCTCTTTTAACTTTGCATCGCCTTGTTCCAGATAATTGTATATGTCATGAATTTTATCCGGATTATTATATGCAGGGTCGGTCTTTTCTCCAATTTTAACCCTGCATCCCTCGCGTCTAAGGTTTATAATCTCCTCCCTCAGCGCTTCGTTAGCCTTGCAATCAATTCCATTAAGAAAATCGCCCACCCCCACTGCAGCATATCGTTCATTCCTAAAGTTTTCCATGCCAAAAATTATAGCATAATTTATGTGATATACTTAAAGCATGATAAAAATCGCTATCATTGAAGACGACCCAACCATCAGCCAGATGTATCGAATGAAGTTCGAATCGGACGGGTTTGACGTTCGCTTGGCCGCCAACGGACAAATTGGCATAGAAGTAGTCGAGAAGTTTCAGCCAGATATTATTTTGCTAGATTTACAAATGCCAGAAATGGACGGCGCAGAGGCTTTGAAGCGAATTAGGTCTAAAGATTGGGGAAAAACTATTCCCGTTATCGTCCTCACCAACCTCGGCGAAGAAGAAGCTCCGCACGATTTGAATAAATTAGGAATTCATAGCTACATCGTAAAAGCGAACCTCACGCCACGCCAAGTTGTCGAACAGGTTAAAACTGCCATAAAAGCTGCTTAATTTTTTGATTGATTCGCAATTTTTAGACAAGCCGTAATTACATTATCAAACAGCGCAGAAACCGTTAATGGACCAACTCCGCCTTTTTTTGGTGTAATAATTACATCATTACGTTGACGCGCCTCTTCGGATACGTCGCCAACAATTTTTCCATTTTCCGAAGCAGTTCCCGCGTCAACAACAACCGCTTTAGCCTTGACCATCTGGCTTTTAATCAACCCCGGTACTCCAGTTGCTGACACGATAATATCGTAATTTATCAATTGAGATAAATCGTCACCTTTTTCAAAAACCGTCACATCAACGCTAGACTTCAACCACATTTTCTCAAGAGGCGCACCAACCAAACGACCTCGCCCGACAATCGCAACTTTTTTATTTTTCAAATCAACGCCATATCCAGCCAGCAGCCAACTAATAGCCGTTGGTGTGGCCGCCTGAAAAATCGCCTTTTTACGCAGACCGTCAACGTCTTTATCTTCTCGAATACTCTCGAGTAATTCCTCAGTCTGATCAGAATTACTAATCGGCAATTGCAGAATTATTCCTTGGACGTTGTCTCGATTGTTCAATTCTTGAATCACCTCCAAAGCTCCGCCCGCAGGGACTCGATAAATCTCCACATCAATCAAAATATCAGCGCCATATCTCTGTTTCAAACGCATGTACGTTTCAATAACTGGATTTTCGACATCAGTAACAATTGCCAAACGAGGATTAATATACCAAGCCTGCCTTAAAGCTCGCACCTGTTTCGCCTGGCGCTCCTTGATAAATCCAGCTAATTCTGAGCCATTTAGTTCTCTCATTGTCATTAAGTATAGCAATTTTACCATCTTGAGTACAGATATAGTGTGTGCTATAATTTGAGAAGCTTGGTATGGCGGATGTAGCTCAGTTTGGTTAGAGCGCTGGATTGTGGCTCCGGAGGCCGTGGGTTCGAACCCCATCATTCGCCCCAAGTTTTACGACAATTTGTTCACACCGATAAATTATTTTCAATAAAACGGTAGACATTTTTATTTATTGTTGTATAATGAAATTATGGGCCAGTAGCTCAGCTGGTTAGAGCACCTGCCTCTTAAGCAGGGTGTCGAGGGTTCGAGCCCCTCCTGGCCCTCCAAGAAAATAACCTCACATTGAAGTGAGGTTATTTTCTTATCCAAACGGATTATACCCGCGAGAAGGTGGTTCACGAAAAGTAGTTCGATTAGCGTTAAACGATTGACGAGAATTGTCCACACCCGACGGAGCGTTGTTATTTTGTAAACTGTTAGCCCGTCGATTCCCATCAGATAAACCAGCATTATCAAGACTATTAGCACCCCTCAATCGAGACACCACACCAATCTTTGCACTAATTTGCCCTACTTCACCAACCACTGCCGAGGATTGGTATTTTTTAATATATTGGCGTTCCGAATTCACTTTACGATTAGCTTTTAGAGATCTACCAGTCAAACCATACGCTTTAAAACCATCAATTGACCTTCTCAAGGAGCCAGATAGCCTAATCATCATTTCCCGCGTCATTTGCGGTTTTTTATTCGCGTCCATATATCCCCCCATTAGTTATATGAAGTGGCGCCCCGAGTAGGATTCGAACCTACGACCTTAGGCTTAGAAGTCCTCTGCTCTATCCAACTGAGCTATCAGGGCGTATTCACATTATATCATCTTTCTGCTACAATAGTAAAAGCTTGCGGGTGTAGTACAGCGGTTAGTATGCAAGTTTTCCAAACTTGAGATGGGAGTTCGATTCTCCCCACCCGCACCAAGTTAGACAATTTCAATCCATAAAGGGCATCGATGGATCCATATATTTATACAGAAAAACCAAAATACCAACCGCATGACATTGAAGATGCGTCCGAATTTTATGACGTAATTGAACGAAGCAGCTTAACGCATCAATTATCTGAAAACCGACCATATGTCTATTGGACGATGGAAATTTATGATAAGTCCAACGGCATTAAAGGTGGCGGCGGACTTGGAGTTTTAGCGGCGGACACGCGACGTGTAGCTGAAAAATTGGAAGTTCCGTTCGTAGTAGTAACGCCGTTTTATCGCAGCGAATCACACCAGAAAATTACCGACCTCGCGCAAGAAGAGTTTTCAGAATCCGTTTCACCTCAAGATTACGGATTTGAATATATTGACGAAGTTTTCGTAAGTTCAAACGGATTCCCAGATGCAAGCTTAAGCATTTTTAAGAAGACGCTCGGCTCAACGCAATTTGTTACAATTTCAGAACCGAACTTTGGGCAATTGTACGAAGGCGACGGATCTGGCGATCATAGATTATACCAAGAAGTAGCGCTGGGATTTGGTGGCTATAAAGCATTAAAACTCCTCGGTATTAAGCCGGCTGTTATTCAACTTAATGAGACCGCGACGATTTTTGCCGCATTGGCACGACTAGACGAGCTGTGCGCTAACGGAATGAATTTATACGAAGCCATCGTTTACGTTCGTAAACACACGCTCTACACGAATCACACACTTCTTCAAGCGGCCGAACCGGAATTTCATAGTTCGCAATTTGAAAAATTAGTTCTGCCAAATATAAAGAGCAATGCCGTGCGCTGCTGGCTTATGGAGCAATTCCGTAATGACAGATTGAGGCCGAATCTTTTGGCAATTGAACTTACTGAAGCGAAGAATGGCGTGAGTAAGTTACACGCCCGCGTAGCAAATTTCCGCGACCGCAACAACGACAAAGTTAAATTTCAGGCCATTACTAATGGAATAGATCTTGAAACGTGGGTACTGCCTGAAACGTTGCAAACATATCGCGATCACGGTGTTATCGATAAATTTGGATTGCCCACGAACGATTTTTCTGAAAAATTAAATTCACTAAGTATCGCAGATTTGAGATATTTGAAAAAACTCGGCCGAAAGGAATTAAATCGAGTCCTATTAAGTCGCCAAGACCAGTACGGAAAATCCATACAAATCCCAGAAAACGCGATATTATTCGACTTCAAGCGAAGATTCGCCAATTACAAACGACCTTATATGCCGTTTGAAAACCCAGATTCATTGCGTCAAATTCTCATTAGCCACAACGCGCATTATATTCTGACAGGAAAAGTTCACCAAGGCGACGTGACAATGTATCAGAAATTGCTCGAAGTATTAAAATTGATCGACAACGATCCAGTCCTCAAGGAGCGTGTTCATTACATACAAGATTACGACGAAGAGTTGGGACGAGCGCTAGCAATCGGTTCAGACGCCTCAATAAATATTCCTATTGTCGGATTAGAAGCGTGCGGCACGTCGTGGGAGAAAGACGTCGCCAACTTGAAACTCCTCATCTCCACCAGCGACGGCGGTGTTGCCGATGTTCAGCCAATCGCTTGCCTCGAGGTTACTGGCAGAAACTACGAAGCCGAAGTTTCATCTCTGTACGTCAACATGCATAAAGCTGCCGCTATTTTGAAAAATGACCAATTGTTAGAAAAACACATCCGCCACCAATTAAGCAACTATTTGCCAATTATTTCTGGCGCCCGAATGATGAAAGATTATCTCAAATTTATTTTTCCAAAACCGCAAATTCAGCCTAAAAAAGAACCGCAGATCAAGCGAATTCCTATTCAATAATCACTTCAATATCAGCACCTAGCGAATTTAAGCGGGCCGCCAATTCCTCGTATCCGCGATTAATCGAATATACATCGCGCAGAATCGATACGCCTGGAGCAGCAAGCATTGCCAAAAGTATCACAACAGATGGACGAAGCGCCGGTGGAGCGACAACATCGGCCGGCTTCCATCTTGTCGGACCGGTGATATAAACACGGTGTGGATCAACCAGTTCGATTTGCGCATTCAGCTTACTCAGCTCTGTAAAGTAAATTGCTCGGTTTTCGTAACTCCAGTCGTGAACCAACGTGCGCCCCTCGGCCACCGTCGCGATAAGCCCCAAGAATGGCAAGTTGTCCATATTAATTCCAGGAAATGGCAAGGCATGAAGTTTATCCTTGGCAGCCTGAAGCTTGGAACGCTGCAATTTAATATCAACCAAACGAGTTTGCCCGTTATTAGCAAAATATTCCTTGCTCAGTTCAAATTTAAGGCCCATTTCCGCCAATGTCGCCAGTTCAATTTCCAAGAATTCAATCGGTGCACGACGAACGGTAATTTCCGAATCCGTCACCACGGCCGCCGCAATAAAGCTCATCGCTTCAATTGGATCTTCGCTCGGATAATAGTCCAGATTTTTACTAATGCGCTTACGACCTGTAATTTTCAAGGTCGTCGTACCAATTCCCTCAATTTTCACGCCCAGCTTTTTCAAGAAGAAACAGACGTCTTGAACCATGTAATTTGGGCTAGCATTGCGAATAATGGTGGTATTTGGCGACAGCGCCGCAGCCATGATGATATTTTCCGTCACCGTATCGCCACGCTCCGTCAGCAAAATCGTTCGATCGCCAGAATTGACATCAGTTTTTGCGTGATAATAATCAGTTTCCGCCGTGACATTCATTCCAAAATGCCTCAAACCACTAAGGTGCGGCTCAACCGTGCGCTTCCCTAAATTACAGCCACCAGCAAACGGCAATTTGAAATCGTCATATTGATGCAGTAGCGGACCAAGGAACATAATTACCGTCCTAGTTCTCTTCGCCGCAGCAATATCCATATCTTCAAGCTTCAAGCGCGCTGGCGGCACGATCTCAAGATCACTACCGTCCAACCAGCGAGTTTTAACACCAATCGAATTCAAAACCTCGATAATTCGATTAACCTCTTCAATTCGCGCCACTTTCCTAAGCGTCGTCTTCCCCTTATTCAACAAACTCGCACAGAGAAGACCAACTGCAGCGTTTTTACTAGTCTTAACTTGTATCTCACCAGACAATTTTTTGCCGCCAGTTACTTTAAAATTCATTTTTCCGGAATGATTTACAGTCACAATATTGTTATTAAGCACTTCACTAATTCGAGCAATCATCTCAATGCTAATATTCTGACCTCCGTTTTCAATGCGATTAATAGCACTTTGCGACGTGCCAATCGCCTCAGCTAATTGCGTCTGCGTCAGACCTTGTTTTTGACGATTTTCAGCGATTAAATTGCCGATTTTTTGAAGATACTTGTCTTTTATCATGCGTAAATTATATCACTGATGATATATATAAGCAATGATATAATAGGTATTAACGGAGGTTTAGTCATGAAAGACAAGAAAATTGAAGAACTTATAAAAGCAGAAAAAAAGCGCCAAACGGACGGCCTGGAACTGATTCCTAGCGAGAATTACGTTTCATCAGATGTACTCCAGGCGCTCGGTAGCGTTTTCACTAATAAATATTCAGAGGGCTACCCTGGTCGACGCTATTACGGCGGACAAGAAAACACTGATCAAGTCGAGCAGCTGGCAATTGACCGCGCTAAAAAACTTTTCAAAGCAGATCACGCCAACGTCCAGCCACATTCTGGCGCGCAAGCCAATGAGGCGGTTTATTACGCTTGGTGCGAGCCTGGCGATACTATTCTGGCTATGGATTTGGCTCACGGCGGACATCTTACGCACGGCGCCCCGGTTACTCGTAGCGCCAGAGAATACAATTTCATTCGCTATGGTATAAAAAATATCGACACTGGCGAAATTGACTATGAAGAAATTCGTCAATTGGCACTTAAACACAAACCAAAGATCATTTTGGCAGGATTTTCGGCATATCCACGAGAGCTAGATTATGAAAAATTTGCCGAAATTGGTAATGAGGTCGGCGCTATGCTAATGGCGGATATGAGCCATATTGCGGGGCTAATCGTTAGTGGCGTTGCCAAAAATCCGTTCGACTATGGCTTTCATGTAATTACCACAACAACTCATAAAACTTTACGTGGACCACGAGGCGGACTGATTCTTAGTCGAGGAATAGTTGGCAATCCATTGAAAAAACCAGAGAAAACTCTCGAAAATTTACCTACGTTGATTGATCGAGCGGTATTCCCTGGCACGCAAGGCGGACCGCACATGCACACCATCGCTGCAAAAGCCGTAGCGTTCGGTGAAGCCTTACAGCCAGAATTCAAAGATTACGCCGAGCAAATTGTCAAAAATGCAAAAAGACTGGCGGAAGAATTGCAAAAGCGCGGCTTTAAGCTGGTAACTGGCGGCACCAGCAACCATTTGATTCTGGCAGATATTCACAGCAGCTTCGGTATTGACGGCAAGGAAGCGGAAATCGCCATGGATAAAATCGGTCTGACGCTGAATGCCAATGCAATTCCAGACGATCCCCTGCCAAGGTTTAGGCCAAGCGGCATTCGCTTAGGCACGCCGGCTGTCACGACACGAGGCGCCAAAGAAGACGATATGGAAAAAATCGCGGAATGGATGAGGCAGTCAATAGATAATCGCGACAATGATGATGAGTTGACTGAACTCCGTAAAGAAGTCGTAGAATTCTGCCATACTCTACGCGATATTTAAAATTAAAGTCGTCACACAAAAAACTCCGGCGTTATGCCGGAGTTTTTTATTACATACTTAGCCGATTAACAGCCAGTACCGACTGTTCGCTCCTCTACAGTGTCCTTTGAGAAGTTGTAGTACTTAACGTGCGCACCCTTATTGCCTGAACATACTTTATACTCAATAGTGTTAGCTTCTTTAGGAGCAGTACCAGCAGTAAGAGTAGTACCGGTAGCAGGCTCATTAACTGTCTTTACATCCAGGTAGTATGGTTCGCCAGAATGAGCAGCATCTGTTAAGGCTGCCAAGTTAGCTGGGTACTTGCTCTCTGCTGTGTTGTATAGCTCAGCTTTCTTTGCAACGGCGTCAGCAGCAGATTTAGCAGCAGATGTCTTTGCCTGGTTTTGTAAACCGTTGTATGCAACCAAAGAAACAACTGTCAAAATTGCGATGATCACGATAACGATCAAAAGCTCAACTAGTGTAAAACCTTGATTTTTTATATTCTTTGTAGTCACGATAATGTGCCCCCTAAATATATTATTTTAATTTGTAATTCGATAATACTACAACGTTTTTAAAAGCGCAAGCGTTTTTTAATATATATATCGATTTTGGACCGGACGAAGGAATAAAGACTCTGTTGGACTAAATCTATGCTCATATGTACCGTCGCCGATTTGCCCATCGTCATTCTTTCCCCAACAATATGCGCGCTTATTTGTCATAATTGCGCAACCGCGGTTTGCTCCAGCAGCCAAAGTAACTACGTCTTCTGACGAAGGAAGACCACCTGGACCAACATGCACCGGTTGAGGAGTCCTCGAATACGACAGATGACTTGCGTCCTTATTCGCCCCTAGCTGACCAAACTCATTCGCGCCCCAACAGTACACTTTATGTTTACCGCCAGAAAGCTCCACTAAGGCACACGAATGACCAAGTCCTACAGCAACACGCTTCGGCACCCCCGGCAAACCTGTCACTTCTTTAGGTACTGTGTAAGTTCTATAATAAGTTTCGTCGTAAGCACTAGCTCCGGATTGCCCATTACCAGCACCGCCCCAACAATACACTTTCCCTGAGGCAATTGCGCATACGTGAGTAGCTCGGGAAGACTGAGCAGTAGTAGTAGTCCCTAGATGTGTAGCCATATACGAATATCCGTCTTGAGATATATCAGTAACGTTGGATATTCCAGTGACGCGAACAGGTTGACCGTAGTTATAATGAGGAGAAAAAGCCGTACTTCCAGTCTGCCCGAATATAGCCTGTCCCCAACAATACGCAATCCCCGTATCCATAATGGCACACATAGTTTGCGACCGACTACCGCTGGTTGATAATTTAACTGCTTTATATCCAGGTTGTAGTCTCCAATACGGATCGCCTCCGGTAGCAACAGGTACTGGATCTGGAGATAAAGTTGGATGACGAGGTGCGTTATGACCTAATTCTCCCTCATAATTATTCCCCCAGCAATAAATTTTACCGTCAGCAATTGCACAGGACACATCACCCGTACCACCGATCGCTGTAATATTTTTACCGACAATATCCCCGCCGACTTCAACTGGAACAGCAGAATACTTATGAGCTCCATACTGTCCATTACCCAGTTGTCCCTCTTCGTTACTTCCCCAACAATACACTCTCCTTACACCGCTAAGTTCAGTTAAGACACAACTGTGGAATTGCGCTGTAAATATATCAATAATTTTCCCATATTTCATATCACCCACTTGCCGCACTCTCACTGGAACATTAGCCTTAGTATTCATACCATCTCCCAATGCTCCTTTTCCTTTCGGATCGCCCCAACACCAAACACTATTAGACATAAGCGCACAAGTACGGAATGTACCACTAACAACACGCGCAGCATTAAGATCTGCCGGCCAAGTAACAGCCTTCTTAACAATAGCAGTATAAGTTTTTACAACGCTTCCGCCACTTATAAGTTCAACTCGGCCAATCGCTGAAATCTGAGCGGTGGCGGCCGACAGAGCTACACCAGACGACGCACCCTTGGTTGACGCTTCCAAATTGCCGACTTCAAACGTAGTTCGCAACCTACTATTTTCAAAAACATATTTATTTCCATAAAAAGCCGTAGCACCCTTACAATTAGTTCCCGGGCGCAACGGGCCAATCCCACCAGCAACAGACCCCCATGATTGTTCAGTGTTGTTTGAATCTAGACAAGCATTAGCGTACGCCGTACCTGCCTCGCCTGCTTCTTGGGCTAGCTTATAATAATACTCTTCTTGGGAATAAATATACGATTGAGTAACAATTCTCATAGAGCCCGCCAGGACAGCCATAATAAAAGTACTCATCAAGACAATTAAAACTAAAGAATAGCCATTTTTTTGTCGAATCATAGATTATTTATCTTTCGTATCATTAATGTTTGCGAATCAGAAACTTGCCCACTCGGAGATTGAATTTTTAAGGTCACTTTTATACCATTTGCTGCATCTAAAACCCTTAATGACGTCGCAGGCGCACTATATTGATCGGCGACCAAAACATCTCCCTCATAATAGTCCACCTTAAATTCCGAAACGCCCGTTGCTAAAATTGAATCTTGATGAACTTTCATAGCACGACTCTTAAACTTGTTGGCATCCGTACTATTCATACAGAAATAATTAGCAGGAGCTCCTGTATACGGATTGCCGTAAGTGTCTATTAAATCATTATATACTGTACGACGATGCAACTGACCGTCTTTTAAGAAATAAATTACTATCTTCTTATACTTTGGCTGTTGAGTTTTATTCGCCGTACAGTCAAAACTGGGAGTCCTTAAATAGACAATTTCTCGAGTATCGGAACCACGACCCATAGTAGTAGCATATTGCAATAATATCAAGGTATTCCTATTATACGTCCATACTTGGCTCGCGCCAGAAAAGCTCTTATCTTTAGCAAACGTATCATATCCGTCGTAACCGCTCACCTTAAAACGCGAAGTTTGTCTCACATCAGTTTCAATTGCATCCATAGAATTGTGAAGACTACGATTAATATCAACTCTTGCTTTACTTATGGATGCGCTTTGGTTTGCCGAAATTAACATCTGACTAAACACGCCGACAATCATAGCAATAATCACCATGACCATCGCCAGCTCGGCTATAGTAAACCCACTTTCTCTAAAACGCTGCGTATGTCGCATGTACAACCTTTCTTCCACTGCCGGCGCCAGAGCTTGGCAATCCATACTCTACAACAGACTCTACTTTAATTGGCATACCAAAACTTGCCGTGCCACTTAAACATCCATATGGAGCCGAAGCATACACTTCCTGCCTAACCATTCCCGGCAATCCATCAACTCTACCTGTACTGCTCGTAACCAGATATCTGGAGCCCGGAGCTCTAGTGCTCGGAGTCGAAGAAGGAGGCTCTACACACTTAAACCACGCAGGAGGAGAGTCATTTGCATACTTACGCATATTGCTGTACGCCAAATAACTAGCCTTCGTATGCTGCACTTCTAAGACAGATATATTGCTGACCTGGGTTTGCATCATTAAAATAACTATCGAAAAAATACCAATAACAACCAAAGTAACCGCTACTTCAACTATAGTAAAGCCATCACTATTTTTCATTAATCGCGCCATATACTATCCACCTTTTTTTCTATTCCCGTCAAACGCTCTCTATAAATAATGCTATATTTAGTGCAAGTTGCCGCCACTACGTCAGCTATAGGACCAGAAGCCGGCTTCGTACAATCTCCATCATCTATGTTCGATGCCTCATACAATAACTCGCCGTGATTTCCGCCAGCCCAGTCGCTCCGATTACACTTAACCATTTCTTTTTTCAACGAATCATCACCCACAATAGACGTAAAATTTTTAATCAAGTCTCTGCATGATGGATATTCATGACCGATACGACTGGCACTATTGTACTTATAATATCGCTCCAACTTCAGAGATAATGTGGCAACATTGGCGCGCTGACGTTCATCTCTGGTTCGATTTAAAAACCTATCACCACCAACCAAAGTAATTCCAGCCAAAATAGACACAACTACAACAACTATCATCATCTCTATTATCGTATAACCACCCGTCCCACGATTCATATCAATATTGTAGCGCAAATCTACAAAAAAGCATATGCTTATTATCAGGAAAGTTCTAACGGTTCTTGCTCAATTTTTATACCGAACTTATCAAAGACAATTTGCACAATTTCCTCACGAATCGCCGCCAAATTATCATATCCTGTTGCCGAATCATTCACGAGCACCAACGCGTTCTTTTCGTAAACTCGCATGCCGTGACTGCGATAACCCCTTAAGCCAGCCTTATCTATCAACCAACCCGTCGGGATTTTATATCTTCCGTCAGACATTGCATAATTTGGAATGTCGCTATATTCTTTTTGCAATTCTTCCAATTTCCATTTTTCAACCAGCGCATTTTTGAAGAAAGAACCCGCACTTGGCAATTCCGCTGGGTCTGGCAATTTTTCCGAACGAATATTAAGAACTGCCACGCGAATCACCGATAAATTGACCTCACGAATGTCATTCTCGTCAATATATCTCTGTAAAGAAGCGTAATACGGCGGTTTCGGCTCTGCTTTATTTAGTCGCAAAGTAATATTCAGAATACAATATCGCCCTTTTTCTTTCCTGCGAAAAATACTATTTCGATAAGAAAAATCACATTCGTCAGCGGAAATAGTTACAATTGTGTCGGTTTTTGAATCGTAAGCCTCCAGACTAATCAACGTGTCAGCAATTTCTTGACCGTACGCCCCAACGTTCTGAACCGGCGCAGCCCCAGCCGCTCCAGGAATCCCCGACATAGCCTCAATTCCCTGAAGTCCAAGCCCAATAGCCTTCTCAACAACTTCATCCCAGACTTCGCCCGCACCGATTTTCACATCAGTTGTTTCGTCAGTTTCAGAGATAATCTCAAAACCTTTAATCTTATTCAATAGTACGATTCCTTCAAAAACCTCGTCATGCGTAATCACATTACTGCCACCACCCAACACAAAAATCGGTAAATTTTCCTTTCGGGCATTACGATATAGCGACACAACATCACTAGCAGAATCCGCTGTCGCCATATAGCGAGTCTCACCTCCCAATTTCATAGTTGTGTATTGTTTCAGTGATATATTAGTCATGACGTCCATACATATAGTATATCATTTTACTCGATCGTCATCTATGATATAATAACTTCATACGCACCCGTAGCTCAGCGGATTAGAGTACTTGGCTTCGAACCAAGGGGTCGCAAGTTCGAATCTTGCCGGGTGTACCAAAATAGCTCGTCATTATGACGGGTTTTTATTTATGATGATCATAAAAACACTAGTCGAGCAGCTGAGCTAGCTATTCAATGGCGGATTCTGAATTCCTGACGGCATTTGTGCAGATTGTGAACCTAAAATTTGGCGGATTTGATCAGCGGTGATAATTGTGGTCGAACCGGGCGCGACAGTTCCCGCCAGCATTTGCTTGGCGACGGTATTCTCGACAGCTCGCTGGACGACGCGGCGCATCGGGCGAGCTCCCAATCTTGGATCATAGCCAGCCTCGACTAGCAATTTCTTACCTTCTTCCTCGACCGCAACTTGAATTTTTTGCGGCGCCAAAGTCTTATTAACTCCCGCCAAAATCAAATCAACAACCTGCAACAGCTCCTCTTTTCCTAGCGGACGGAACAAAACGATTTCATCAAAACGGTTCAAAAACTCTGGGCGGAATAAATTGGCATTAATCAGCTCGTTGATAAACGTCTGCTCGAATTGTTCCAATTGATAGCCCCGCTCAATATATTCACGAATTCTATCCGCGCCAGCATTTGACGTCGCAATTACAATCGTATCGCGAAAACTAATTTCTCGGTTATTTTCGTCACGCAATATTCCCTCATCCAAAAGCTGCAAAAGTGTCGTCAAAACCTGAGGATGAGCCTTTTCAATTTCGTCCAAAAGCACGACAGAAAACGGGCGTTTCTGAACTTGAGCAGTCAAACTTCCTGGGTCTCTCGCGCCATCCGCAATTAACCTAGCCACGTCATCTGGCCTGACAAATTCGTTCAGATCCAAGCGAATCATATTGCCTTCACCGCCAAAATAAACATCCGCCAAAGCTTTAGAAAGCTCCGTTTTACCAACACCAGTCGGACCAAGAAATAGGAATGCGCCAATCGGTCGATTCTGATTTCTAACACCTGTGCGCGCGCGGCGAATAGCGTCAGAAACGACCGTCACGGCTCGCGTTTGATTGATCATTCGCTGATGGATTAATGACTCCAAGTTTAACAATTTTTCCTTTTCGTCGCTCAAAGATGCCACCGAAATTTTTATACCAAGAGTCTTTTCAATCGCGTCATCCACAGATTGCGCGGTCACTAGCCCGCCACTCGCATAGCTTGCTGCCGCTTCCAAAATTTTCAACGCCTTACCCGGCATCACTAAGTCCTGAACATAACGATCACCAACACGATACGCTTCCGCCAGCGCCTGATACATATATGTCACTTTGTGCTGTGCCTCAAATAAAACCAATTGATCGCGCATAATTTTCATAGTTTCAGGTTCGTTTGACGGCTGAATTGCAATTGTATTCAAAGCGTGAGCCAGCTGCGGCTTAGTCTGAGAAATTTGCAAAAATCGCTGATCGTCCATCGTTAAAATCGTCCTAAGTCTGCCCGCCTCCAGAATTGGCAATAACACATTACTCAGGTCAACCGAACCAACACCTTCTTCGAAGAATAATTGCGCATTGTCCAGACATAAAATCACGTTTTTCGACAGAAAAGCTTCGTTCAAAATCATCGTGACTAGATTTTCCAATTCCCCGCGACCCGACGCCACGCTGATCAACGACGACGCGTCAAGCATAAAAACCTGCTGGTACATCAGCGAACCAGGAACGCCTCGATGTCCGTCAATCAACATTTCCGCAAACGCCAACACAACGGTACTTTTTCCCGCACCATCAGCTCCAACCAGCGTAATATTCTGCCGCCCGCCAGAACTAAACGTTTTAAGCATCTGCCCCAGTGCCTCCTCATGCGCAGCCAACTTAGTTGTAAACGCGCCGCCAGATACGCTGACGCTAATATTCTGAGCAAATCGACTCAGCAGTGGCGTATAACCAAAAGACCAATCCCTAGCAATTCCGCCCGTATTTAGCGGCTTCTCTTTATATTGGTCAATTAGCGCCTTGATTCGCTCGTACCATCGAATAGCCTCCTCGATATCATGAAAATCGATCTTCATATTTGCCAACAAAGAATCGTGTTGTGGCAATTGCTTTACTATTGCCGCCGCCAAAACCGCACTAGTAATCTTCGGGCTTTCCGTACTCTGCCAGATTTCAATCGCCGCTTTCCAAATCTGCTCCGTTCGATCCGGATCATCGACGGAAATATTGCGCAAGAAATTCGGCGTCAAGCCCAGCCGCACTGATAAAAATTGCCCAGCTCGCGTGCCTGTAATTGCCTCAGCAATATCAATCGGCGTCGGTCTGCGCGGCAATTTGCCCAAAACGTCCGCCGCCATCACATCGTCAATCGTCTTAGGATTTTTACTAATTTCCGCAGTCTTTAAGTCTTTCTCCCACCAAATCGACACCATAATCATTGGACCACTCAGACCAAATAGTAGCCAGCCAATCGCTCCGTGTTCAATCAACGACCACAGGCCAAGTAACACCATCATAATGCCGACAGCTATCGCCACGATATGCCAGGCATTGCCGAACCTTACAGAAAATCGCGCCTTCTGGGCTCGTAAACTGTCGTAATTAAATCTCGGCTCTATTTCCATACAGAAACTCCCATTTGCCATAAAATAATTCCGATAAACGGCATCAGCGGCAGCGCCAGCCACATAATAATTCCTACAATCATCCACAAAAATCGTAGCAATATCATCAATATCCCAATAATTATCACCATAGAGCGCACCACCGCACCAATTGCTCGCGAGAACATTTTGTCAAAAAACGCAGATAGTTGCACGGATAAGTCGCCGCCAACTGGAGCGGCTGAAATCTGGCGAAACGGATTGAATAAGGTTTTCAAAAGTAGCCCGACTGAGAAAAAATCTGCGGTTCGTAAAACACCCAGAAAACTTTGTCGGATATATTGCAACAAGCCATTGCCATACCACCACTGAAAGATACCCACCAAAAACATATTGATATTGTAGCACATCGACCCGGCAGAGTATAATAGACAATATGGCAAGACAGATGATTAGTACTATTATTGGCAAAAGCGTCAAGAAAGTCGCTAAATTACGCGGTGGCGGTTCAGCCTTGCCCGGTTTGGTGATTGAAAAAATTGACCCAAAATTTATTCAGAGAACGTTAGCAGATTTACCGCAAGGCGTGGTGATTATCAGCGGAACGAATGGAAAAACGACGACGACAAAAATTGTCGTAGAGTTGTTGGAATCAGTCGGATTGAAAGTCTTCACGAATCGCACTGGTAGCAATTTTTCCCGAGGCGTGGCAGCAGCGCTACTTGATGAGGTTAATATTCGCGGCAAGCTGGACGCTGACATTGCGGTTCTGGAACTAGACGAGGCTTGGGCGGTCAAGTTCGTGCAAATTGTTCGTCCGCGCTTTTCCCTACTTCTGAATGTTATGCGTGATCAATTGGACAGATTTGGAGAAATTGACAATACAGCCGCATTGCTTCAAAAAATAGCTGAAGCCACCAGCGACACTGTCGTTCTCAACCGCGACGATCCGCGAATTTTTAAGATTAGCGAACATATTCAGGCTAAGAAGTCTTTCTTCGGCACAACCAGCGAGCTACTTCAATTGATGCCGACAGACGACACTCTAAAATACGGAACCGCAACCGCAAATCAAAACGTGGCGGCTGATGTTTTATTGAAAAAAATTAACGCTCAACAGGCAACTTTTCAAATTGACAATAAAGAAATTGACGTAGATTTGCAGCTCACTGGAGTTTATAATCTTCTCAATGCGGCAGCGGCGGTTGCCCTGGCTCGACAAATCGCAGGACCGGAAATTACCGATACGATTTTATCTGCGTTGGAAAACATAAAGCCGGCGTTTGGTCGTGGCGAAACGATTTACCTGAATGGCGCGCCAATTGAGCTTATTTTAGTAAAAAATCCAAGTGGCTTTCGGTTGGCACTTCTGTCGTTCGCCAAAAACAATAGCGCTACGATGATTGCTGTTAATGACAACTACGCCGACGGACGAGATGTCAGTTGGTTCTGGGACGTCGATTTTTCGCTATTAAAAAACGTAACAATGATCAGCGGCGCGCGCGCTTACGATATGGCTTTGCGACTTCAATATGATGACATTTCAATTGGGAAAATTGACACCAATATTTCGAAAGCCCTGGAAGATTTCATTAATACTAATCCCGATGAGCCAAAACAGATTTTTTGTAGCTACACGGCCATGACAGTGATTCGTCGCTTGCTGAGCGAAAAAACCGACGTGGAGGAAATATCATAATGAAAATAACAATTGCGCAACTTTATCCGCGAGATATGAATCTTTATGGCGACTGGGGCAACACGCTAGTCCTAAAAAAACGTCTAGAGCGACGCGGCTTCGAAGTTGAGATTATAGATCACAATCCAGGCGATTCAACGGATTTTTCTAAAATTGATATTTTTGTTGGCGGCGGCGGACAAGATTCTGGGCAGACGATTATCCAAAAGGATCTTCTGGCGCGAGCTGATGAACTGCGACAATTAGCAAAAGACGGTGTGCCGATGTTGATGATTTGCGGAATGTATCAATTATTTGGTCGATTTTTCCGAACACTCAAGGGCGAGGAAATTGTTGGCGCTAACATTCTGCCAATTGAAACAATTGCTGGCGATGAACGGATGATTGGTAACATTGTCATTAGAAGCCAGGAATTTGGAGATATCGTTGGCTATGAAAATCACAGCGGACAAACTTTCTTAGATAAGACCACCAAACCTCTTGGGCAAGTTATTAAAGGCGCCGGCAATAACATGACCGATGCAAACGAAGGTGTTCGCTACAACAATATCATTGCCACCTACCTTCACGGCCCGATTCTACCCAAAAACCCGCAAATTGCAGATTTTCTTATTGGCGAGGCGCTAGAGCGACGTGGCATAAGTACAGATTCGGGGCTGGAAAAAATTGACGATACTTTAGCGAATAAAGCGAGAGAGATAGCGTTAAAATTATCCAGATAATTCATGAAAAAAATCCGTGTATATCTTAAAAAGCTATATGCATTTCTTCATAAAATGCCCGGTTGGATCTGGCTAATTCCAATCTTAATTTTAGCCGTCAACGTTCGACCTACCTATTTAACAAAAGCCGATATTTGGCACGATGAAGGATATACGGCAGCCATCATTCAGCAGCCAATCAGAGAAATTATCACCATTACAACCACGGACGTCCACCCGCCACTTTATTACGTTATTATGCACGTTTGGCAATCGATTTTCGGCAATTCCGTAGCTTCACTCAGAGGGTTTAGTGTTACGTGCGGAGTTCTGACAATTGCTCTATTATTTCTATTACTCCAAAAACTTTTCTCTAAAAGAATCGCCGTATTCGGAAGTTTTTTAGCAGCGCTAGGACCATTCTTAATTCGCTATAGCGACGAAGCCCGAATGTATGCACTGGCGGCACTTTTAGCCGTAGCAATGACTTACGCATTCGTCGTGGCGGTCGAGCACAAAAATAAGAAGTTCTGGTGGGCGTTATACGGGATTTTAGTGGCACTCGGCCTTTATACGCAATATTTTCTAGCATTAATACTACCCGCACATTTCACATATATTTGGCTAAAACTTGGCGGAAATCGCACTGCCATAAAAAATATATTTAAAGACAAAAACGTTTGGCTTGCCGCAGGAACATGCTTTTTATTATTCCTTCCCTGGCTACCAGTTATGATCTCCCAAACCAGCCGGGTAAGCGGCGGCTTCTGGATCCCTGAAGTCACTAAATTTACCATCCCAACAACACTATCAATGTTCTTAACTTATGACGACAGAATTGTCCGCTATTTTGGAGTGCTACTACCGCTAATTATAATCGCAATTTCATTCATTCTAGCCAAAAAACGCCCAAAATACCAAGCAGCAATTTGGCTTTTAACAATTTGGTTACTGCTGCCGATGATCATCGTTTACGTACTCAGCCAGAGTCGACCAGTTTACTTAGATCGATACTTCACTTATTCAGCGCCAGCGTTTTACGGCTTGATTGCGGTATTCATCGGGCTTATTTTTTCTAATAAAAAATGGTGGTCTATTGGAATATCTATCGTTCTGACATTATTTATCGGTCATTACATGTGGCATATCGGCAGTAAAAATATCGCGGAATCATCTTGGAATAACACAAATACCGCCATAAGCCACATAAATAAAAACATCCAAAATAGCGACGTTATTGTCTCTGGTGAAATTTATACTTATTTTCATACTTCCTATTACAACCGCACAAATAAAGAAATTATACTCCTGAAGCCGAAAGAAGAGCTAGGTTGGGTTGGCGAATGGGGATTAATTAAGAAGCTAAATACTCCAGAAATTAGTTCTTTAGAGTCAGTAAAATCTCCAAGAATCTGGCTAATCCTTCGCGAAAAAACATATGACGAATATAAAAAACAAGTTCCGCCCTACTGGCAATTAAAGCAAGAATTCCATGATGG
>CALJRR010000073.1 GCA_937976315.1 uncultured Candidatus Saccharibacteria bacterium | reverse complement strand
TCGCACAGCTGCTTGCACTGGCGTTTCTCCGACGTTAATATGCCCGCCTGCTGAAATATGAAACCAACCTGGCTTATTGAGTTTTGTCAATGAACGCTTTTGTAGCAGAATACTTACTCTACCTTCGTCAATCTTCCAAAACCATACATGAGCGTTGCCCATGATTAGATTTTTATCAGAGTTAAATTCTTCTTTATGTGCTCCTTTGCCACATATGGGCGTACCGTTATTATTGTAAATTTGCCATAACTCGTCATCATGCATACGTGGTCTCCTCGCCGGAATCTATTCTAATATCTGTATAACAGTGTACACGATAGATGAGTGCGAGCTGTATAATTGGGCGGTACGTGAAGTGAATGTGTATATGGACTTATCACTTGAGTATGCTTCTAGCAAAACTCCTTACTGAGTCAAATGTGTCATATTCATCTATTAAACTCTTCCTTGTCACCCATCTAACATCGTGAACTTCCTTATACTGTGCGGTAATCTTGTCAGAATCATCAGCCTCAAGAGCAAATACCATATCAAGATGGATATGTTCAACATCTTTCTTGCTTTTTGGTATAATTTGATACATCAAAGCGTACGGTCGTGGAATTTGCGCCTCTTTTATACCTTTTAGGGCTAGATCGTTTTCATCATCTTTTATCGGTATGGCCATTACGCCAGTTTCCTCGTAAACTTCGCGTATAGCTGCCTCATGCGGAACTTCGTTGTCTTCAATATGACCACCAGGAGGCAGCCACTTATTTAAGCCTTTATGATGGATAAGTAGCATTTTGGTACGGTTTTTATTAACAGTATATCCTGTTGCGGTAAAATGTTTTTTATGATCTTTAGTATTTTTGAAAATTGCTTTCATTATACGTTTGCCTCCATACTTTTTACTGATTTGACTATTAACGCTAAATTCTTTGTTTAGTGTGTTCGTGTCGCCGCTACAATCATTAAACACTTTTCTGCCATCAACATAGTCTACTATAGGCCAGTTGAGTGCTTTTTTATTGATTTCAGCCATCTAGATAATTTTCCCAAATTTCCTGTAAGTCCCTGCTAAACCCCGGCAAAAGCTGCTCGTTTTCGGCGCGGTTTTTGATAAATTCGTAGTATTTTCGCTCTTTTTCGTGGATGTCGCCCGCAAAAAATAGCTTTAGAATTTCATCATTGCCTTGTATGTCTAGCTCTTTATATATACTGTGCGGTGAGTTACTCGCCGCGTGTGCATTCGCCAGCTGCTCAATAAAGCCGCGGTAGCATTTGTACGCCTGCCAATTTTCGCCGCGACGGCGGTGCTTGATGTAGCGCAACGAGCCCATCATCACGTCGAAATAATCGTGCTCGGCGCGTGGTTCTGTCCATTTTTTGAATTCAATGCTAGGCTTCTGTGGTTTGTTGTTTTTTAAAATGAGTCTAGAGTTTGGAAAAAACTTGACCTTACTAGGTAGCGAAAACCCAATGTCAATTTTATGAAACGGGCTCATACCGCTCAGACAAAAAGTTCGGGCAATTTCATGTTCATCATTCTTAATCGTGTAGACCGCGCTCAAGCCAAATTTATCCGCCAAACTTTTACGAGCGTAGGCTTCGGCGGCGGCTGGGTGCGGCGAGGTAGCGGTTAAGTCAATGTCAGAAAGTTCATCGCTCTTTTCTGTTGCTCGTGAGCCAAAAAGATGCAGTTCGGAAATGTGGGGGTTGTCGGTAAGTACTTTTATAACTTCATCTAATGATGTATGGCTATCTCGCATAGACCCTCTCTAACGTAATAGTCTCTCAGTTTGCTTAAATAAGTTACTATCTGAGCTCTGATGCCACTAACCTCGTGTCCGATGCCAATCGTTGCTCTCATAGAAGGATCTCCTACAAGATTGTTTCTACTAATCATAATATTTTTAGTCGTCACTACTCATCTGCTTAACGACTTCTATCAAATTCCGCGGCGTAATGTCGGCCTTAATCAGATATCCGTCGACGCGACTCATGACGGATTTACGCGAAGCCTCGTCCTGCTCAAAATTGGTCATAATCAAAATCTTACTATTCGGAACCAAATCGACATTGTTATTTCTCAGCGCGTCTAAAATCTGGTCGCCGCGTTGCTCTGGCAGCATCAAATCTAAGATTATCAAGTCAAAGTTCTGGTTGCGCGCCGCCACTAGTCCGTCATTCCCGTCGACCACCCACGTCACGTCATACCCCGCTTTTTGTAGACTCCTGACGTACATTTCGCCAATAAATCGGTCATCTTCCACGCATAAAATTGTCTTTATCATAATTCCTCCTAGCCCTTATACATAGCGTGATTTTTTATCCAGCCGCCGCCTTTTCGTATCAATTGATTATTTAATTGCCCGTCTTCTAGCAATTTGTCTTTAACTGTAGCATAAATTGGCAAAGTGAACGAGAAAACCGAGCCTTCGTTTTCGCGGGATCGAGCGATTATTGAGCCGCCGTGAGATTCGACAAAAGCTTTGCAAATGTAAAGCCCAATTCCCGTCCCAGCGACGGCCTCGCGTGATCTATGAGATCGATAGAACTTGTGGAACAAATTGTCCACGACATTCGCCGGCATACCAATTCCGTTATCAGCGACAGACACTTCCACGAAGTCGCCTTTTTTCTCCGCGGAAACGGTTACGGACCCGCCCTCAAAACTGTATTTGATGGCATTGTCAATTAGATTGCCAATCACTTCCCCGATACTTCCGTGATCGGCGGCTACGGTTGGGAGGTCATCTGGAATATTGACATTAAGCATTCTATGCTGAGTCGAGGCGCGAAGTTGCATATCATCAGCGATCGAGGCGTAAATATTAGCGACAGTGTCTTCCAATAAATAAACCTTCAAGTGATGTCTATCATATCTAGCGACGTTAAGAATATTGTCGATGTAGCTAGACAAACGGTTGGACGAAACGACCAGTCTATCAAGAAACTGTCTTTCGTCGCCCTGCAAGCGTCCAGAAAACTCTTCGTTGATGATGTCCAGATAGCCACGAATAACTGTAATCGGTCCGCGGAGTTCGTGGGCGGCAAATGAGATGAAATTGAGGTCCTCTTCTTCTGGCAAATATCCTTTAGACTTGTCGATGAGAAAAATGACAGTTTCGGCGGCGGCGCCTTTCTCAAATGAAGCCACGATATCAAAGATCCGCGTTTTTTGGATGACGTCAGGGTTGGTGCTAATGCGTTGCCAGCGATGTTCGGCTTTAATTTTCTCATTGGCGATTTCGTGAAGCCAATCGGAAATGCTCGGTTCGTTTAGAAAATCAAGCGCCAGAAAATCCTCGCCTTTTGTGTTCCTGGAAATCGGGGCAGCGGAATTGGCGAAGATAATTTTCTGATTAGAATTAAGAATCACGACGCCAGTGCTGGCTTGATTTAGAGCTTGAGTGAGCGGAATTTTTGGCTTGTCGTTGTCGCTAGTTGGTTTTTGCTCTGGCTGATAATCGCCATAAATTGCCTGAAGCGCCGTCTTAAATCCGGTTTTTTCGTAGCGTTTATCGTTGGGATTTGGCGGAGTGTCGGTCGTCGGTTCGCCAATTTTATGAGAAAGCGCCGCCAGAATTTTATTAAGCGGCGCAGCGATGATTTTAACGATAGAAATTGAAAATATGATTTGTAAGATGGCGGTAATTAAAATGATGATCCAGAAATTTAGCTGGAATATGGAAATTGCCGTGAAGTGGAGTGCGATTCCCAGTCCCAATATGATGCAGGCGCTCGCTGATAATAGGACTAATATAACTTTTCGGTAATAATATTGTTTGTACTCGCGCAGGGTTTTAGATGCCGGATCTATTGCCATGAAACACTTCCCCTTCCTGGCGTGAAGGCTGCAATCCATGTTTGTCCGCGATTTAAGGCGATGTCTTTTCCGGATTCGTCTGTCAATTTAAGCGGCGAATTGATGTCTGCTTTTGACCAAGTGGCAGTGGCGACTGTGCCGTTTTGGAAAATGTAAGCTTTGCCGGATCCTGTCGTTTTGATGTCTTCGTAGCCATCGTAATTTTGAGCCCGAGCTTCAACGCCAACTTCCATAGCCACAACGGTGTTTGGAGCAATTTGCCCATCTTCCCTATCGGCATGTGGTGCGCCAGCCATGCTCCTGAGGTAAGAATTCGACGCCTTGT
>CALJRR010000072.1 GCA_937976315.1 uncultured Candidatus Saccharibacteria bacterium | reverse complement strand
CCTGGTCGCGAATAATAACCATAAGGGCTATGGATTTTTTGTCAAAACTTCAGTATAGTATAAACATATGACAAAAATTTTATTGGTTGAGGACGACAAAAGTTTACGCGAAATTTACGGTGTACGACTTTTGGCGGAGGGCTACGATATCGTTTCGGCGGGCGACGGCGAAGAAGCTCTGGCCATGGCAATTAAAGAACGTCCGCGATTAATTTTAAGCGACGTGATGATGCCGAAAATCTCTGGCTTTGATATGCTGGACATTTTACGCTCAACGACAGAAACAAAAGACGTTAAAGTTATTATTATGACCGCGCTGTCCTCAGAGGACCAGAGAAAGCGCGGCGAGCAGCTTGGTGCTGATAAATACTTGGTGAAGTCTCAGGTGGGAATAGAGGACGTTGTGAGAGCAGTTCACGAAACCTTGGGAGACCTTCCGGGAGTCGGCACAAATCCAGTGCCAGTTTCACAACCAGCTCATACATATGAGCCAGTCACTCCAGCACCTCAACCAACTCCAGCAGCGCCGCAGCCAGTTACTAGACCTGATATTTCTTCATTGTCGCCACAACCAGCCGCCCCCGCTGCAACGCCAACGACTCCTGCAGTAAATCCACTCATACAACAACATCCACAACAGGCGTTCGCTCCGGCGCCACAGCCACTACCTCAACCAGCGCAGACTCCAGCACCGCAACCACTGCCTCAACCAGCGCAGACTCCAACGCCTCAGCCAGTAACACTGCCACAACCCATGGCGCCATTTTCATCGCCTGCGCCGCGACCCTCAGGGCTTGGTGACCGCATTATTCAACCTTTACCAGCTGACGATTCTCAGAGTTCGGTAGATATCTCTAAACTTATGGCAGAAGAATTAGACAATACACAGAGAATTTCTCAACCAACTCCAGAGCCTCAACCAGCGCAGACTCCAGCACCGCAACCAATTCCAACGCCGCAGCCACAACAGCCAACGCCAAATCCTATTGAGCAAGCTAACGTAATACCTCCCGTCCAAGAACAGCCTCAAGAACAAAACATTCCACATCAACCATCAGAAACCCCTCAGCCGACGCAATTTCCACCGATAAATCCGCAACAATGATAAACCCAGACACAAAGCAAGAATCTTGGCGCCTCAATAAATTCGTGGCGCTGTGCTTGGGTATTTCTCGCCGAAAAGCTGACGAGCTAATTGAAAAAGGTGTGATTATTGTTGACGGTCAGCCCGCCAGATTGGGTCAACAGATCTCCGACACAAATAAAATTTCCTATAACGGAAAATTACTAGAATTACAATCCAAACAACTCATCATCCTACATAAGCCAACTGGATATCTTTGTTCGCGCGCCTCTCAGGGCGGCGTTCCGACAATCTACAAATTGCTACCGAAGAATCTTCACCACTTAAAACCCGTTGGTCGCCTGGATAAAGACAGCTCCGGGCTGATTCTCATGACGAACGACGGCGATTTTGCTCACAGTATGACACATCCGTCGTTTTATAAAATTAAGCGATATCTCGTTACAATCGACCAGCCATTGCAACCTCTACATCGCCAAATGATCAATGATTTTGGCGTGCAGCTTCCTGACGGTCGCAGTCAATTGACGCTAGAAAGACAGCACGAAGGCGATGATTATCGCTGGATAGTGGAAATGAGCGAGGGAAGAAATCGTCAAATTCGGCGAACTTTCGATGCGCTAGGCTACACTGTCAAAAAGCTCCACAGAACAAACTTCGGCAATTATTCGCTCGGCGACCTCAAGAGAGGCGAATGGCGAGAAGAGAAATTCACTAATTCATAATTTACTCCGCGGCTCTTTACATTTTACGGTAAATATTGTAATATAGCTTTTATGCTAAATTTGACAGAAAGTGTAATTGTAAAATGGAAACGCTAAATACGCACGATAAGCCCGAATTAGAATTATCGAAGAAATTAGCCAGAGCATCCCTAAAGAGAATATATACAGGTCTTAAAGATCATATCGATGATAGACACGACGAGATAATCGAAGTGTATTCAGGAAAAGAGCAAAAAATTCCCATAGACACCGCCGAGAAGCAAATATCAGATTATGCAAAATTAGTTGTTGAGCTAGAAGAAATAGCAGAATCTCTCAACTTGGAAACTTTACCCACAATAGACGGCAGTAATTACTATATGCTTGACCTAGAAAAAGGCGGTGGCGTAATCATATCCAAAAAACAGACAGAAGGTTCTCGTGTATATATCGCAGACAAACTAGTATTTAAAACAGACGGAACTGTTAATACAGAATATCTCCAGCTTCGACCGTTTAATAAAGACGGTCAGATTGCTCCATTAGATTATACAAAGATAGCACACTTATGTAATAACCGTATCAATTATCATCTCAATAACCCCAAAGGAGTTAGAGCTGTTGCATTTAATAAAAATAGAAGAGACCTCCAATATAGTTCTAAATAGCTAAAAAATGCTATAATATATAATCATGTCTAAATTACCAACAGTCGCCATCATCGGGCAAGCCAACGTCGGCAAAAGCTCGCTGTTTAATCGACTAGTGGGCAGTCGCCAGGCGATTGTTGCCAAAGAAGCTGGCACCACCCGCGACAACGTGCTGGCTCAGGTTAAATTTGGGCAAAAAACTAGCTGGCTAGTTGATACTGCTGGTCTCAAAGACCCAACTGACGATTTCGAAGCCAACATCCAAGATCAAATCGCCGAAGCCGTCGAATTAGCCGATGTAATTATGGTAGTGGTCGATAGCACGCTTTTCCCGACTCAAGACGACCGCCAGATCGCCAAAACCGCTCTCAAAAAC
>CALJRR010000071.1 GCA_937976315.1 uncultured Candidatus Saccharibacteria bacterium | reverse complement strand
GCCAACCCATTTTGTACTCCTTCTGGAGTCGGGCAGAGAAAATAAATCCTCCGCAAAACGGTGCGTCGATTTGACGCAAGCTAACACACGTTGTGAAAGCTAATATATATATATCAATAATAGAATAAAATGTCAAGCAATTTTGTCAAGAATATATCACAATAATAATGTCATCTCTGTTAAAAAAGGAGATTTTGTGTCTTTTAAAATAGCGTTAATTGCTCGGTTGGTAAATCCAGTTCAATTTCTCTGTCAGCTTTTTGCGCCCGATAGCCAATAAGCTTTTTGATATTGTAAGCCAGCAGCTGACCGTCGTAATCAGTGATGACAATTGAGCCGACGACACTGCGTACATGTCCGACCAATTGACTGCAATCCTTCATTAAAACGACATGTGACAAATCAACGCCAGCGGTTTGAAAATAATCTTCGCAAGGAATTAGCTCGGATTTCGGAAACGACACACCAATTTTCTGCTCAATTTCAAGTAATTTTTGTCGCAATTTTCTTTCGCCGGCTGTACGGTCAAAAGATAGTTTTATCAATTCCATTTTTTTATGAACTGGCAGAGTTTCAGCTATTCCGTCCAGCTTGGAAATTTTCGCCTCGTACTGCCTGGCGATCAATGCCGAAGAAAACGTTTCTAATTTTATGGCTAATCGCGCCCCCTGTTCCAATAATCTCCGAATTCCGCGCTCTTCTTGCGAGATTCCAACTTTTATGACGTTTGGTGCGAAGTACGCCAAGTAAACAAAGTGCGGATTTTGATTGATTTTTTCCTGCTGAGCGGAAACCGAATTGGCGTTGTAAAATGCTGGATTGAAGCCGGTTTTATCGCGGCATTTTAAGCAATTTTCATACTTTTCATCAACTGTAGCATGGTCTGGGCAGATTTGACTACAGTGATTTTCAAAGTCCACCCAACCTGTGCAGTATTTGACAGAAAAATCAAACTCAAAAGACAAATCTTGTTCGAACAATTCATGGCGCTCAATTTTATCGCCAACTTGACATTCGACGAATGGCTTATTGTCAGCGTTAAAACTGGCGTAACTGAGCAAAAATTCGCTCGGTAGCATAATATTTACAATGCAGCTTCAACTGCAGCCCAAGTTGCGTCAGGATTGTCTTCAGGGATGATGATTGTAACTTGGTCGCCGACGTTAATTCGGAAGTAAGTTACACTAGCAAGCAAAATACGATATTCGCGACCAGAAGCCTCGACGTAGTAAATTCCGTCGTGCTGAACAAGCGTTCCGATGACTTGCTTTCGCGGTACAGGGCCAATTTGCTTATAAATAAAGCTGCCGTCTTCAGCGATTGTCAATTTCATCAAGTCGCCTTCAACCAGCTTCGACTTTGAAGCGTAGTTGGCTGGGATTGGGTAATTTTTGCCGTCAGGACTGAGCATCATTTGCCCATCAAATACACCCTCGATAATCTTTCCCGCTACATTATCTGACGAAGTTTTTGGTGTAACAACTTGACCGTCGTCGCCAATAATACTAATCAATAATTCTTTTGCGGCAGCTAAATTAGTCTCCGCCTCTTGAATAAGTGTCCGGAGACGCTTAACTTGTTTTTCTGGTAATTCAGACATGGTTCTCGCAATTCCTTTGTCTATTTTTTATAATACTTAACTAATATATAGCATATCCTTACATTTATATCAAGTCGTGTCATCTAATTTTCTCTGATTTTCCACAGCGCTATAAGATATGAATAAAAAAGTGTTGCAAATTTTACTCTTGAAAATGATGTGTGGTTCGTGATATTAAGATTGGCTACATAAAAATCACCGCCCAGAGCGGACGGTGATTAAACGAAACAAATTGGCGTTATATAACAAATTATGAAAGTTCGACAGTAGCGCCAGCGTCTTCCAAAGTTTTCTTTGCAGCTTCAGCTTCGTCTTTAGAAACTTTTTCCTTGACTGGTGCTGGAGCGCCGTCAACGATAGCTTTTGCTTCACCTAGACCTAGGCCAGTGATTTCCTTAACAGCCTTGATGACTGCAACCTTCTGAGAACCAGCGTCTTTCAAAGTAACTGTGAACTCAGTTTTTTCGTCAGCAGCGGCAGCGTCACCACCAGCAGCTGGACCAGCAACAGCGACAGCTGCAGCAGCTGGCTCGATGCCGTATTCTTCTTTAAGATGATTTTTCAATTCGTTAACTTCTAGAACTGTCAATTTTACAAGTTCTTCAGCCAATTTCTTAATATCAGCCATTGATATTCTCCTTTATTATTATATTGTTGCGATGAATGCAACGTTACTAGTGTTGATTGCTAAACTTAAGCAGCAGCTTTGGCTTCGATGCCGTCCAAAAGTCCGCGCAAATTGCCGCCAAGCGCGTTGACTGTGTCGTGTACTGGTGATAGCAATTGTGATACCACTTGAGCAACGAGCTGGTCTTTGCTTGGTAGGCCTGCCAATGCTTTAACGTCAGCTTCGCTAATTGCCAAGCCTTCGCCTGAGAAGCCGCCTGCAAGTTGTAATGCTGGATGTGTTTTTGCAAACGTGTCCAATACCTTTGCTGGCATAACTTCATCTTCGCTACTTACGGCGTAAACCAATTGACCAACCAATAAGCTGGTGTCGGTTTCTTTGTAAGTATCGATTTCCTGAAGAGCTACGCGTACCAATCGGTTTTTAACAACCTTGATGGTAACACCCGCTTCGCGAGCTGCCTTGCGTAGTTCTTGTAGGTCGGCAACGGTAAGGGTTTGATATCGAGCAAAAGCCGTACCCTTAGCGTCTTTTAATAGCTCTGTCAGTTCAGCAACCAAAGTTTGTTTTTTATCGCGTGAAATTGCCATAAAAATCCTTTCTTTGATTGAGTTAATTTGTTATGTGCCAATTTGTTAACGTGCGGTAATGGAGAATCAAAAAACGTCTTTGATTCTCGCACTACCAAAGACGTCAAATAAAACTGTTAGTTTCATCCCTCGGTGGCATTTTTATACTTGTTTTACGTCAAGTCGCCACTGTCTTTGGTAATGTTCCTTAGAATTGTAGCAGAAATGACAACGAAAAACAAGAGTTATGGTGATTATTTTCCAGCCGATTTAATCGCCTTTTTTATTGCATTTTCGCCCGATTATAATATTCTTCTGCGTTGAGCGGCAAGGTGTGCCTCTCCAAATTCCATCGCCTTGTTTATCGCATTTTCGCCTAATCGTAATATTCTTCTGCGTTGAGCGTCAGTTGTGCCTCCCCAAATTCCATATGCGGCAGATTCTGGGTGTCGAAGTGCATATTCTAGGCATTGAGTTAATACTGGACATTTTCGACATATGTCTATGGCGGCGTCCGCGGCTTCTGTCTTTCTAACTCCTTTTAGGTTTTGGTTTGGAGCGTTTGGGTCTATTTGGAAAAATAAGTGATCAGCTTTTTTAGGGGGCAACTTCGCACACTCAGCGCCTTCTAGTAGACTCTCGTTATTCAATTTTGACATTCTGCTATTTTACAATAATAACGTAATAAAATCAATAGGTATATATGTCTAACCAAAGAGAAAACCCACTCCGTGGTGGAGCGGGCGGGCGAACCTCCTCAGCAACACAAAAATCCCGCCAGAATCGACGGGATTTAATTGCCTGAAACGTAAAGATTACAGAGAGTTCTCTACTTTAATGCCAGGGCCCATAGTTGTGGCAATTGCAACGCTCTTAACGTAAACACCCTTTAAGCTGGATGGCTTTTGAGAGTTCAAACTGGTTAAGAATGCGCGTGCGTTTTCTGACAATTTTTCAGCGCCGAATGACACCTTACCGATTGACAAGTGAACGATGGCTTGCTTATCAACGCGATATTCAACTTTTCCGGCTTTTGCTTCAGAAACGGCTTTAGCGACGTCAGTAGCAACAGTGCCAGACTTTGGATTTGGCATCAAACCGCGTGGACCAAGCAAACGTGCGTATTTACCAAGCTTTGGCATGTACTGTGGAGTTGCGACCAAAATGTCGAAGTTCAATTCTTCCTTGTCCAATTGACTTAGGAATTCTTCGTCACCGATGATGTCAGCGCCAGCTTTTTTAGCGGCAGCGTGTTCTGATTCTGGTGCAAAAACAGCAACGCGAACGTCCTTACCTGTACCGTGTGGCAATGCTACGGTTGAGCGAATGTTTTGGTCGGCTTGGCGTGGGTCAACGCCCAAGCGGATGTGGATTTCAACGCTAGCGTCGAATTTGACTGGGTTGGTTTCAGTAGCCAATTTCAAAGCTTCGTCTAAGCTGTACAATTTGTTCTTTTCAACGTTTTTTGCAGCGTCTTGATATTTCTTACCGCGGCGCTCCAAGCGTGGACGAGTAACTGGCTTTGGACCTTTCTTTACGTGAGCTTCGGCGTCGTCTGATTGTGGAGTAGTGTCGCCAGCTTCCTTACGAGCTTCCTTCTCTGCTTTTTCAGCGGCTTCGTCAAGAGCTTTTTGGCTACGCTTGCCAGACTTAGCGACAGTAGCTTCGCGCTCAGCAACAACGTCTTTGTCCTTGTTGTCGTGAGGTTTGCTTGCGTCTGTAGCTTCTGCAATTGCTGCTTCAATTTCAGCGATTGTGTTTTTTTCGCTGACTTCTAGTTTTAGTTCTGCTGCTTTTTCTAGCAACTCGGCTTTCTTTGCCATAAAAAATCCTTTCTGTGGTACAAACGGTAATTTGTTATCTTAACAAATCAACCTCCCAGCATTGATTGATAATATTGAAATTATACCATATTTTTAGAGATTGAGGCAAATGTTTGATTTTATGGAGAATAATTGTACAATATTTGTACTATGAGTGAAGTTTTAAGTAGTCCAGATGATTTTGAGGAAATAGTAAGTGGAATTACTCCGTCTTGGGAGAAGGAAGATGACGATATATCCGTCCCGGAACAATGTAAATATTGCCCGATAGCAATGGCGGAGCTACGTAAATTTAATGAATATAAGAAAGCAGTAGGCGAACTCCTGAGAATGGCGTCGGCGGAGGAGGAAATCGTAGTAGTTAACATGCTTACCGGTGAAAGATTGTCTGAAGGAGCTATTGATCGTGTTTGTGAAATAACTGGTAAAAAGTTAGACGAGTTGTATAAAATAAAAGAAAAAATCGTAAGGCTTACTAATGAATGCGAAGGACCTTTTGTTCTTATAGGGTCTTATGGTCCTCGGACTGTGAGCGTCGCTACGTGTGGTAGTTCTGAAATGTCTAGGCCAGGTCTGAACGATCCGCAAGAAGAGTTAGCGATAGTACAGCGCTACGAGGAGGAAAATGAAGATTAACATATAATTGCTGTTTTTGATAAAATAGTAATTATGGATATAACAATTACAAACATACAAGCAAGGCAAATTTTAGATTCGCGTGGAAATCCGACGGTTGAGGCGGACGTGACTTTGAGTGATGGTTCGTTCGGGCGTGCGGCTGTTCCGTCTGGCGCAAGCACTGGTTCTTTCGAGGCCGTTGAGCTTCGGGACGGCGAGCTGGCGTTTGGCGGTAAAGGCGTGCTTCGTGCTGTCGAAAATGTCAATGGTGAGATTGCGCAGGCTTTGAAAGGTTCTAATCCGTTCGACCAGGCCGCAATTGATGAAAAAATGAAGAGTCTGGACGGTACGCCAAATAAGGCGCGTTTGGGTGCGAATGCTATTTTGGCGGTGTCGCTGGCTGTAGCGAAAGCTGCCGCTAAGTCGCGTGGCGTGGAGTTATATCAATACGTCAATAGCTTGGCTGGAAATCCTGCAATGTGCCTGCCAATGCCGATGATCAACGTGATGAATGGCGGTCAGCATGCGCTGGGTGCGACTGATTTTCAGGAATATATGATTATTCCAACTAGCGCGGCAACTTTTGCGGACGCAGTTCGAATGAGTGCGGAAGTTTTTCATGCGTTGGCAAAAATCCTGAAAGACGAAGGCTATCCTACGACGGTTGGCGATGAGGGTGGCTATGCACCTCATGTCAGGAATGGTAATATGGAGCCTATTTTGTTGCTATCTCGCGCCATCGAGCAGGCTGGCTATAAATTAGGCGTGGACTTTGGTTTTGCGCTGGATGTTGCGGCGAGCGAGCTTTACAAGGACGGCAAATATAACTTGGCGACCGAACATCGAATTCTGTCGGCTGAAGAAATGATTCACACGTATAAAGCCCTGTTGGAACGCGTCCCTGTTCTCTCGATTGAGGATGGATTGAACGAAGAAGCTTGGGAAGATTGGGAGAAAATGACAGCTGATTTGGGCAATTTTGCGCAATTGGTTGGCGACGATCTCTTGGTGACGAATGTCGAGCGATTGAAGCGCGGAATCGAAGAAAAGGCTGGTAATGCGATCTTAATCAAGCCGAACCAAATTGGTACATTGACTGAGACGATTCAGGCTGTTTTGATGGCGAAGAATGCTGGCTGGAATACGGTGATGAGCCACCGATCTGGCGAGACGGAGGACGTAACGATTTCTCACTTGGCGGTCGGTTTGGGCACGGGTCAAATTAAGACTGGCTCGATGTCGCGGTCAGAGCGAATTGCTAAGTATAACGAGCTGCTGAGAATTGCGGAAAAGCGCCCAGATTTGGAGATTGCGCATCCGTTTGTGAAGTAACTCTCACAAAAAGACTTCCCCGTAATTCAGAGGAAGTCTTTTTTATTTGGCGATTTTTTGATAATTATTCGAGAATTATCTTCTTAAAAACTCAATTTCCCCACCCTCATTGATTCGGACAATTTGCGACGGTTGAGCGTCGGCGACTTCTCCAGAATCGACATAAATCGACACTAATTCATGAAAGTAATTTATCGCTTCAGTGATGTTTTTTGCTGGTTCTTCTCCCGACGGATTTGCACTGGGCGCGACCAAAAGACCGACGGTTCGAATTAACTCTGCCAACGGAGATTCTGGCACAACTCTGAATGCCAATGTTCCGCCGTTCCTCGGAAGATGTGGCAGAAAATTAGGACTCACTTTGGTGACGATTGTTGTTGGTCTATTTTTGGAGATTTCTTGATATTTGTGTTTGATCGACGGCGTGAGATTAGGGATCTCGTCAATATCCGCAACCAAAATAATAACGGGTTCATCCAAGGGTCGCCGTTTAACTTCGTATAATCTCTCTACGGCTTTTTCTGAATTGGCAGCGGCTAATATTCCGTAAATCGTGTCAGTTTTGGCGATTATCAATTGCTCGTTCTGGAGTGCGGAGATCACGCTGTTGTCTAAAATATTCTTCACAATCATTTATTTTACCATAAAATAACCCCGAGAAGTTCGGGGCTATTTGCTAAAAGTTCTGTAGCTTAGTCGACGACTTCAACGCCCATTGAGCGTGCTGATCCGGCGATAACTTTCATTGCGCCTTCGATGTCGATTGCGTTCAATTGATCTTTTTTCGCCTCAGCGATTTCTTGCAATTGTGCGCGAGTAATCTTACCGACCTTGTCTGAGTGTGGCTTGCCACTGCCCTTTTGGATTCCAGCTTTCTCGCGAATCATATCGTCAACTGGCTGACCAAGTGAGTTCCAAGTAAATGTTCGGTCTTCGTAAACTTGAATGTGAACAATTACATCCTTACCCATCATATCTTTTGTAGCGTCATTGAATGGATTGATGAAGTCCATCATGTTTAGTCCCCACTGACCAAGCGTTGATCCCACTGGAGGACCTGCTGTTGCTCGACCGGCTGGAATGCGTAATTTCAAATTACCAATAATTTTCTTTGCCATAGTTCTTCCTTATAGTTTGTAGTGCGTAACTCGAATATTATATCGAAAAATGCTTAAAATTGCAAGCTAAACTTTTTTAACCTGCAGGGCGTCCAGCTCGACTGGAGTGTCACGACCAAACATACTGACCATAACCTTCAAAGTTCCCTTAGATGCGTCAATTTCGCTCACGGCGCCATCAAAGCCCTTGAACGGACCGTCGATAATTGAAACAACTTCGCCTTCTGAGAAGTCAATCTGATGCTTTGGCTCTTCAACGCCCATTCGCTTCTTAATCTTCGCAATCTCTTTTTCAGAAACTGGAGTTGGCGTAGTGTCGGCGCCTACAAATCCCGTAACGCCTGGCGTGTTGCGGATAATGTACCAAGTTTCGTCGGTCAATTTCATCTCAACCAAGACATAGCCCTGGAAGATCTTAGCTTCAACAATTTTACGCTTACCGTTGCGAATTTGAATTTGCTTTTCCTTTGGCACAATAACGTCAAAAATCTTATCAGCCATATCAACGCCGTTGATTCGTTGGCGGATTGATTCGGCAACCTTTTCTTCATAGCCAGAATAGGTATGAATTGCATACCATTGCTTACTGTCATCGTATCGTTTTGAACTCATAATCTCTCCTTTACTTCAAAATTTGGTTAAAGCCCCAGTTAAATGCGGCGTCAAGTAATAAAATCAGAACGACAAACACAAAGGTAAAGATAAGCACTGCCGCTGTCATTGCCCAAGTGGCTGAGCGGGTTGGCCAGCGAACTAGCTTCAACTCTTCCCAAGCGCCCTTGAAATATCCGATCAATCCACCTTTTTCGTCAGACTTTTTAGACGCTTTTGTGGTGATTTTTGTTGGTTTATTGATTTTTTTCTTCAAAAAGGATGGTTACTCAAGC
>CALJRR010000070.1 GCA_937976315.1 uncultured Candidatus Saccharibacteria bacterium | reverse complement strand
TTTTTATCAGATTCTTTCTGCGGAATAATCGAGCGCAAACCGTCGTCAATTTTCTTCTGAATAGTTTGCGGCGTAATATTATGCTCTTCGTTATATTTTTGCTGGATCGCTCGACGTCGATTTGTTTCGTCAATTGCTCGACGCATACTATCCGTAACATTGTCGCCATACATAATAACCCGCCCATCAACGTGCCGCGCCGCTCGTCCAATCGTCTGAATTAGCGCCTGCTCACTGCGCAAGAAACCTTCCTTGTCGGCGTCCATAATTGCCACCAAACTAACTTCTGGAAGGTCCAGGCCTTCACGCAATAGATTAATTCCGACCAGCACGTCATACGTTCCAAGCCGCAAATCTTTCAGAATATCGCCACGCTCCAGCGTATCAATTTCGCTATGCAAATATGCCGTCTTCACGCCGTTTTCCGTCAAATAGGCACTCAAGTCCTCCGCCATTCGCTTGGTTAGTGTCGTCACCAATACGCGATGACCTTTCGCAATCGTCTGGCGAATTTCCTCCATCAAATCATCAACCTGTCCGTCGGTTGGTCGAACTTCAATCGGCGGATCAAGCAGCCCAGTCGGTCGAATAAGCTGCTCAGCCGGCTTTGGCGAGTGAGAAAGTTCATAATCTCCTGGCGTAGCGGAAACGTAAATTGCCTGATGAATGTGCTGATTGAACTCGTCAAATCGAAGTGGGCGATTATCCAATGCGCTTGGAAGACGAAAACCATGCTCAACCAAAACTTCCTTACGGGCGCGATCGCCATTATACATTCCCCGAACTTGCGGCAATGTCATGTGCGATTCGTCAACCAAAAGCAACCAATCGTCCGGAAAATAATCAATCAAAGTTGCCGGCTGCTCGCCAGGTTCTCGGTCGGTCAAGTAGCGCGAATAATTCTCAATTCCCTTCACAAAACCAGTTTCCTTCAGCATCTCCAAATCATATTTGGTGCGCTGACTTAGTCTTTGCGCCTCTAAAAACTTGCCATTATCTTCAAACCATTTCAGCCGTTGATTAAATTCATTCTCAATTCCAACAATCGCTTTTTCAATTCGCTCACGTGGCGTCGAATAGTGGCTGGACGGGAAAATTGTCAATTGGTCTGGACGATCCAAAATCTCGCCAGTCAAAGGGTCGATCTTCGTCAGCCGCTCAATTTCATCGCCAAAGAATTCCACGCGAACCGCAGTATCTTGACCCGCTGGAAAAATATCCACGACATCGCCGCGCACCCGAAAAGTTCCGCGCGCAAAATCGATGTCATTGCGTTTATACTGAATGTCCGTTAACAGTCGGATAAATTTATCCTGAACTCGACGCTCACCAACGGTCAATTTAATAGCCATATCAGCGTAAGTTTCTGGCGAACCAATGCCGTAAATACAACTCACGCTCGCCACGATAATTACGTCGCGGCGCGTAAGCAGTGCAGAAGTCGCAGCATGCCTAAGCCGATCAATCTCGTCGTTGATTTTCGAATCTTTCTCGATGTAAGTGTCGCTTGAAGCGATGTACGCTTCTGGCTGATAGTAGTCAAAATAACTAACA
>CALJRR010000069.1 GCA_937976315.1 uncultured Candidatus Saccharibacteria bacterium | reverse complement strand
TTTTTATAGGCGTCGGTCAATTTTTGCTCATTATAATGGAAGCTGGCGGCCAACCCACGCTCGGCATATTCGTGCATTTCTTTGGTTCGGATCTGAAACTCGACAATTTGTCCGCTCGGAGTTTGCACTGTTGTGTGTAGGCTTTGATAGCCATTTGGTTTTGGATTAGCAACGTAATCTTTTATTCGTTCATACATCGGCTGATACATATCGTGTAAAATCCCCAGAACCAAATATCCAGTTGATAAATCATCAACAATTATTCTTAGGGCAATCAAATCATAAATCTTATCGATATCGCCAACTTTGTCCAATTTCTTAAACAGACTATAAACACTCTTAACACGCCCGTCCATCTGAAAAACTAGCTTTTCCGCCTTCAGCCGCGCTTCAACTTCACGGCGAACGTGATCCAATTTTCGTTGCGATTTTTTCAGTCGACTGTCCATCAAATTTTTGGTTTCCTGGAAAGCTTTCGGCATCAAATATCTAAAACTCAGCTCTTCCAATTGAACACGAACTCGTCCCATATTTAAGCGGTCGGCCAGCGGCGCAAAAACTTCAATTGTCTCTCTGGCAATTTTTTTCTGCTTTTCTGGCGTCATAAATTGCAGTGTTCGCATGTTGTGTAGGCGGTCGGCTAGCTTGATAATTATCACGCGCACATCTTCGCCCACGGCAATCATCAACTTGGTCAAATTATCCTTCGTGTGTGGCAAATAACTATCCAGGTTTCGCATTCCAGCGCGAGCTTGCGAAACTTTGGTTACGCCATCCACCAGAAACGCCACGTCGCGTCCAAACAAACTCTCCAAATCGTCCAAAGTTGCGTCGGTATCTTCAACGGTGTCGTGCAGAACTCCCGCCACGACCGTATCAATATCCATACCCCATTCAATCAGAATTCCCGCCACTGCCAATGGGTGATTGATATAAGGTTCGCCACTTTTGCGCTTTTGTCCAGCGTGCTTTTCCGTGGCGTAATCGATTGCGCTCGCTAAAACTAATACTGGCACTTCGTCGTATTTTTGTTCAGCGATTGATAATAACTCTTCGCGCGTCATATTTATATTATACAACTTTGTAGTATAATTAAGAAAAGCTAAAGCGAAAATATCTAACAGGGAGGGCGATATGGCTGTAACGAGAATAGCAATTAACGGCTTCGGGCGAATCGGGCGCAATGCGTTTAAGATTGCTAACGAGCGAAGCGACTTGGAAATTGTTGCGATCAATGATTTAACTGACACGAAAACGTTGGCTTATTTGTTGAAGCATGATAGCAATTACGGCGAGTACGGACGTCAAGTTGATTTTACGGAAAACGAGCTGATTATTGAGGGTAAGTCGGTTAAGGTACTGGCTGAGAAAGATCCAGAAAATCTGCCGTGGCGAGATTTGAATATTGATGTGGTGATTGAATCGACAGGATTTTTCACCGATAAAGATGGCGCGGGCAAGCACTTAACGGCTGGCGCAAAGCGTGTGGTTATCAGTGGTCCGACGAAGTCTGAGGGAGTCGATACGATTGTTCTGGGAGCTAACGATGACAAG
>CALJRR010000068.1 GCA_937976315.1 uncultured Candidatus Saccharibacteria bacterium | reverse complement strand
GTGAAATTGTAGCGTCGGTCGAGAGTGCGAGAGCGCTTGATGACAGCACAAGGCGTAAAATAGAGCAATTTCTGGCGACTGCGGCGAGCGATAAAAATAGCAAGCCAAAAGTGTCGCTAAGAGAATCAATTGACCCGACGTTAATTGGTGGATTTAAGCTACAAACGCCGACCGCAACACTGGACGCAACGGTTTCAAAGAAATTAAACGACTTGCGGGCGAAGAAAATCTAGGAGGAAAAATGAGCAAGATTGATGTGACAGAATTAGCCAAAAGCCTGCGGGAAAAAATCGCGCAGCTGGAGGCGACGGAAGGTTTGGAAGATGCTGGCGTGGTTATTCGCGTTGGTGACGGCGTGGCTTGGGTGCACGGCTTAAGTAGTGCTGGCTATAGTGAAGTGCTAGAAATTGAAACTGATGGCGGCACGGTTGAAGCATTTGCCTTGAACTTGATGGAAGATGAGATTGGCGCGGTGATTCTTGGCGGTGAAGATAAGGTCAAGGCTGGCGCCAGCGTTCGCCGTAAGGGTTCGGTGCTAGACGTTCCTGTCGGCGAAGAATTATTAGGTCGAGTGGTTGACCCGCTAGGTCGACCTCTTGACGACGGTCCAGCGATTAAGACGAAGAAACGTGGTTTAATTGAGCGTCCTGCCATTGGCGTGATGGGTCGTAAGTCAGTTCACGAGCCTCTGATGACCGGTATTATGTCGATTGACGCGATGTTTCCAATCGGTCGTGGTCAGCGTGAGCTTATCATTGGTGACCGTCAAACTGGTAAGACGGCAATTGCTATTGATACTATGATCAACCAGGCTCGTCAAAAAACTGGCGTGGTAAACGTTTATGTGGCGATTGGTCAGAAATTGTCGAAGATCGCTCGATTGGTCGACCGATTGAAAGAAGAAGGCGTGATGGATCAGACGATTATCGTCGCAACCAGCCCGTCCGACGCGGCCTCCCTGCTTTACTTGGCGCCTTACGCTGGTACAGCCATGGGTGAATATTTCCGCGATAACGGCGGTCACGCATTGATGATTTATGACGATTTGACAAAGCACGCGGTGGCTTATCGACAGATGTCGCTATTGTTGCGCCGTCCACCAGGACGTGAAGCTTACCCAGGTGACGTCTTCTATTTGCACTCACGCTTGTTGGAACGCTCGGCTAAATTGTCAGATGAACTTGGCGCGGGAAGCTTGACGGCTCTGCCAATTATTGAAACTCAGGCTGGCGACATTTCCGCTTATATTCCAACCAACGTGATTTCTATTACCGACGGTCAGATTTTCCTGGAAACCGACTTGTTCTATCAAGGCATTCGCCCAGCCATCTCAGCCGGTCTATCAGTTTCTCGTGTTGGTGGCGCAGCTCAGACGAAAGCCGTTAAATCTGTCGGCGGAAACTTGAAACTTGGTCTTTCTCAGTTCCGGGAATTGGCGTCATTTGCTCAATTTGGCTCAGATCTTGACGACGCAACAAAGGCTCAAATTGACCGCGGTCAGCGACTCACTGAACTTCTGAAGCAGCCACAATATCAACCGATGAGCGTCTGGGAGCAATTTGTCAGCATTCACGCGGTAACTGGCGGCATGTTTGACGATGTTCCAGTTTCTAAGATTAAGGATGCGCAGTCTGCCCTATTGACCTATCTCTGGAAAAATTCTAAAGATGCTATGCGTGAGTTAAACAAGGGCGATAAACCTTCGGATGAGCAATTGAAGCTGATTGACGAAGCTACGAAAGAAATAGCGAAAGGATTTGAGGAGTAATTCATGCCGAGCACTCGCGCGCTGAAAAATCGCATTCGTTCGGTGGACTCGACTAAGCAGATCACCAAGGCTATGCAATTGGTGGCGGCTAGTAAAATGCGTCGCGCTCAAGAGGCGGACAAAGCTTCTGCGCCGTACACGATGGCGGCGGAAGAATTGCTGTCTTATTTGGCGAGCCAAGGCGCAACTGACAATCATCCGCTGTTCGCCAGGCGAAAGATAAATAAGCGATTGATTATCGTGGTGGCCAGTGACAAGGGTCTGGCTGGCGCATATAACACCAACGTTTTGAAGAAGTATTTGGAACTATTAAAGCGTGATGACGAGCGCGGAATTGAGAACTTGACTTTGACGATTGGTCGGCGAGCTTCGCAATTCGCAACGCGCCTTAAAGATACGAAAATCATCGGTACGTATGAAGATTTGCCAGATCAGCCGTCTGGATTGACGTTCCATACGATTTTGAATACGGCAGTAAATATGTTTGAAAATGGCGAAGTTGACGCTGTTACGCTTGTTTATACGCGTTTTGTCAATAGCATGGTTCAGACTGCGGAATTGGACAGATTATTGCCAGCAGGAACGAAAATCTTGGTTGATCCGAGTGAAGTTTCTAACACGATTTCTGATGCCAAATATGAGCCGAGTATTCCGGAAGTTTTGGATGCGGTGGCGTATCGTTTGGTTGGCGCGCGATTGTTGCAGGCGTTGCTTGATGCTCGCGCCAGTGAACATTCTATGCGTATGATGGCGATGAAGAATGCTACGGATAATGCCAGCGATTTGGTTGACGATTTGACGCTAGCTATGAATAAAGCTCGTCAAGGAGCGATTACTCAAGAGCTTGCTGAAATTTCTGGTGGCGTGGAGGCGATGGAACAATGATAAAGGAGAAAAAGATGGCAAAAGATTTAGGTAAAATTATTCAAATCGTTGGCGTGGTTGTTGACGTGGAATTTCCGCGAGACGTTGAACTTCCAGCGATTTACGACGCGTTGCATGTCAAAAACGGCAATGAGAATTTGGTGCTGGAGGTGGCTCAGCACTTGGACGAGCACACTGTTCGAGCAATTGCCCTGTCGTCGACAGATGGATTGAGTCGTGGTGCAGAAGTTGTTGCGACTGGCGCTCCAATTTCCGTTCCAGTCGGCGCGGAAACTCAAGGACGAATGTTCAATGTCGTTGGTGAAGCGATTGACGAAAAGCCGCAACCAAAGGGAAAAACTGCGCCAATTCACCGCCCTGCCCCAGCGCTTTCTGAGCAGTCAAATAAGACTGAAATCTTGGAAACTGGCATTAAGGTCGTCGACTTGATTGCGCCACTTGCTAAGGGTGGAAAGGCTGGTCTATTTGCCGGTGCTGGTGTTGGTAAAACGGTTCTTATTACTGAGTTGATCAACAATATCGCTAAGTTCCACTCTGGAAACTCTGTTTTCGCTGGTGTTGGTGAGCGAACTCGTGAAGGTAACGACCTTTACTATGAAATGGAAGAAGCTGGCGTTTTGGACAAGACTTCGCTAGTCTTTGGGCAAATGAACGAGCCACCTGGAGCACGTTTGCGCGTAGCATTGTCGGGTCTGGCGATGGCCGAGGCTTTCCGTGACGAAGGTAAAGATGTCTTGCTATTTATCGACAATATTTATCGTTATACTCAGGCTGGTGCTGAGGTGTCGGCTTTGCTTGGTCGTTTGCCAAGTGCGGTTGGTTATCAGCCAAACCTCCAGCAAGAAATGGGTGCTTTGCAAGAGCGAATTACCTCAACGAAGAAAGGCTCGATTACCTCTGTTCAGGCTGTCTATGTGCCAGCTGACGACTTGACCGACCCAGCTCCTGCCACGACCTTTGCTCACCTTGACGCTACAATTGTGATGAACCGTGCATTGACGGAAATCGGTATTTATCCAGCGGTTGACGTTTTGGACTCGAGTTCAAACTCGCTTGATCCAGAAATTGTCGGCGAAGAGCATTACCGCGTGGCGCGTGAGGTTCAGCGAATTTTGCAGCAATACAAAGAGCTTCAGGATATCATCGCTATTTTGGGTATGGAAGAATTATCGGACGATCAGAAGCAGATTGTTGCTCGCGCTCGTCGTATTCAGCGATTCTTGGCACAGCCATTCCACGTGGCTGAGAAGTTTACCGGAAATCCAGGTGTTTACGTTAAATTGGAAGATACCATTCGCGACGCTTCCGACATTTTGGCTGGAAAATACGATGATAAACCTGAAAACTGGTTCTATATGGTCCAGGGTACACTAGCTGATCAAGTCGCTCGCGACGCTGAAGCTGAATCTGCCGAGGCTAAAAAACATTCTGAAAAGAAAGCTAAATAGTCATGAAATTGTCATTAGTCACACTTGTCGGTACGAAGGTTGACGAAGAAGTTTATTCGGTGTCAATTCCGACCACTGACGGAGAGATTTCCGTTTTCCCAAGCCACGAGCCGCTAGTGACGATTGCACGGGACGGCGTGATTACCGTGCGTCGACATAAAGAGGACTCTGATAATCAGTTGGAATATTTTGCAATCTCTGGTGGCGTGGTAAAAATTGACTATTCGTCGGTGCAGATTCTGGTTGATGAAGCTGATCACGGTGACGACATCATCGAGGCGGAAACTCAGAAGGCTCTGGAGCGTGCTATTAAGGCGCGTGATGAGGCTGGCGATCAAGTTGAGCGCGAGAAAGCCAAGCAGCTTATCGATCGTCATATGGTTCGCTTGAAGGTTGCTGATCTTCATAGACGTAAGCGACGACGCTAATTATATATCGGCAATGCTACGAAGGAGTCTGATTATTAGGCTCCTCGTGCTATGTCTTGCTTGAGATCCTCGATTGACACTTGCGCAATATCGACAGTGTCATAGGAATATAGATTAGGAATATCCTCTTCGTATGGCTTAATAAAATGCTCGATAATAAGTTCTGGGTCTAACATCCGCTGACCGTCGTAATTGTATTGACCGCTCATTGAATAGGCGCAACTTCCAACGTCTCGCACGAACCTGGTGATTTTTGCCGAGTCTTTATTGGTTTGCTGAAATGTTTCAGTATCAATGCACCACGGTTCAGTGTTGATAGTAAATGCAAAGTTTTTTATTTGCGCGTCATTCATTGTATACGGTTTTTCTAGGCTGTGAAAATAATGCATAGTGGCGAATGCAGTACGGGCGATAAGCCGTGCTTTTTCTTCGGGTAGCATAGTCTCGCGGTATTCGTCGACTAGGCTGTCGCAGCTCCGCACGCCTTGTATAAAATCGGTAATCACTGCCACTTCTCCATTCTCGAGGCGGATAACGCCTTTCGGCTCGAAGGTGCGAATTGCTTGAGGGTGCTCTAGGCTATTGATATCTCGCATTGTATCAATATCTTTCAATGCTGCGCGCGGTGTAAGATATGGCTTGATTGCCCAAGGTTGGGTTGCGAGAGGTACGCCCGAGCAGTATGATGTTGCATCATAAAACCCAACTTCATTGATGCTATTGCGGCGACCTTCTGAGTAATCGTCGCGATGATCTAACCCTATATAAAGATAATCTAATGGCACACCTAACCGGTCGGTGCCAAATAATGCAATATCTCCTGGATACAGTTGATCTACTTGTTTTCGTAAATCGATCGTATCATCAATAGCGGTTGGTGTTATAGATAAATATCCTTCGAGCTGACGCATAAACTATTTTATATCACAAATCACGGATATTTGCAATAGCTAGGCGGACTTCGTCGGTTGTCGTGGTGTGCA
>CALJRR010000067.1 GCA_937976315.1 uncultured Candidatus Saccharibacteria bacterium | reverse complement strand
TGTGGTGGACAGTCGTAGTTATGGGGAGGCGCACCTCACCAAGTTCCTACGATTGAAATAAGTTTGATGAGCGTTCTGATAAATATCAGAGCGTTTTTAATAGAAAAAAGTAGGTAAATTATGAATGAATTTATTTTAGTAGCAATAAAATTATTGATCGGATTTTTTGCTCTGACGATAATAATTAACATTACGGGAAAAGGTAATTTGGCGCCATCTTCTGCTAGTGATCAAGTTCAGAATTACGTACTTGGTGGTATTATTGGTGGCGTTATTTACAATAATGATATTAAGATTTTGGACTATGTTGGGATTTTGTGCATATGGTGTGTGTTGGTGTTGACGCTGAAGTGGATAAAGAAACATAGCGTTAAGGCTAAGCAGCTGATTGATGGGAAGGCTTTGATAATTATAGATAATGGAAAGATAAATATCGAAAACTGCGAGAAGGTCGGCTTAAGTGCCCATGATGTTTCTTTCAAGCTTCGAACTCATAATATTTACTCGACGAAAGACGTGAAAAGAGCTGTTGTTGAGCAAGACGGCGAGCTTATTATTTCGCACAAAGGCGAGGAAAATCCGAAATTCCCGTTAATAACGGACGGTCAATTGCAATCTGATATTTTGGACGTAATCGGAAAAGACGAAAAGTGGTTGCTTGGCGAGCTTAAAAAACGAGGCTTAGAATCCTATGGAGATGTATTTTTGGGCGAGTATGTCGACGGTGATTTGATTCTGACTGCTTATAATTAAAGGTGAATTAACTGGACGGGATGAAAAACGCCGTTGTTTGATAGTGTATGGTCCGAACGGGACAAATATAGATGAGTGTGGCTCGAACAGAGCAAATGAGTATAGCCCGCGCGATGAGGTGAGTGAGGATGTAGAACGAAAGGCTGAGTATTACAAAAAACTTGCAGAGGAAAACGAAAACGACCTTTCGGAGTCTATTGGGACTATTAAATGTATGGGTAGAACTGCAGTGGATGCGACTGAGCTGAATCTTAGAGAACATGCAACGCAAGGTGAACTATTCCCAGAAAGCTGGGTTACTGGACAATAAGTAAAACTCCGCAATATCCTGGAATTGTCATTTGGAGATTTTCTGCGGTAATTAAATTGACAGAGTGAGTCGAGGTAATGATCTTGGCGTTTTCTGGAATGGAGAAGTTCTGTGGCGCGTCTGCGAAATTGATGAAAATGTAAGCACGTTGACCTGCTAGCTCTCTTTTTAACCCGAGAATAAATCCATTGCCAGTGTTTTGTACGATGCTCAAACCGCCATTTTTAATAATTGGGAAGGTTTGGCGTAATTTTAGTAGCTTTCGGTGCATATTAAGCAGGGAATCGTTTGTGGTTTTTTCGCTATCAACGTTAATCTTCGTGTGATTTTCATTAACGGGGAGCCAAGGTTTTGCACTTGAAAAGCCCGCAAATTGCGAATCATTCCATTGCATCGGCGTGCGCTCCAAATCTCGACTATCAACAACAGAATTGGCTGGACTAAAATTATCTCGAATGTCGTCAGCGGTCAATTCTCCGTTCGTCATGCCAATTTCGTCGCCGTAATACACTACGCTAATTCCTGGAGTGAGGAGATTTAAGAAGCTGAGGGCGCGGGCACGTTCTTTGCCCAATCTGGAGGCGACTCGCGGCTGGTCATGATTTCCGATGCAAAAAAATGGCGTGGTTGAGTTCGCTGATTGTAGATAATTCTCAATTTTTTTCTCAATATTTTTAGCGTGCCATTCGTTGTCGCGATATTCCATAAAAAACGCCGAGGCTTTTGGGTGAACTGTCAGGATTTGGCTGTATTGATGATAAATATCGCCCAGCTTATCATCAGGGTAGAATTCAAACACCATTTGCTTGTCGTCATATTCATCGCAGACTGATGCCAATTCTTGCAAATATTCCTGAAAATGAGGTCCCATTTTACAGTGATCGTGGATAAACGCTCCGTAATCGTTTGGATTGCCATAAAAATCAGGATTTGGAGAATCGTCTTTAAGATCAGGGTCTTTGGAAATTCCCCAAATTGCATCGACGCGCATTCCATCAACGCCCATATCAAACCAAAATCGCACTATGTTTTTCATCTCAGCGCGTACTTCAGGATTATCCCAATTAAGATCTGGCTGCGTTTTCAGGAATGAATGCAGGTAAAATTGCCCAGTGCGCTCGTCAAATTCCCATGAACTGCCGCCAGACAAACTCCGCCAATTGTTAGGTTCGCTATCATCTTTTCCGTCGCGCCAAATATAGTAATCTCGCTTGGGGTTGTCGCGTGAAGATCTGGATTCTTGAAACCACGGATGTTGGTCTGAAGTGTGGCAGGGAACGAGGTCGATCATAACTTTAATATCGAGATCATGGGCTTTTTTAAGGAGAGCTTGGAAATCTTCCATTTGACCGAAAGTCGGATCAATTGCTTGATAATTTGCGATATCATAGCCAAAGTCGGTCAGCGGCGATACGAAGAACGGGGAAATCCAAATCGAATCGACGCCTAGCCATGATAAATAATCCAGCTTCTCGGTAATGCCGTTCAAATCGCCAATTCCGTCGCCATTGGTATCTAGAAAGCTGCGCGGATAAATTTGATAAAGAGAGGCGACATCTTGCCAGGTTTTCATGGCTTAAGTATAAGCGAGATAAGAGCAAAATTCCAGTTTTTAGATAGTGATGCAAAAATTATTGACATTCCTACTTTACTTTGGTAAACTGAAAATATGAATAGCAAGAACGATATCTGGAAAGATGAACAGTTGCGTCAGCTGGCGGATGTTCTTGCTAGTATAAGTGACCCTAATGAAATACGAGCGTTTCTTCGCGATGTCATGACTCAGAAGGAGATTATTGAAGTTGGCGCACGTCTACAAGCCGCCAAAATGTTGTCAAAAGGCGAAAAATATGCCGACATCATCGCGGCAACGAAGCTCAGTAGTCGTACGGTTGCCAGGATTAGCGACTGGATGCAAAACGGCACTGGCGGTTATAAAAACGTCTTCAAGCATCATTCTCACGTTTGGCCAGCTAGCGCTGAGTAGTTTGTGAATAAATCCAAATGAATGTCGGCGCGACGCTGGCGTTTTGATTTTTTGACAGTCAATTTAGTTAATTTTTGGAGATATTTATGAGTGAAATAAGAACAGCAAGGTTCGCTGCGCCAGATGAGGCGAGAGAGAAGTACGACGCGATTATTCCCGCGTATCAAGCGGCGTTCGCGGCAGAGCCTTGGTATGAAGTAAGTAAATGCGGCGGCTGCTCGTCAGGCTATTCTCGTCAAAATCCTGGTGATATATGTCAAGCCTGTGGCAGCGTGACTGGAGACGAAGCTTATACAGAACAGGAATTGACCGAGAAATTTGATGCTATCGGCGAGACGCGCCCAGCGTGTTGGTATATCGAGGAGACATCAGCGGGA
>CALJRR010000066.1 GCA_937976315.1 uncultured Candidatus Saccharibacteria bacterium | reverse complement strand
GCGTCGTCAGTAGCCTTGATTCGACGAACCGTAGTTTTGCTGCTTGCTTTGCCTTTCTGTGCCATATTTTCTCCCAATTTAAAAAGTCTGTTTTTCACAGACTGTCAATAGTCATTGTAATTCATCCGAGTCAAAAAAACAAGTTGACCGAATATTATTCGTCATTATTTTTGAATTCTTTTAGTTTGAATCCGAACGTCGATCCGTGGTTTAATCGGCTTTCTACCTCAATTTTGCAGCCCAATTTCTTCGCCAACTTAGCGGAAACGTATAGACCTAATCCCGTGCCTTTCGTCTCGCGGGTTCTATAATCTTCTGCGCGGTAAAACTTGTCGAAAATTTTTGCCATGTCGGCTTTGCTAATGCCAATTCCCGTGTCAATAACCTTGAAGATGATTTCGCCAGATTTATTTTTCTTGATTGATAAAGTTATAGAGCCTTTTTGTGTATATCGAATAGCGTTGGTGATGAAGTTTTGGAGAATTTCCTCCAGATATAGACGAGAAACTTTAACTACGCCAAGTCGTCCGCCGATATCCAAATTGAAAGCCAAACCCTTCTCGCTCGCCTGAGGTGAATATTCGGAATTTATCTGAGCAGCCAACTCCGTCACGTCAATTATCTCCGTTTCATCAGCCACTCCTCGCTCTGCGCGTGATAACGTACTGAGGTCGTTGATCATTCGCGCTAGAAATAAAATTTGCTTATGAGATTCGTCAATAGCTTCAGGAATTTTGCTGGTCATTTTACGCTCGACTAGCAATTTAGCGTTGCTCAGCGAACCTTCAGCAATAGCAATTGGCGTGCGTAATTCGTGACTAACTACGCTAATAAATTCATCGCGCTCCTCCTCGAGGCTCTTCGTCTTCGTAATGTCGCGCAAGATAAGTACGTATCCGTCCGGCGTCATCTTGTCGCCACCTTGAACTGGCGCAAGCGTAACTTCCAGGCGAATATAATCGCCATCTTCGATTTTCATCAGAACGTCGTCACGCTGGCGAATTGCGGAAGATTTGGTAAGTTCCTTAAAAATGTCAATCGGCTTTTTATCCGTCGTTTCAAGGTTCAGCACCTGACTGATATGTTCGCCGTTAATTCCGCTGTTCGTGTCAATCAAATTAAGCGCCGCAGAATTGTACGTATTGATAATTCCGTGTTCGTCCGTACTGAGAATCGCGTCGGTAATATTATTGATAAGCGTGATCATTCTTTGATGTTCGCTGAGGCTTTTTTTATCATTTTTATAATCAGATTTATCGCTAATTTCCGACAATATTTTATGTAAAACAATAGCCATAACACCTAAAACAACACTCAGAGTGATCAATAGAAAAATTAGCGCCCACATAGCTAAAGTATAACATAAGCATATGCGTTTCTATATGTATGGCGAATATTTTTTCAATTCATTTCGGTGGATTTTATAATGCGGGTCAAATTTGGCAACTTCGTCCCAGAATTTCGTCGAGTGATTCATATGCCTGGTGTGGCACAATTCGTGGATAATTACGTAATCAATTAGCTCAAATGGCAAGTTCATCATCCCGATATTCAAGCTAATCGTTCCAGATGAAGAGCAGCTTCCCCAGCGACTTGATGAGTGTGTGATTTTACTCCGAGCAAAAGAAAAGCCGTGTTCTTCCGCTAAAAACGACAATCGCCTTGGTAAATATGACTTGGCTTCTTTTCTGAGCGCGGCCAGAATTTTGCTGCGGATAAGTTGTTGGTTTGTGGCCGATTCAACAGATTCTGCTTCGTTGATTTCTGCCAATATTTGTGTCCCGACGATTTTTACACTTGAAGGTTTCGTAGTCGTTTGTATCAATAAATGATGACTTTTGCCAATTTGCTGATTTTCTGTGTAAGAAAGTTTTTCTCTGTATTGAGAAACTAATTCGCGGATTTGCTTGCGAGAAGTTTTAATCAATGCCTTTGCGGCCAACAGCGGCGCATATGGCGGCATTGTAATCTGTATTCGTCCGTCTGGCGCAATTTTCAAACTAACAGTTTTCGCTAAGCTACGTTTTTTAACGACAATTTCTCCGAATTCTTCGTCGGTAATAATTGTCATAACTAACCTATGTTAATGCGATTTCCGGCAATTGGGCGGCGTGGAGCTTCTGGGCGACTGGCGCCAATTTGCTTAAGAACAGTGCGAGCTTGACTGCTTAAGGTGTGACGACCGCTGATCACGACGTAAGATTCGCTGCTGTGCGGCGCTGAAAACTGCTTCAATCGTCGTTCAAAAGATTCGTCATTTCCGCCATAAGTCTTTATCCAGCGGTGCTTGGCGGTGGCGGGATCGGTTTGAACCCAAACAAATAGGACTTTATATCCATATTCCCTGGCAAGGCGATTGATACGCATACGATTCGTGCGCTGATCTGTTGACCCGTCCAAAATGACAGTTTGCTTAGTCTTCAAAAATTCTTCCAAAAGCGACAATGTTGCGTCAGAAATGGTTTTTGTATTGTCCGTAAAAACTTCAAATTGTCGAGAACTTACCACTGGAGAATTGAAAATCTTCGCAAATTCTACAGCGAATTGCGTCTTCCCTGAACCTGGCGCACCAACCATGGCGATAATATGCGGAAGTGAAGGCGATAAAGGTTTCATATTGAGAAATTATAGCAGATTTTTGACTAATAAAAAAGATTCCCTTTCAAGCGAGAATCTTGGCAGGAGTGGAGGGACTCGAACCCCCGACACCTGGTTTTGGAGACCAGTGC
>CALJRR010000065.1 GCA_937976315.1 uncultured Candidatus Saccharibacteria bacterium | reverse complement strand
CGAATGAGCAGCTATCTTCTGGCTTTTGTCATCGGTGAATTGCACAAAAAATCCGCCCACACCAAATCTGGCGTCGAGGTTAACGTCTGGGCAACGCCAGCTCAGAATGAAAATACATTAGATTTTGCGTTAGATATCGCCACTCGATCAATTGATTTTTATGATGAATATTTCGGCGTCAAATATCCATTGCCAAAATCCGATCACGTCGCCCTTCCCGACTTTTCGTCTGGCGCCATGGAAAACTGGGGATTAATTACTTACCGCGAAAGTTGTTTGCTTGCGGACCCAGAATTGACCCCAGAATCATCCAGACGCTTCATTGCCACGGTTATCGCGCACGAACTTAGCCATCAATGGTTTGGCAATTTAGTTACCATGCAGTGGTGGAACGACTTGTGGCTCAACGAAAGCTTTGCCAATATGATGGAATATGTAGCAATTGACGCGCTCCAACCGGATTGGCACATGTGGGAATATTTTGCCATGAATGAAGTAACGGCCGCACTTAGGCGCGACAGCTTGGACGGCGTTCAATCAGTTCAAGCCGATGTCAATCATCCAGACGAAATCAGCACTTTGTTTGACCCAGCAATTGTTTATGCCAAAGGCGGACGGCTGCTTGTTATGGTCAGAAAACTTATCGGCGAAGAGGCATTTCGCGCTGGACTTAAATCATATTTTGAAAAATTCGCGTATAAAAATACCGTCGGAAATGATTTATGGCAAGAATTGGAATCAGCAAGCGGTCAGCCAATCGTCAATCTAATGAACGCTTGGATTTCCCAACCTGGCCTTCCTGTCGTATCAGTTTCAAACAGTCACGACGCGGCGATTTTAAGCCAGGAGCGATTCTTCATCGGCGAGCACCAACCATCTGACGCATTATGGCCGATTCCATTATTCGCGAACCAACCGCTTGACGTAAAGGTTCTAAATCAAAAAGAAACCACCGTTTCTATTGAAAAGCCATTGCAATTAAACTGCGGCTTAAGCGCCCACTTCGTCACCAAATATGACGAATCCACTCGCGAATATTTATTGAAAAACATTACAGAATTGCCAACCTTAGATAAGATTTGTATCTTACAGGACGCGACAATACTCGCCCGCGCTGGATTTGAAAACTCGGCGTCACTACTTCCATTGGCATTGTCACTAAAAACCGAAACCAACGAAAAAGTCTTCGGGATGGCGGCTGGTGCTTTGACGGAACTGCGAAAATTCGTCGATGATAATGATGCTGCCAGAGATTCATTAAAGCGAATTTCTGGAGAATTTGCACGCGCCACATTTGAGGAATTGGGCTGGGATGAAAAAGCTGGCGAATCAGACGACGACCGCGAGCGGCGCACCACGGCTTTGAGCTTGATGATGTATAGCGAAGATAAAGACGTTTTGAACGAGGCAAAAACGCGTTTTGACAATAATAAATTGGAAGACTTACCGACAGAAATTCGAGCTTTAATCATCAGCGCAAACGTGAGGCATTTCGAGACGCCAGAGATGATTGATAATCTCTTTGCCACATATAAAAACACGCCGTCAAATGATCTGCAGAATGATATTGCAATTGGGCTAACTTCCACTAAAAACCCCAAAACCGCAGAAAAAATTCTTGCTAACATTAAAGATTCCAATATTATCCGCCCGCAAGACGCCAGCCGTTGGTTTGTATATTTGATTCGGACGCGGGAAAATCGTCAGATTGCGTGGAATTGGTTGAAAGAAAACTGGGCGTGGGTCGAGGATACGTTTGGCGATGATAAAAGCTACGACGATTTTATTCGCTATGCCGCCACAGCCCTACTGACGACCAACGAACTTAACGACTTTCAACAATTCTTTGAACCGATGATGGATATTCCAGCCCTCACCAGAACGATTAAGCTGGGAATTACCGAAATATCCGCGCGAGTTGAGCTGATTGAGCGAGATAAGGCGGACGTGCTCTCTGCTTTGCAAACAACACTGTGATATATTATGTCACATTTTTGACAAAATCTATTGACATTTTATTATATTAGTGATATAAATGAATACAGCTTTTGTTGACAGAACCGTTGTTTTGTCCGAAAGCGCACTTTGACAAGCAGTTGAGAATAAAGCAAGGTGAGATTTTATGGCGTTATTTTAGCGGAAGCAAAATAGTGTCGTGAAACCTCATCTTGCAAGCGCCATCCGGGCGCCAGAGCAGTGTTTTTTATAAAACACGGACATTCCCGTCCGGGTGAGGAGAAAGGTCAGCCATGCGCAGTCGTAGTAGTGAGATTGGCGTAAAGGAGTACATCCTTGTCTTCATCTTAGTTTTTGCTATCTACTTCGGGTTTAAAGCCTGCCACACATCAGTGGAGCAGGGGAACTGGCACGAAGAAGTCGTCACCGTCTGCAGCAAAGAAGTAGCCACGGTAGGGAGCGGCGATAGCATCTCCCATCAGTACAGAGTGTACACTTCAGGACAAGTGTACACGGTTACAGATTACTATGGGTCTAACGGGCATAGGTTTAATAGCGCCGATATCTACGGCAGAATTGAGCCAGGCAAAGTCTACAGGATCAAGTCGTTTGGTTACCGAGTTCCGGCACTCTCACGCTTCTGGAACATTGAGACCATTGAATTAACGCAGCAGGAGCCCACCGGCACCTGCGGGCTAACGCCGTCGAACAATTGACGGCCGCCGAACTGACATCCGCCGAGAATACTTGGCGGTTCTCTCCGTCGTACATATTCTCCTGCTTGTCAGTTCGCTCCATAGATGTGTGTCTATGCTGATGAGTCGGAAACGACGAAAGCGAACTTTTATTCAAACATCATCAATTGCGCAGACAAAACCTCACGCGTAATTTCGTCCGCACGTTCACCAATTAGCACAATTTTTGCTGGCTCTTCCGCCGCAGAATTAGCTATTTGAATCTGATTTTCCGTTGCCTCCAAATGATGTCGCGCGCCATTATCATCAATAAAACAGCCCTTCATTCGCCTGAGTTTATAAGCATCAAAAAGTTCCGGCCAAATTTTTTCCAGAGTCGCCGCAGCAATTTTCATACCAGAAACATCCAGTACAGCATACGTCGGATTATCCGGCACGACCAACTCGCCGTCGTACTTATCAAAAAATGTTAGTAGTCCTGACGGCGTCGTCATTTTATTGATATCAAATTTACCTCGTGGCGCGCTCAATATTTTTCCGTAGGGCAGAGAACTTAGCTTAGATTCATATCGTAGTCGCTCGTCGTCACTTAACAAATCTTCTTTGGTCACTAAAATCATATCCGCCGCTTGCAACTCAATTTCATGCGCCGGCTCAATTCCACGTAAAATCTCATGTGCGTCAATAACATAAAAACTCTGCGCCAACTCATACTTATTGAATATTTGTGCATTAATCAATTTCTCAACTAAATTCATCGTTCGCGCTACACCAGTCGCCTCAATAAACACTGGGGCGGGGGAATTGCGACAAAAGTCAAGTAACATTCGTGTCAATGCATGTTTTGACGAACAACAGACACAATCGCCAGCCAAAGTCGTCACAATATCCGCCAGCTTTTCCAATCGATAACCGTCAACGTTTTCATTAGCGTATTCATTCTCAATCACCCGAGAACCCTTATAGTCACTTTGTTGCAATAAGAATTCAAGGACACTAGTTTTCCCGGCGCCCAACGAGCCGTTCACCAAATACAACGGAACTTTATCGATAATCGCTCGCCCATCATCAAACGGAGCATTAATGCTAAATTCTAAATCATCGTCGCGTTTTGCCATATGCTTATTATACGTCATTTTCACAAGGTGATATACTAAGTCTATGAAAGTCATCTTAGCATTGGGAAATCCAGGCGAAAAATACACAAACACAAGGCATAATGCTGGATTTTTGGCTATTGATAAATTTGCGTCAGAAAATAATGCAGTTTTTTGCAATAAGCCAAAATTTTCCGCCGATATTGCCGAGCTGAATATTTCTGGGGAAAAAATCCTGCTGGTTAAGCCAACTACTTTTTACAATGAGATTGGAATTTCCGCTCGAGCAATCTTAGATTTTTACAAATTGACATTGGACGATTTACTAATTATTCACGACGACACGGCGCTGGATTTTGGTAAAATTCGAACCCGCAAGGGCGGACGAGACGCAGGCAGCAACGGATTAAAATCTCTTCACGCCCACGTCGGATCAGATTTTTGGCATATTCGTATTGGTACAGACAATTTACTCAGACGTCAAGTCGGTGATGTGGATTTTGTCCTAGGCAAATTCAACTCAGACGAGCAAAAGATTCTCCAAAGCTGGATATTGCCCGAATCAATTAGCTTGATCGAGAAGTTTATTAACGAAACTATCGAGCCGTTCAGTATAAAATATTAAACTAGATTCTAACGTCGTTTTCGCGGCACAATTTTTGAAGCGCCGTTCTTCAATTGCTCTTCGGCTTGATGTAATTTTGTAGCCGCAGCTTCTTGCAGATTGATCGATCGAGCTTCCAATATACTGCTACCAACCGCCAAACTCACGAACAACAAGCCCAAGCCACCCGTCGCCCATTCCGGCAATTCCAAGTGAAATAATTTGGCAATCATCATCACGCCGAGCGCCATAATTGCCCAGTGAGCGCCATTTTCCAGATATTTATATTTACTAAGCGCGCCTGTTCGCAACAAATATACGGTTAGTGATCGAACCCAAATTGCTCCAGCACCCAGTCCGGCCACGATCAGCAGCACACTGTTGGTAATAGCGAACGCACCAATCACGCCGTCAAAGCTAAAGCTGGCGTCCAGAACTTCCAAATATAACAAGCTAGCGAACGCCGCCCAGCCAGTTTTAATCTTAACGGATTTCGCGTCATCTTCATGGAAAAATGATCCAAATAGTTCCAATCCGATATGCAGCACAATTCCAAGCACTGCTGAAATCAACACCAGAGATTTATGCGGCGCCTCGACCGTAAAATACAAAACAGCCGCCACGCTAAGCATTATGCACACCTTAAAATTCTCAAATCGCCCAGCCTTCGCCAAAATCGGCTCAACATGTCGCATCCAGTGGACACGCTTGTTGTAATCGATGAAATAGCTAAGCCCAATCATAATCAAAAACGCACCACCAAACGCGTCAATCATCGGCGACGCCTCGTGCAGGATTTTGCCGTACTCAACAGGTTTATGAAGCGCCAGATTGACAACATCTATAAATCCGTGACCGCTCGCAATCATCACAATAGCAATTGGCAATATAAATCGAACGACAAACACCGCCACAAATATGCCAGCCGTCAGGAAGACTTTCTGCCAAACTTGACTCATTCCCGCCAAAACCTTGCTATTTATCACCGCGTTGTCGAAGCTAAACGTAACTTCCAGAACCACCAAAATAGTAAATAGCCAAAGACCACTAACGCCCATATGGCTAAAAATCAAGCTGCCCAAACCTAAGGTCAATAGGACTGAAAACCAGAAAATCCGAAACGGATGATGTGAATGTAAAAGATGTTTCATATTGATTTAGTATAGCATAAGCATGGAGTATAATTTTATATATGGCACAAAAATCGCCAGATAGTCGCATAAAAAAGTTTTTATCAGCCAACAGCGAATTGATCGGTTGGGTGGTTTTTGGCGTCCTTATAATTTCTATTTATCAATTCAGCTCACAATTCGGCGTCATGTTATTAAACGGAGAATTTGCAGAATGGTGCAATAAATTACTTCCGTCATTACAAGATTTCATCACGCTGACGCTAAGCGTAATTGTCGAGGCGGTCCCATTCTTAATTTTAGGAATTATCATATCCGCGCTTATCAGGTACTTTTTATCATCAAAAGACGTTTTCAAAATGTTACCAAAAAACACCTTCCTTCGACGAATTGCACTCTCTATGATCGGGCTAATTTTACCCGTGTGCGAATGTGGCAACGTACCAATTGCACGAAGCTTAATAGCAAACGGATTAAAGCCTGCCGACGTTATTAGCTTTCTTTTCGCCGCACCAATCTTAAACCCGATAACCATAATTTCAACCATGACCGCCTTCAGTTTTGACGCCCGAATGGTTTGGTGGCGAATTATTTTTGCGTTAATTATCGTACAGATAACCGCTTTTATCGTCAGCTTTTTTAAGGAAGATTCCGTTATTAATCCAGAGTTTGAAAAACTTTGCCACTCTCATAATCACGGTTCAAAATTGTCAAACATATTCAGCTCATCACATAATGAATTCTGGCAATTATTTACTATGTTGGTCTTAGGCGCAAGCATCGCAGCCGCCACACAAATCTTCGTTCCGCGATTCATCATAAACGCCGTCGGCGGCGACATTTTCTTATCAGTCATATCCATGATCACGCTAAGTTTCATCATTTCGATATGCTCCAGCATCGACGCGTTCTTCGCACTGGCTTACGTGCGAAATTTCACGACAGGCTCAATTTTATCTTTCTTGCTATTCGGACCGATGATAGACATTAAAATGATTACGCTATTAAAAACAACTTTTCGCTGGAAATTTATCGCAACAATTACCTTAACTGTATTCGTCTTATCGCTAATTGTCGGGCTGGGAGTTAACTTATATGTACGCTAACTTTGCAAAATCAATTGGCGGAATTGTCGTTTGTGTATATATTTTGCTATTAGCTTGGCGCGACCAACTTGGCTTTTACGTTCATCCACGCTATCACATATTCGCGGTCATAATTAGCGTAATCGGTGTTATACTTTTGCTTATTGATATAATGTTGCAATTAAAAAATAAACCCGCAAAAGACAAATCTAGAATTGGCTTGAAAAAAATTGCCCCAAT
>CALJRR010000064.1 GCA_937976315.1 uncultured Candidatus Saccharibacteria bacterium | reverse complement strand
TGCGAAACACCTCAGCCGAAAGAGAACTCTTCTACAATCTCAATAAATCGCTGGAGAACCGCCATAAATTCCTGTAAAGAAGCCGCTTATTTTAACGGCAAAGATATCACCGTTACTGGTTTAGTTTCAAACGACCTGTTAAAAAACTATGGCTATAATTACTTCAATATTGCCAGATATGTCATAAGTTGCTGCACTGTTGACAGCGTGCCTATGAAAATCCTGGTCGAGAAAAACTTTTCGACAGACTACCCAGATGGAACATGGCTAATCGTCAAGGGTAAATTGTCGCAAAAAATCGTTAATAGTCAAGCTGAATACGTCATAACCGACGCGCATATCACAAAAATCAGCCAGCCTAAATATCCTTATGAATTACTCGGGCTGTAAGCCTATTGCATACTTGTTGCAATAGGTTATAAACTATTGATAGCACTATGCTAAATGAAATATTTGAACACCACAATCTTCGCCTGACAAAACCTCGCCAGCAAGTATTTGATATCCTGCAAAATTCAGATGTGCCTCTTACGGTTGGCGATATTGCGAAAAACTGCAAAAACATTAACCGTGCCAGCATTTACCGCACGCTACTAATGTTCGATACTCTGAACATTATAAACACTATAACTATTGGTTGGAAGAATTATTACGAGTTAGCAGAACCTTTTATACCGCATCATCACCATCTATACTGCATCAATTGTCAAAATGCCGAACCTATACAATTACAAGAGCTCGAAAAACTCATAGATCTCATTGGTAAAAAACATAATTTCATAGTCACAAAACACCACTTTGAGCTGGAAGGTATTTGCGAAAAGTGCCGACATATTATAGAAAATAAATAATTTTTCCCAACAAAAAAGCGCCAGGTAAGGGTGGGCATCACCTGACGCTTTTTTACCCTTCAACCCACCCGAGCTACCGTATCAGTGAAGCGTCGCGACTAAAACTCCAAAAGTCCGCGCCTGATGACTATCAATACAATTTCGTACTCACATTAACAGAGGTCGCCTTTGAAAAAGGGCAGTTAAAGGGGTTAGTATGCGCGTAACGTTGAACCGCAAAAAGTGGAGGGTAAGAATACTTAATGCCATTGCGCGCAACCTAACATATAGTTAGAATAGGGGGTATAAGGTGCGTTTGGTTAATGATTACTTAACCAATCGTCCTTGATTATAGCAAACATTTGACAAAGTGTCAATACTTTTTACCACATTTTTTATGGAAATCAATAGAATTACACCAGATGAGCATATTTTCTCCCAGATATTAGCACATATTGCCAATCCACCAAAAAGCTTATGTTATATGGGAAAATTGCCAGAAACAAATGCGCCTGTCGTATCAATCGTCGGGTCCCGTAAGCCGTCTGCCTACGGAAAAGAAGTAACCGAGCGATTGGCAACAGATCTGGCAAAAGCCGGGTGTGTAATCGTGAGCGGGCTGGCGCTAGGCGTGGACTGCATTGCCCAAAAAGCTGCCATTGAAGCTGGCGGAACGGTCGTGGCAGTCGTCCCAAACGAACTTCCTGATATTTCGCCGCGGACCAATTATCAACTAGCCATGAGCATCATAGAGCAGGGCGGCGCGGTCGTTTCAGAATGGATGAAGGGCGATAATAAAATAGTCAATCGTTGGAGTTTTTTGGAGCGCAATCGGCTGGTTAGCGGGCTAGCTGACGGAATTATTATCACCGAAGCCGCCGAGCGAAGCGGCACATTAAACACAGCCTCGCACGCACTGAACCAGGGAAGAGATTTGTTTGTAGTTCCCGGAAACATAACCAGCCCACTGTCGGCGGGTTGTAATACTTTATTAAAACAAGGGGCGTATTTGGTGACAGACGCCGACGATGTTTTATCAATCATCGCGCCAGAGAAATTGCAAAAAGACAACTGTCAAGAATTAGCAGCCAGCGCAACAATTGAAGAGGCTATTATCATAAAACTCATCTCAGAAGGACTGCGCGACGGCGACGAAATTCAACAAAAATCAGGATTATCCGCGTCAGACTTCGCCACAGCACTCACAATGCTAGAAATCAACGGAGTGATTAAGCCTCTCGGGGCGAATAACTGGACATTACGATAATATTGCTATTTTGACAAATTGATGTTATTATGCGGAATATGAAAAAAGGCCGAGAAACATCTCCTGTCGCCCATAAAATCGCTAAGGACATCTTTACTATCCCTAATTTGATAAGCGTGACTGGCGCCGCTTTAGCGATACGCGGATCTGAGAAAATCGATACAGCTGAAGGACTGGCGGAATGCGCGGTCGGGCGATTAGCTGACGTCTTGGACGGCAAAGTAGCACGCATGACAGGACAGACTAGCAATTTTGGAGCAGCCTTAGACGCCACAACAGACAAAATAATTATGGCAAAAATCCTCTATGAAATGAATAAAAAGGAGTTGGCTCCAAAACGTGTCCTTGGCACCGTTGCGGTACTAAACTCGATAAACGCCGTGGCTACGGGAATCGCTAATTTACGTAGTGACGAGAAAGCTGAAACTCGACCGACCAAATCAGGGAAGGTGGGGCTAGCTATGGAAACGGCAGCCTTAGTCGCTTATGCCGCCGCCGAATTAGCCGACAAACGAACCGATAGTCCAAAGCCTGCCGAGATTCTACGCAAACTAGGAGCTGGGGCATTCGCCGCCTCGCTTCCGTTCGCTGTACACGCAACACACACCTATATAAAGCGAGCGATTAACGGCAGCGCGGAAAAAGAAGAGCCGCGCCAAATAATAGACGCCGATCGCAGCTTCAGGTCAATGGCAATGCTCCGTCAACTCAGTGGTCGCTCGTAATAATTCACTTTGCGGTTGTAGCCAGATAGTGATTTGTTATAATATAAAGTTATGAAAAATCTCGTTATCGTCGAGTCACCAGCCAAAGCTAAAACCATCGAGAAATATCTCGGCAAGGATTTTCACGTCTTGTCCAGTGTGGGGCATATTCGCTCGATTGTTAAAAAGACGAAGGATGGAACGCCGCCGATTGACGTGGCTAACGATTTTTTCGCAATCTACGAAGTTGATCCTGAAAAAAAGAAAGTTATCACCGAGCTAAAGAGAAACGTCAAGGCAGTCGGCAAGGAAAATGTTTGGCTCGCAACCGATGAAGACCGCGAAGGAGAGGCCATTGCTTGGCATTTGTGTAAGGTGTTAGATCTTCCAATCGAAACAACCAAGCGAATTGTTTTTCATGAGATTACCAAAGACGCTATAACCAATGCAATTAAGAATCCGCGAACCGTGGATATGAATTTGGTTCAGGCGCAACAAGCCAGGCAAATCCTTGACCGACTGGTTGGTTTTGAGCTTAGTCCAGTCGTCTGGCAGAAAGTTCCGGGCGGCAAGTCAGCTGGTCGCGTTCAGAGTCCAGCGGTGCGATTACTCGTTGAGCGCGAGCGAGAAATTATGAAGTTTGAGGGCAATTCTCAATTCAAAGTTACCGCCATTTTCATTCACGACAATCAAGAATTCAAGGCCGAGCTTAATCAAAAATTCGACACAGAAGAAGCGGCGAACGAGTTCTTAAATAGCCTGAAACCCGCCGAATTTATTGTTAGCGATATCTCAAAAACTCCAGGAACGCGCAATCCAGCGGCACCATTTACCACGTCAACCTTGCAGCAGGAAGCCAACTCTAAACTTGGTTTCAGTTCCAAAGCAACCATGGCTTCGGCGCAAAAATTGTACCAAGATGGAAAAATCACCTATATGCGTACTGACTCGGTGAATTTGAGCGGCCAAGCCATCGCGGCAGCTACCGATTTCATCAAGCGTCTTTACGGTCCAGATTACTCAACGGTTCGTAAGTTTAAGACCAAATCCGCGTCTGCCCAAGAAGCTCACGAAGCCATTCGCCCGACAGACATCACTCTGGAAACCGCGTCTAATAATAGCTATGACCAGAAATTATACGACCTAATTCGACGCCGAACTTTAGCATCACAAATGTCGCCAGCGAAGCTAGAAAAAACGACTATTACAATTGACATCAAAGGCGATAATTTACCTAAGAGCAAAAAGCCTGCTCAGTTTGAGGCGAAGGGCGAAGTCATTACGTTTGATGGATTTTTGCGCGTTTACGGCGGCAATAAAGATGAGCTTCTACCGAAGTTACAGTCTGGCGATGAAGTCAATTCTCACGACATTACGGCTCGTCAAACATTCACACGACCGCCAGCTCGCTACACCGAAGGTTCGCTAGTTAAGAAGTTGGAGGAACTTGGGATTGGTCGTCCATCCACATACGCCACAATTATCGACACCGTGCAGACTCGCGGCTATGTTGAAAAAGGCGACAGCGAAGGTCAACCGCGTGACGTGATTGTCCTGAATTATAACGGCGAGGAAGTTAGCCGAAGTATTGTCCAGGAAAAAACTGGCTCGACACGCGGCAAGCTTATTCCAACGCCAAGCGGCGAACTGATTGCCGATTTCCTGACGGACCATTTTACGCAAATTGTCGATTACGATTTTACCGCCAACGTCGAGACGGAATTTGATAAAATTGCTGGCGCCAATCTGGAAAAAAGCGCAATGCTGCACGGATTTTACACGCCTTTCCATAAATTAATCGAGCAATCTGGCGGGATCGACCGAAGCAAAGTCGGCGCTAATCGCGAAGTGGGAATTGATCCGAAGACGAATAAACCGATTATCGCAAGATTCGGTCGCTTCGGTCCAATGTTACAGCTGGGCGCAACTGAAGATGAAGATAAGCCTCGCTTTGCACCGCTGCCAAAGGGCACGAAAATTGAGACAGTTACTCTGGAACAAGCGCTGGAGATGTTCAAATTGCCACGCGTCGTTGGTCAAACAGAAGACGGGCAAGAGATTAAGGCGAATATTGGGCGATTCGGTCCGTATATTCAAGTCGGCAAATTGTTCGTTTCCATTAAGCCAGAAGACCCGCACAGCATTACTTTAGAAAAGGCGCGCGAACTTTACACCGCCAAATTAGAAGCCGAAGCCGCTAAGAATATTGCCGAATTCCCAGATGGAATTAAGGTTCTCAATGGTCGATTCGGTCCATACATCACCAACGGCACCAAAAATGTCAAAATCCCTAAAGACACGGATCCGAAAACTATTACTCACGAAAAAGCTCTGGAGTTATTAAGCGCCACAACAGCAAAGCCAACTCGCAAACGCGTAGTTAAAAAAGCTGCCAAAACATCCGCTAAAAAGAAATAGCGTTTTCATACTATCCAATAATTCCGGATAATAAAAACTCTTCATATAATCTATTGCAAAAAACGTAAAATAAATGCTATAATTTATATCAGCAATTATGGCATTTATCTATTGACTTTTATCAAATGCAATTGTATAATTAAAAACATATTTTCAATCAATATAACCTGTGGTGAGGCAGAGAGGATGTTTCTAGTAGCATGAGCGAGACAGCAAAAACCGAGCAAAGCGCCAAATTAAATTCTGTCGTCGATACTATTATTTCTAAGATTCCGCAAGAGCGCGAGAAGGAAATTATTTCTCGACGATTTGGTTTGTATGACCGAAAAGAAACGTTAGAGCTAATTGGCGATATGTTCGGCATTACTCGCGAGCGCGTTCGTCAGCTAGAAAAAGCAATCTTAACGCGTCTACGTGCAGCTGTCGCCGAGGGAGAACTTCCTTCGGTTATTGCTATGGAAAAAGAAATTACTTCGAGTTTGTCTGAGATGGGACGAGTTGCGCGTATGCAGGATTTGGCGTCGCATTTCCTCGGTAAAGAAGCTACTGCAATTGACCGCGCTCGTGTGGCGTTCATTTCTGAGCTAGCAGAAAACATCACGATTGTTACAGAGAATGACGATTATTACCAGGCGGCAGCGATTGACACTCTCGGCAATGAAAAGCAGATTAGAGCACGAGTCGAAGAGGTTGTCAAAACGATCAAAAAACACGGAGAGCCTGTTACTGCGGAAGAATTGCACAAAAAATTGGACTATGAACATCCTTCAAACATTGCAGCCTTGGCTACTGTTAGCAAGAAATTGGCCAGCTTAAACGATCAGTGGGGGCTAGCCAAATGGCCAGCCGTTAACCCAAAGAACATCCGCGATAAAATCTACGTTGTTCTAGACACCAACGGCTCACCGATGCATTTTTCCGACATCGCCAAGGGAATTCGGGACAGCGAATTTAACCGCCGAAGCGTCACGACGCAGGCAATTCACAATGAACTTATTAAAGACAAGCGCTTTGTTCTAATCGGTCGCGGGATTTACGCACTCGCCAGCTGGGGCTACAGCCGCGGAACTGTAGCAGATATCATTACCGATATTTTGAAGAATTCCGAAACTCCGCTCCACCGCGATGAAATCGTTCGTCAAGTCCTCGACAAACGACAAGTCAAGGAAACTACTATTCTATTAAACCTTCAATCAAAGCCACAATTCAAACGTGTCGCTAAAGCCACATACGTTTTTGAAGAAGCTGCTTAAGCTAAGTTGCAAACTTCTTTCAGAGGTGAGATAATTTACACATAATGCAGATTATTTCTTGGATCATCGGTACGTTATTACAATGGTATGTTTGGATGCCAATTGTGGCAGTCCTGATGTTTTTGACGTGGCGGAATTATCGGAAGATCGAAGATTTCACCCCAGTTGAGAGCGTACTTTTAGTCCTGGAAATCCCACGCACCAACGATAAGCAAGAGCTTGCCGCCGAGCAGTTATTCGCTTCACTGCACGGAATTCTTCGCGACAATAAAGAATTGCGATTATCTGGCGGACACCAAGAGCACATCAGCTTTGAAATCGCCTCAGTCAATGGGCAAATTCGCTTTTACGTTTGGGTACCAAAAACCTTGCAAAGTTTTGTCGAGGGGCAGATTTATTCTCAATACCCAACCGTTCAGATTCACCAAGCCGACGAAGATTATACCGAGCATGAGCGCGACCACGAAGTTGCTTACTCGACAGAATTGACATTAACCACGGATGAATTTCTCCCGATTCGCACCTTCCAAAACTTCGAAGTCGACCCGCTGGCGGGCATTACGGGCACGTTGGCAAAATTAGAAACCACTGGTGAAGAATTGTGGATTCAGGTGCTGGTAAGACCGATCCCCGACGACTGGCAAAACGCCGCAGATCGATATATCAATAACATAAAAAACGGGAGAATGTTCTCCTTGCCAGGATTCGGTGGCAGCATGCAGTGGCTAATCGGCGTACTTGGCGCATTGTGGCAACCACCAGAGCAGGGAGTCGGGCAATCAGCCAAAATCGAGCTGTCAGACCGCGATAAAACTCGCATTTCTGAAGCAGAAAAAAAGGCGACCAAGCTCGGCTATGAAGTAAAAATTCGCTTGGTTTATATGGGCGAGAGTCAGACAAACGCCAAACTTCGCATGCAGGCGCTTGTCGGCACATTTAAGCAGTTCAATTCAACCAATCTCAACGGATTTCACGCCGTCAAGGGCGCGTTTGGCAAAGAATTTATTGATAAATATCGCAAGCGTTCGTTCATCGGCGACGGTTTTATCTTAAATATAGAAGAATTGGCGTCAGTTTTTCACTTGCCACACACCAACGTTGAAACGCCAAATATAGTTTGGGCAAGCTCCAAAACCGCAGAACCGCCGTCCAAGTTACCAGTCTTAACCGGCGAAGATGTCAACGATGACCAAATTTCTGCCTTCGGCGTCACCAACTTCCGTGGCATCAGCCACCAATTCGGTATGTTGCGCTATGACCGCTCACGCCACGTTTACATAATCGGACAAACGGGCGCCGGAAAAAGCGGACTATTAGAGCTCTTCGCCTTAAGCGACATTTTCCATAATCAAGGATATGCCATCATCGACCCGCACGGCGACTTCGCAATCAACAACATGAAATTTATCCCCGGCAGCCGATTGAACGACGTGATCTATTTCAATCCAGCCGACACCGCGTATCCTCTGGGATTCAACCCACTGGAAGTCACGAACCCGAACCAAAAAACCAACATCTCATCAGAAATCATCGGCGTTTTGAAGCGTATTTTCGGCGATTCATGGGGACCACGGCTTGAGTATATTTTGCGGTATACAATTCTGGCTTTACTGGACCGACCAGAAGCGACAATGCTTGACATTACTCGCATGCTAACAGATAAGGAATTCCGAAAAGAAACGCTGACTTATTGCCAAGACACCGTGGTTTTGCAATTCTGGAATGTTGAATTTGCCAACTGGAATGACAAGTTTGTCGCCGAGGCAATTGCGCCAGTCTTAAATAAAGTCGGGGCTTTCACCGCCAACCCAATCATTCGCAATATTATCGGCCAACCGAAGTCAACGTTCAATATTCGCCAGATTATGGACGAGGGAAAGATTCTAATCGTCAATCTATCCAAGGGTCTTATCGGTGAAGATAATGCTGCCATACTCGGTTCGTTCTTGGTCACAAAAATCCAGCTTGCCGCTATGTCTCGAAGTGACATTCCTGACGTCCGCGACCGCCGTCCATTCTATCTTTATGTCGACGAGTTTCAGAACTTCGCCACCGATTCATTTGCAACTATTCTATCCGAGGCTCGAAAATATGGCCTTAACTTGACCGTTGCCAACCAGTACATTTCCCAGATGAGCGACACGGTTCGCGATGCGGTTTTCGGCAACGTCGGCACCATGATTTCTTTCCGAGTTTCTGCTGACGATGCACCAATTCTCGCCAAGCAATTCGAGCCAAACTTCGAGGCAATCGACCTACTTCAAATGCACAATCGTAATTTTGTTGTCAATATGGTTATCGGCGGCGAGAAAACTCCTGCGTTTTCTGCCCGCACATTGGAACTTCCGCCAAGCCAAGCCGACAACACGCCGCACATTATTGAACATTCGCGTCGCATGTATTCGCGAAACAGGGAAGATGTTGAGAAGGAAATTGACGCCGCGATAAAACCTGTTCGCAACCAGAAAAAGCAACCAGCCAAACCTCAACCGCAGCCTGCAAACAACGCTCCAGCGGTCAATAGCCAACCGGAAAAGCAGCAACCCGCAGCAAACGATGGCGAAGTTGTTTTGCAAATTCGCGGCAACGATAACACACCTACAGAAACCGCAATTAACACAGTTACACCGCTAGCTTCAGCAACGCCAAAAAGACGACGTCGACGTCGAAAAAAGAGCACTGCCGCCGCCTAAAAACTATTCGTATCGCCACTGACGCATATCGGAATTGTAAACATCGGTGATTCGCGGAGAAACCAACGTAGAAGTCGGTCCAGATGGCACTGATATGGCGTTTTGTTTAGTCAGGAAGGCGAGCAGTTTCTGGTTTTGATATCGCAGATTTTTCGGCAATGGCTGACTAGCCACAACCTCAGCTTGCGGCGTAGACATCACAAAACCCCACTCGCCAAATGACGGCACATTCACCGAAAACGCCGTCACATATCGCTCTGGATGAGATGATTTGACGGTGTTTGCTACCATATAAAAAGCGTGCGGAGAGAAAAATGAAGACGTCGCCTGCGCCACCATAACACCACGCTCCGTTAAAATATTGCCAATTTGACGATATAATTGCTCGGAATACAACTTGGCTAATTTTTCGTTCGACGGATCCACCAGATCAATCAGCACAACATCATATTTATCCTTGGTAGAGAAGGCGAATTGGAAAGCGTCTTGATTGACAATAGAAACGCGCGGATCATGCAGAGAGCGTTGATTTATATCGGTGAGAAGATGATTAGTTTTCGCCAGATTAGTCATCACCTCATCGATATCAACCAACGTAATATGTTCAACACTGGGATATTTCAAAACGTCCCGAGCTAGCAAACCATCGCCGCCGCCCATAATCAGCACGCGCTTCGGATTAGCGACTGAAGACAGAGCGGAAGTAGACAATGTTTCGTGATAACGCGCTTCGTCAAGGCTGGAAAACTGCAAATTGCGATTCAAAAACAACCTCGTGTCATTCTTATATCTAGTCAGGACAATTTTCTGATACGGCGTCTGCTGCTGCCACATCACAGGATCTTTATACGTTCGCTTGTCGATTCCGTGCTCAATTTCCGTCGCATAAATAAAGAAACCCAGAAGCAACATTGTTGCAATAACGCTAATTGTCATAATAATTTTCGAAGCCTTCATTTGTTTTAAAATCAAAACTGCCACAGCAATATTAAGAGCTGCCACCAAATACGCACTACGCATTAAACCAAGATACGGAAGCATAACGAGCGGGAATAATAGCGACGCAATTAACGCCCCAAAATAATCGAGCGCTAAAATCTTGCTAAATAATTTCACCGAAGACTTGCGCCCGAACTCCTGAAACATCTTCATTAAAAGCGGAATTTCCAACCCGATACAAATACCAATTGCCAAACTTATGACGGCAAAAATCAGCCAATGCGAACGCGTAAAAACGAATCCCAAATACATCAGCATCACCGAATTTCCGCCAATTAATCCCAGAATAATTTCATTAGCAGCGAAGCTGGTCGCTGGATGAAGCTTGATGTAATTGACCAGCAGCGAGCCAATTCCCATGCCAAACAGCGTCACGCCCGTCGCCAAGCTGAAACTCAAAATCGAATCGCCCACCAAATATGACGCAGCTGCGCCTAGAATCAGCTCGTAAATAATTCCGCCAATTGCTACCAAAATTGCCGCCGCAAATAAAGCAACTTGCTCCCGTTTTTTCGTACTTGATCGTGACATTATAACTCCTTTTATTTACCAAGCCCGCCGCTACTGCCGCCGTAAACGCTGCGCGATCCGCCGTGACCTCCGCCATTACTACCGTCGGAATTATTGTCAAAGATGAACGCAAACAAAATAATAGCGATAAATATGGCAATGACTATAATCGTCGTCCAGTCAATCGGCTTAATGGTCCTGCCAAACATTTCCTTCTGTTCTTTGTCGCTCAGCTGAACCTTACGATAAGCATCATATTCGCGATTATTATACTTCTCAATCGTGATCAACTGACGGCTTTTTGGCGCGCCAGTATCCCTCAAAGTAGCGTACGCCATCAGTTCTTTCGGGAAAACTTGGTACGTGTTTTTGCCCTTGATATTCATAATTTCGCCAATTCCAACCTCATCAACCACCACAATGTGATCCTTACCATCCTGCTCAGAAACGGTGAATGATTGACCCTTTTCCAATTGCGTTGGATTAATTGCCTGAGTAAAACGAATCGGCTCGTACAGAGAAACGGTTTGATCGCTGTGATCATACTCCACCCAGCTATCATAATCAGCCAGCCCAGTAATCTCCCATTCTTCCCAGTAGTAAAATCGCTTGTCTTTCTTATCCCATTCGCGAAAAAGCAAACAGCCAACAACTCGTAAATTAGTTTTCTTTCCAGTCAATATTTGGTTGATTTTAAGTCGCGCCTTGGTTCGTTTCATATTACAACGCCACTTCTTTCATAATTATGTTTTCTGCATCCAACAACCGTGCAACCAGCTCTTTTATTTGTTGCAATTTATCATCATCCAGTATTTTACAAGTTGTCATCGCTATATACGCCACGCCGCTTTCTGGCCACGTATGAATCGCGATATGTGATTCTGACAAAAGCAGGGCAGCACTGATTCCTTGCGGGGAAAATTGATGCATCACCGATTTCAAAGAATGCAAGCCCGCCAGCTCCGTAACATTTCTTAACATTTTCTGCAGCTCATCCGCGTCATTAAGCAAAGCAGAATCAACTTCGCTCACTTTTATGGTTATAGATTGGACCGCGGCATGCATATTATAGTAATTATATCACCTCTAGGGCGCCAGAGGTAAAGGTAAAACGCGGCTCTTAGGGGGTATCTATATTTGGATTGTTGGGGAATTATAACGAAAGGCGATATTATTGATTTTTCAATGATGGTTGTAGTAATATAGCAGTGTAAGACAGCAATGCCCCTCTTATGTTAGAGCAACGCGGGCTGTCTTATTTTATTTTGACTGATGTATTGCCCTTAAACACCACCAGAGCTGTATAAATGTCTAAATTATTAGAGAACTACTGACATCATAACAATATAACCAACTAAGCATATTACGGAATCCAACAAATAGTGATAAACCACAACCACATAGTTTAAGCATCCATGTTGACCTACTACTCCGCCTCTTGAAGACGGTTGTATGAAGGCACCTCAAAAACGGGGTGTCTTTTTTGATGGCTTTGAAAAAAATAGTAAATATATTCCAAATACAAGCTTAATTGCTGAGTCAATATATGCTATCGCCTCTAATGGAATATCAATAAAAACATACCCTACAAAAACATTAATAGCGCAAATAAGACCTAGATATATCATTGATTTTCCGTGTACAAAATAATACGGGAAGAAATGTAGTGCAGTTGCCATCAGTGCTCCCAGCCAAATCAATCTCCAATTTTCAGTCGCAAAGAATGGGCCACCCAACAAAACCATTACGACAAATAATAGAATAA
>CALJRR010000063.1 GCA_937976315.1 uncultured Candidatus Saccharibacteria bacterium | reverse complement strand
TTCCCATAACTAGAGCTGGGCTGTAATTAACAATCCAGAGGTCTTTTGGTTGCGAGCCTTTGTCTGATGTACCGGTCTTTGCGGAGGTTCGAACGCCATTGACGCCCATCCAGCCGTGAAGTCCAGGAGTTCGGTCGGACAAGATGTCATTCACAATGTACGCTGATTGAGAGTCGATAACTTGCTTACCTTCATCTTTCCATTTTTTCAGAGTTTCACCTTGGCTGTTTTTTACCTCAATAACACTTGAAATGTCTTTTTGGACTCCCATTCGCGCCAATGTTGAGTAGGCGTTCACCAATTCTGTTTGTTTGGTTCCACATGCACCAATTGCTGCACCGAGTCCGTAACCGCCGGCATTTTCTTCCTGTCGGCAATAGTTAGTATCGCCCATCCTGCGGATTCCCTCGACGACAGGCTTAGCGGATCCGTCACCGACGATATAAGCAGCTTTGATAGCTGGGACGTTTCGAGATAGAGCAAGCGCCCTTCGAATATTGATGGCACCCATAAATTTATTGTCCCAGTTTCTCAGAGTTGCGCCGTACAGTTTATCAATGTTCTCATCAGCTAAGACTGTGCCGCTACCGTATGCTTGCTTGCTGTCGTGTTTGTCGAATAATTGGGTAAAGACAAGTGACTTAATCGTGGAACCTGGCTGGATATAGGAAACTGCGGCATTATCCTGTCCGAAACCAGCATAATTAAAGTCACGGCTACCAACAAGTGCTACGATTTGTCCAGTTTGAACGTCCTCGACTGTTGCGGCGCCGTTACTAATTCGCACAGCATCTGGTCGACCAGTTGCAAAGAACGACTTCATCTCATTTTCAAGTTTTTCCTGAATTCGCCAGTCGAGGGTGGTTTTAATTGTCAATCCACCGCGCCCAACGACTGATTCGCCAAGCTCTTTACTTAACTGATTGCGAACCATCAATAGGAAGTGAGGAGCCTTAATATTCTCCAAGTGCTCGGTCTGCGGCTTAAGCGTGCTTAGAATATCAATCTTTTTAGCTTTTTCAGCCTCATCCTTGGTAATAACTCCTTGCTCGGCCATGTAATCCAGAACTGTGTGTTGTCGGGCAATTAAAGCCTTATTTCCAGCGGTGTTGTATGGATTATAGTAAGTTGGATTCTGTGGAATACTAGCAATTAGCGCCGCTTCCGCCAGCGTCAGATCCTTAGCGTGCTTGCCAAAGTATGTCTGAGCTGCAGACTCTGCGCCGTTACGACGACCGCCGTATGGAGACTCGTTCAGGTATAATGACAGAATTTGGTCTTTGCTATACATGCGCTCAACTTCGATTGCGAGGATGATTTCCTTGATCTTTCGAGGAATACCGCTAATTGATCGGTCGCCGGCCTCATCTGCGAAGAAAACTTGCTTGACTAGCTGCTGCGTCAGAGTTGATCCACCCTGAACTTGGCGGCGTGAAGCAGTTGAGAGCATTGCGCGCAACATACCGCTAATACTGATGCCGTGGTGATTGTAGAAGTTTCGGTCTTCAATTGCGACAGTGGCTTTTTTCAAATAGTCGCTAATCTGGTCAGATTCAACAACCAATTGATAATTACCTGTGCCTTTATCTTCCCAAAGCAAATTGTCGTTGCGGTCGTAATATTTAGTGACAGTCGTTTGAACGCGCTTAGCAAGCTCGCCAGGGCGAATTTTATCGAGGTCTTTACGGAAATAGGCGAACATTCCGCCGATAAGTAGCAACATCAACAAAATACTGACGCCAAGAATTTTCAGAGCCATCAGTCCGCCGCGCTTGGAGAACCAATATTTCGCTAGTCGCTTCGGATGTAATCGATAAAAGAATCGCTTTACGGGATGTTTCGGCAAAGTCGCCAAATATTCCGCTCGTTCGCGCGCGTCCTTATCTTTTTTAGTCTTATGTTTCTGCGCCAAATTGGCATATAAGTTCATCCGTTTCGACGGAGATTTCTTATCGCTTGAGCCGTGTCCGGCGGTGCTTATCGTAGTCTTTTTCTTCACAATTCTATTATATCACGCATATGTTTCGCTTCAATTGTAAAATTGCTATACTAATATGTAGAAAAGGAGTGATATGAAATTATCAGAAGAATTACAATGGCGTGGATTCTGGAATCAGACCACATTTACTGACGACAAACTTATCGATTCGGAGAATTTCACGCTCTATTTGGGGACGGATCCTTCGGCGGACAGTTTGCATGTTGGGCATTTGGCGGTTTATATGATGGTTCGACATTTTCTGGAGCGCGGACATAAAGTGTTTTTGCTCGTCGGTGGCGGCACGGGAATGATTGGCGATATGCGCGACACAGAAGAGCGGAACCTGCTTCCGTACGAAGAAATTGAGCATAATAAACAAGCCTTAAAATCCCAAGTTTCGAGGATTTTTGCTGGACGAGATTTTACTTTGGTTGATAATGCTGACTGGCTGGCTGAGCTGGAATTGCTGCCGTTTCTTCGCGATATCGGCAAGAACTTCAATATGGCAGATTTGGTGAGTCGCGAATTTTTCAAGGCGCGCATTAATAATGGCAAGGGTTTGAGCTTTGCGGAATTCACTTACACGTTGCTTCAGGGCTATGATTTTTGGCATCTATTTAATCAGTACGGAGTGAATCTGCAAATTGGTGGATCGGATCAATGGGGCAATTTATTATCCGGCGTGGATCTGATTCGTAAAAAAGAAAACACCGAAGTCTACGCAATGACTGCACCTCTGCTAATCAATAAGTCAACTGGTCGTAAATTCGGTAAATCTGAGGGTGGCGCGGTTTGGCTTGATGAAAATAAAACCAGCGTCTATAAATTCTATCAATTCTGGCTGAATGTCGATGACGAGAGCGCGATTGAATATATGAAGATATTTACGATGTTGGATCGCGATACAATCGAAGCCATCGCTGAAAATCACGCTGTTAATCCAGGTGCGCGTTCGGCGCAGAAGGTTTTGGCTCGTGAAGTTACTGACATTGTTCACGGTAGCGCGCGCCGTGAATCTGTTGAGCGCGTAACTGAAGTTTTGTTTGGCGGCGGCGATTTTAAGAAATTGTCGGACGATGATTTAGGTGCTTTGGCTGAAGAAATTCCTTGCGTTGATGCTGGAATTGATGTGATTGAAGCGTTGGTAGAATCTGGGGCGGTTGGCTCTAACGGCGAAGCAAAGCGATTGTTAAAATCTGGTGCCATTAGCCTAAACGGCGAAAAACTTGCCGAAAATAAAGTCGTTAATGACACGTCGCTACTGAAGAAGGGTAAAAACACATTCGTATTAATTATGGAAGGGGACGAATAATGAAGAAAATTATCGGTTTTGATTTGGATGATACGCTAGCAATTACAAAATCGCCAATTAGCGATCGTATGGCGGAGATTCTTAGTCGATTGCTTGAGAATTATGACGTTTGCGTGATTACGGGCGGCACGTTTCAACAGATAAAGAAGCAGGTGATTGATAGGTTGAATGTTACTCCGGAGTTGCTCCAGAAGTTCCACGCGATGCCGACTTGTGGAACTCGATATTATCGATTTGACGCCGCCGATGATGAATGGAAAATTCAGTATGCGAACGATTTGTCTGACGAGCAAAAAGCTCAGATAACCGTGGCGTTGGAAGAAGTTGCGAAGGAAATGGGCATTTGGTGCGAGAATCCTGCGGGTGAAATAATTGAAGATCGACATAGCCAAATTACTATGTCGGCTTTGGGCCAACAAGCTACACCTGAGGATAAATATGCGTGGGCTGAAAAATATAAGGATGTCCGTCCGATATATCGCGACAAGGTGGCGGAGAAGCTGCCTGGGCTTGAAGTGCGAATTGGTGGTACGACCAGCACTGACATCACGCTTCCGGGAATTGATAAGGCCTATGGAATTGGCAGGTTACTTGAATTGAATGGCTGGTCGAAAGAAGAAACACTGTTCTTTGGCGATAAAATTGAAGAAGGTGGCAATGATTTTCCAGTGAAGCAAATGGGCGTAGATTCAATCGGCGTGAGGGGCTGGGAAGATACGGCCTACGCTCTGGAAGGCATCAACGCCGTTTCGTAGATGAAACTAACAACTCCTCTTGAGCAAATTAAAGGCGTCGGGCCGAAAACTGCTCAGGCTCTAGCGGCGGCCGGTCTTACGACGGTTTCTGATGCCCTGAATTTCTTACCGCGAGCATATGACGACTATTCAACTGCGGTTAATATCGCAGATCTTCAGCCGGGAAAAGTTACTGTTAAGGCGCGCTGCGAGTCGGTTTCGACGCGTATTGTTCGGCGCGGGCTTAGAATCACGACCGCGGTTTTGGCGGATAAATCAGGCAAAGTTAAGGCGGTTTGGTTCAATCAGCCGTACCGCGAAACACAGTTAAAAACTGATGTGGAATTTATTTTTTCTGGCCAATTTGGTATGCAATATAATCGCTATCAAATCAATAATCCGTCCGTCGAGCTGGCGAAAGAAATTGCCAAAACTGCTGCGGAAAATAATTCTGGAATTCAGTCGGTTTATAAGTCGATTAAAAATATTCGCCCAAAAACCGTGCAAGATTTGATGAAAAATATTCGTCCAATTATGGATTTTTTGCCCGAGACTTTGCCGGAAAATATTATTCGGCGCCAAAAATTGGTTAGTCGTTCTGAGGCGGTTAAATTTCTTCACGCACCAAAAACTCACGAGGAAATTTCTCGCGGTCGTGAGCGCCTGGCGTTTGAGGAGCTGTTCGAGATGATATTGGCGGCACAATTTAACAAGCAAGAACAGACCAGATTAACAGGCTGGAAAATTCCGTTCAATAAGTCGGTCGTGAAGAGCTTCGTCGACCAATTGCCGTTTCCTTTGACGAACGCTCAGCGCCGAGCTGCGTGGCAAATTCTGCAAGATTTGGAGTCTGATCATCCGATGAATCGATTGTTGCAAGGAGATGTTGGCTCGGGAAAAACTGTCGTTGCGGGATTGGTGGCTGCGGAAGTGGCGAAGGCTGGTTTTCAGACGGCAATTATGGCGCCGACAGAGATTTTGGCGCAGCAACATGCGAAAACGCTGGACGAGTTATTGTTGCCATTCGGCGTGTCTGTTGCACTTCTGACGGGTCACGTGAAAGGTGCGGCGCGCAGTCAATTGTTGGACAATTTGGCTAGCGGTAACATTGACGTTGTGGTCGGCACGCATGCGCTAATTCAGGAAAAGGTTGCGTATCATAAATTGGTATTTGCGGTGATCGACGAACAACACCGATTTGGCGTGAAGCAGCGGCAAGCTTTGTTAGAAAAGTCTGATTTTATGCCGCATCTTTTAAGTATGACAGCCACGCCAATTCCGCGCAGCTTGGCGCTGACGTTGTACGGAGAATTGGACATTTCCATTTTGGACGAGTTGCCCTCTGGTCGTCAGCCGATTCAGACTAAGATTTGGTCACCAGCATCAGCTCCGAAGCTTTATGAATCGATTGAAAATGAGCTAGCCAAAGGTCGCCAAGCTTACGTTATTTGTCCGTTGATTGACGATAATCCAGACAATGATAAAAAATCGGTGGAGGCGGAATATAATAAATTGTCCAAGACTATTTTTAGCCATCGTCGAGTTGGGTTGTTGCACGGAAAGCTTCCTGCTGAAGAAAAAGCTGAAGTGATGCAGAAATTTGCGGACGGCGAGCTGGACATGCTAGTCAGTACGACTGTGGTTGAGGTTGGCGTGAATGTGCCGAATGCGACGGTGATGCTAATTGAAAATGCGGATAATTTCGGACTGAGTCAGCTACATCAATTGCGCGGGCGAGTTGGGCGCGGGAAATACCAGAGTTTTTGTCATTTGATGATGAGCGGCCACGATAAGCCGAGTCAGCGTCTTCGAGAGATTGAAAAATCTCAAGATGGGTTTTATTTGGCGGAAGTTGATTTGAAATTGCGCGGTCCTGGCGAGATTTACGGTAAAATGCAACACGGAGATTTGAATCTGAAAATTGCCTCGCTGGCGGATACTGCGCTAATTGCTCGCGCTCAAGCTGAAGCCGAACGCTTTGTCAAAGAGGGGCGAGATTTGCTACAATATAATCATCTGGCGCACGCCGTCAGTCGCTATCAGCGATTAACTGTTTTAAATTAATATGTATGCAGGAACAACAATTAGGGATGGCTCTGGTCGATTTATTGGCGTCCACCAAAAAATAGATCGAGTCGCAAGGAGAAATATAAAACCAATTCTTCCTGATTGGTGTGATTTTCCTGATATTAAAAACATTCTTCATTTTGAGGGCAAGAATGGTCCTGATGGCGTCAAGCGGAAGAGCCCAGCCGTGGACGAGCCATGGCATTTTATAAATCCGGACGATCCAAATGATACGGCGCTCTTGGAGATGATTGACGGACATATTGGCAATTTAGCCCGAGCTCTACGAACAAATAATCCCGAGCGAGCGGCGTTTGAGGCGGCGTGGATGGCGCACGCGATTACCGACGGCTTGACTCCGGCTCATCATTTTCCTCTGGAGCAGGCTATGTCGGAACTTCGCGGCGGTGAAGGGCTGGAGACGCGAACCTCAATTTTGAAGAAAAATCTCATGAAGGGCGATAATGGAATTGAGCTGATTAAGAACAACTGGAAATTCTGGGGCGCCAAAGGTATGATGACGACACACGTGGCGTTTGAGGCTGGCGTGGCTAGCGTGGTGGCATATCCGCGTTTTAAGGACGCAATTCCGGGTGACGATGAGATATTGCAGGTGAAAAATCACGGCTATCGTGAGTATTATTTGGACCAAGTTCACGCCGTGGCATCGATGAAAATGTACGACAATTTTAGCAAGAGCGGCTGGACGACGGACCTTGCTTGGCAGACAAATCATGAGCTGATGCCGATTATTATAAAGTCTGTGATGTTGGGCTGGCTGGCGTCCGTTTGGAAACTTGAGGCAGAAAAAAGTGAGAGTTAGGATTATCTCTGGCGAATTTGGCGGACGATTCATAAAAACTCCACCCGGCTCAACGACGCATCCTATGGGCGAACGGGTGCGCTCGGCTATGTTCAATTCTTTAGGTGAATCG
>CALJRR010000062.1 GCA_937976315.1 uncultured Candidatus Saccharibacteria bacterium | reverse complement strand
GCTATGACGAATCGACGACCACGCAGGAATTATTAGAGAAGGCTGAAGCTGAACTTTTCAGCGTGTCAGACCAATCGACCAAGCAAGATTTGGTTAGTCTGGAGAGCATTCTGACGGATAGCTTTGATCGAATTGAAGAGCTCAGCAAGAATAAAGGTTCTCTCAGAGGAGTCCGCACTGGATATCGCGATCTGGACAACATGACCGCTGGATTGCAAAAATCAGATTTGATTATTCTGGCCGCGCGTCCAGCCATGGGTAAGACGACGCTAGTGACAAATTTGGCTTATAACGTGGCAACGATTGAAAAAAATCCCGTCCTATTCTTCAGCCTAGAGATGAGCAAGGAGCAGCTGGTCGACCGTATGTTGGCGGATGCGTCAGGAGTTGATAGCTGGAATATTCGCACCGGAAATCTGAGCGACGAAGATTTTGCTAAATTGTCTGAAGCTATGGGTGAAATGGCTGAGGCGCCAATTTACATTGATGACACACCGGGATTGTCAGTTTTGGAAATGCGGACTAAAGCACGTCGAATTGCCCATGAAAACCAATTGGGATTAATCATCGTCGACTATTTGCAGCTTATGCAGGCCAACGGAAACCACAACGGGAACCGCGTTCAGGAAGTGTCGGAAATTTCCCGTGGATTGAAGCTTATTGCTCGCGAACTGAATGTTCCACTAATTGCCCTGAGTCAGTTGAGCCGTTCTGTCGAATCGCGCACGCCGCCAATTCCGCAACTAGCCGACCTGCGTGAATCCGGTTCCATTGAGCAGGACGCCGACATCGTGAGCTTTATTTATCGCCCTGGATATTACGAGCCTGACAACCCAGAAGTCCAGAATATTACAGACCTCATCATCGCTAAGCACCGTAACGGTCCGGTCGGTAAAGTCCAATTGTACTTCCACCCAGAGCGCCTACGCTTTATGAGTCTGGATCGCAAGCATGAATAGAATTGTGTTATAATCATACCAATGAAAAAGCAAAAAGTTACCGATATATTCCTTTACCGATGGCGCTACGTTTTCGGCTATACGTTGCTGGCGCTGTTGTATGTAGGAGCTATTATAATTTCCGCGCTGCACGTGCCGGGAGGTTTGTCGCAGGCAGAAATCGACATGGTCAATACGACAAATCACTTGAATTTTAGTATAGAGGGAATCGCCGTCACAAATCTACCTTTTCATCTTCTTCAATTGCTATTCTTCAAGCTATTCGGCGTCAGTTTATTAACAATTAAAGCGCCCGCCGTAATCCTTTCAATCGCCAGCTCCGTCGCAATTTTCTTCCTCTTAAAACGCTGGTTTAAGCCGTCCACAACGATTCTATCGCTATTAATCATGGCAACGACCGGACAATTCTTATTCATCGGTCAAAGTGCAACTGTTGGCATTTTATACATCTTTTACACCGCGCTAACTTTGCTTTTCGCCACATTGATTCTCCAGAAAGCCCAGAACGCCTCCATTTGGCGAATCAGCTTAGCTATCACCACAGCACTAAGCCTCTTCACTCCATATTTTTGGTATATCAATCTGGGACTTCTGATCATAGCCTTTTTACATCCGCATCCACGCTATTTCCTCATCTCCCGAAAACATCGCAAGTCTTGGATTGCGCCGTCCGCTATTTTATTCACGATTGGTTGTGCGATTGGTTTCCTTTGCTATAAATCCCACGCGCTATTTTACAACCTCATCGGTATCAACGGCCTAAGTTTTGACATCATCGCAAACCTCAGGACTTTATATTACACATACATCCGCATTTTCCCATCAGTCGTAGGGAACCAAATCACGCCAATTATGGACGTCAATGCAATGGTGCTAATCGGGCTAGGATTATTCCGCAGCTTCCAAAAAATCTCCAGCGCCCGCTCGTTTATGATTTGGTCGTGGCTAATCTTAGCATTGGCGCTACTCATCTTCCAGCCAAGCCTCACCCCGATAATCATCATCCCGCTATTCATTCTCTTGGCGGTCGGATTGGAATCCCTAATGAATATGTGGTACGGACTTTTCCCGCGCAACCCATACGCTCGCGGCACAGGACTAGTTCTTATATCAATGTTAATCATCGTTATGGTGGCGGGCGGCAGCTTCCGCTACATCGACAGTTATCGTTATTCCCCAGAAGCAGTTTCACACTTTAATAAAGATTTATCTTTGCTCCGTAAAAATACCGCGCCGACCGATTCATTCTCGTTATTGGTCAGCAAAGAAGAATCGCCAATTTACGAAGCGCTCAAAAAGCACAACTATCACCAGATATCAATTATCCACACAGCGCCAACGAACGTCGGACAGACTTTATATGTGAGCCACAGCGTGAAGTCTCAAATTCCGCAGACTTACTCTGGACACCTGTCGTCAGTAATTGTCAATGATCATAAAGACGGCGATCGCTTCTATATCTACACATCCGACCGCAAATAGGGTATAATTGTAAGTGTTAAATAAGGAGGAATATGGCGTTTGATCAGGTAAAAATGCTGCAACAATTACGCAAAGCACAGAAACAATTAGGCAAAGAAATCATCGAAGTTGAGGCTGGCGATGGCGCTGTGATCGTACAAATCACTGGCGAATTAAAGATCAAGTCTGTAAAAATTGACCCAGAAATGGTCGACTTGGAGAATATCGAAGAGTTGGAAC
>CALJRR010000061.1 GCA_937976315.1 uncultured Candidatus Saccharibacteria bacterium | reverse complement strand
TCACTTCATAAATCAAAACCAAGGCAGGATTATACGGCGCCAAAGTTTTATAAAAATGCAAATCTTCATCCGTAACGTGCTTTCTTCCAGGGAAAACTTCGCGGAATTTACGCTTGCCGATGTCTTCAAAATATCGCGGCTGACCTTTTGGTGGAAGAAACAATTCCGCCCGCATACCCATTCGTGAAATTATCTTTTTAACGTCAGATAAAATCAATGGCGAAGTCGCCTCCAAATACATCATCAGCTGCTTTTTATTCGTCAAAAACACCGACGCCTTAGCCGTGCGACTAACATCAGCGTGCCACAAAATTATCGATTGAACATCAATTGGAAAGCCAAATTTTTCCTTAGCAATTCGCTCCAGCGCCAGCTCGTCGTACGTCGCCTTATTCATAGATAATATTTTACCATTTTTTTATGAGGTGCGCGAGATGGCAAAGATGTGAAATCTAATAACCAGCCTGCATGGTCGATTCGACTGCTTGACGGGAAATATCCAAGTGGCTTTTACTCTTAAACGCGTCTTCTGGATGTTTTTCATTCCAAGCGTCGACATTTTCTTCAGTACAATCTTTAATGGCGTGATTAACACAAAACTCAAGTCGCTTAATGCTTTGGGTATTAGCAATTTTGATATTGCGTTCTGAAGACTGCCGACATGGTAGAATAAAACTATGGATTTCAATACTCGTTACGCTAAATTAAACGATAATCAACGACAAGCAGTCAACTACATTCACGGATCACTTCTGGTAATTGCTGGGCCGGGAACGGGGAAAACCGAGCTTCTGAGTATGCGCACCGCCCAAATCCTAAGACAAACCGACACTTTGCCAAACAGTATTTTATGTCTAACGTTTACCGAAAGTGGCGCCACAAATATGCGCCAACGACTTCGCCAGATTATCGGTGAGGACGCGTATAAAATTGCGATTCACACATTTCACAGCTTCGGCACAGAAATCATCAATCAACATCGCGAGTATTTTTTCCGTGGCGCCGACGCTCAGCCGGTTGACGAATTGACGCAATATCAAATTATTTCTGGAATACTCGAAGGACTTGATTGGCGAAATCCATTAAGCGCGAAAAATAACGGGGAATTCGTTTATATTAAAGACCTCATTCGCATCATTTCCGAATTCAAGCAAAGTGGTTTAACGCCGTCAGAATTACGGGCAATTATTGAGGACAATCAAAGCACAATCGCCGAAATCGCGCCAGATATTCAGCAAGTATTTTCCGCCAAAATATCGAAAAAGACAATCGAAATGTTCGCGCCGATAGCTGAGAAAATTGCCAATTTAGCCGCCAAAAATCCTGACGAGAAAAACTCAAAATTGCCAGCCTCAATCACGCCATACGCCAACGTTTTGGCGCTGAGTATTGTGCACGCCACTCAAGAAGCGCTTGACGAAAACTCAACCAAGCCACTGACTGCTTGGAAAAATAAATGGTGCGAAAAAAATGCCAATGGCGAATTTGTCCTGAAAGATTTTACCGCCGCAGAAAAATTATCTGCCGCAATTGACGTTTACGAAAAATACGTAAATATTCTGTCCGAGCGCTCGTTATTTGACTACGACGATATGATTTTATCCGTTGTTCAAGCCTGCGAATCTCACCCAGAACTGCGCGCAAATCTCCAAGAGCAATTCCAATTCATCATGGTCGACGAGTTCCAGGACACAAACTTAGCGCAATTACGATTATTGTTCAATTTGACCAACGAGAACGATGATAATCCAAACATCATGGCGGTTGGCGACGACGACCAAGCAATCTTCAGCTTCCAAGGCGCAGACGTGGGCAACATCCAGCGTTTCCGCCAGCATTATCACGACCCAAAAATTATCGTTTTGACCGACAATTATCGTTCCGCCGAGAACATTTTATCCTCAGCGCGGGACGTCATCACTCAAGGCGCAGATCGACTGGAAAACACAATTGACGGGCTATCAAAGCAATTGACCGCACACGCAAACAGCGAAGGCTCAAAAGTCGAAATCCAAGAATTCTCATCTGTTAGCGAAGAGCGAGCGGGAATTGCCAAACAAATTGCTGAGCTGATAAAAAATGGCGAGAAACCAGAAAACATTACGATTATTGCGCGCCACCATAAGGAGCTCATTGAAATTCTTCCGCATCTTTATAAGGAAAATCTTTTTGTCAATTACGAGCGTCACGACGACATTCTGGAGCAAGACATAATTCAGATTCTGGACAAATTAGCGCGAACTGTCGTGGCTATTAGCCAGAATAATTTGGACGTTGCCAATAGTTTATTGCCGGAAATTACGGCTCATCCAGCGTTTGGATTTTCTGCACTTGACATCTGGAAATTGAGCCTTCAAGCTTACAAAAATCGGCAATTGTGGCTGGAGAGTATGCTGGCGAACAGCGTATTTAAGGAATTTGCGGAGTGGCTTTTGGAGCGCGCCAAAGACGTGCCGAATCTACCGCTGGAAGAGCAATTGGACAATTTATTAGGCTTAGCTAACGACGAAAGCGGCAACCTTCAGGTTAATTCTCTCGCCAATTTCTATTTCTCGCCAGAAAAGCTAGATAAAAACCCAGAAGCATATCTGACGATTCTGGAAAGTTTGCGTACTTTGCGCCAAAAACTTCGCGATCGAATCACCGATAAAAACCCGACTCTGGAAGATTTTTTGGAGTTTATTGACCTGCATATTTCGACAAAAACTCGCTTAACACAAATTCGCACGCACGCAAGTTCACTCAGCGGCGCTATAAATTTGATGACCGCGCACAAATCCAAAGGCCTGGAATTTCCGCACGTTTTTGTGATTGGGGCAATTGACAGCGCTTGGGGTGAAAAAGTTCGTTCACGCAGTCGAGCTATCCGATATCCCGCAAACCTCCAACTTCAGCCAGCGGGCGCCACTTACGACGAGCGGCTTCGGCTGTTTTTCGTGGCGATGACTCGCGCCAAAACCACATTGACCATGACTTATTCTCAAACCAACGATTCTGGCAGCGACACGATAATCGCCAGTTTCTTGACCAATTGCACACCGACCGTCATTCCGACCAGCGATGATCCAGTTGAACAAATTGAACTCGCTGAAACCGATTGGACGACGCGACTAACTTCGCCGATTGCTCCAGAATTAAAGGACTTATTGGCGCCAGCGCTGGAAACATACAAGCTTTCCGCGACGCATTTGAATAATTTCCTCGACGTTTCACGTGGCGGACCGCAGAATTTCTTATTGAACAATTTGCTACATTTTCCATCCGCCAAAAATTCCGCCGCAGCTTACGGAACCGCGATTCACAGCAGCCTCCAGCAAGCACATTGCTCATTCAGCGCCGATCACCAATTGCCAAGCACCGAACAAATCCTCCAATTTTTCCAAAAATCCCTCGAGAGCCAGCATTTGCCAGCGGACGATTTTCAATTGTACTTGGACAAAGGAAAGTCGGCTTTGACTGCGTTCTTAAACGCCAAATCTTCAGATTTTCACGACACGGACTTGGCGGAACTGGACTTTTCAAACCAAGGCGTAATTATAGATAATGCCAGACTGACTGGTAAACTTGACGTTGTCGACATCGACAAGCAAAATAAAACCATATTTGTAACAGATTATAAAACTGGCAAGCCGGCGCATTCCTGGAAAGGTTCGGCCGATTACGAAAAAATCAAACTTCATAAATATCGTCAGCAATTGATGTTTTATCAGCTACTGGTCGAGCATTCACGCGATTATGGCAATTTCACGTTTACTGGCGGGCGATTACAATTTGTCGAATCAGACATGAAGACCGGCGATATTCTCAGCTTGGAAGATACGTTCTCCAGAGAAGAATTGTCCGAATTCGCGAAACTCGTAAACATCATTTGGCAAAAAATCACCACGTTAGATCTGCCGGATATTTCTGACTATTCGGCGGATTATAAGGGAATGTTGCAATTCGAAAAAGACCTTCTGACAGGGGAGATATAAAAATATTCTAGTATATTGTTGCATTTTTTTATAATTAGTGTTATTATAATAAACGCTTTTGTTGGTAGAGCTGATTCTAGAGCGTTCTCTCCAGGATCACAGATGAGTTCAGCTCTTTTCTTTTAGGAAAGAGGTGAAGGCGGTGTTTTTTGAAGACCGATCTCGGGAGGCATACCGTAAGGCTGCTGAAGCCGTCCAGAACGGAACGGCAGACAGCGCCCAGAAGGCCATGAATGACCGAGCCGCCAAGTATGTCGGCAAGATGGGCGACGATGCTCGAGCTGCCCAGAAGGGAGAACTCAAGTCTTCTAACTATATTTTGAGCCATCCTAACTG
>CALJRR010000060.1 GCA_937976315.1 uncultured Candidatus Saccharibacteria bacterium | reverse complement strand
TCACGTTTTGTTACTCAGAGGAAGAAAAATCATACCCGAGGAGGTAACAACGAGACAATTGGGGGTAGAACTGTAGGGGCGTGATTAATCACGTTCCGAAATAATAAAACAATGATGAATGATGATTCGAATAAAAACAACAGGCGGAGAAATTCCATGCCACGACAATGGACCGCACACGACAGCGGCGGAACGTGATAAATCACGCCCCTACGGCTGTCGCTCCAAATAATCTTGTAACCCAATATATAATAAGGTGAAAACAGCGTCCCGACAAACACCGACAGCCTTGCACCGCGGGAAATATCGTCACGGCAAATGACGGGAGGCTTGCAGAACCTCTGCAAACGCCAAGGCAAATGACGGGACAAAAAAGAAACAGATTTTTTAATCATTTAATCACATAACAAAACAAAGATTATGGCAAACGAAAGTAAAATCATCCAGATTGGCAGTATTGCACTACATGGTCTTACCAACGATGCCCATTTTTAATGTTTAATTGCAAAAATCAATGTTTAATTTTTTAATTTCAAACTCAATGTTTAATTACTTAAATCTTAAATTAACATGAAACATTCTATTATTATTCAGAGGCTCTGCCTCTTTCTCTTCGCTCTGATGCTGGCGGCGCCGGCGTGGAGTGAGGACATCACCATCGGATCAAAGTACGACTGGCAGCAGTTCTGCGAACGCCTGAACAGCGGGCGGATAACCAGAGCCGACGTCAAGCTGACCGCCGACATCGACCTCGGAGGAGACGTCATTAGGGCAGGCGTGGGCGGATGTTACTACCAAGGTACCTTCGACGGACAGGGACATTCGATCTCTGTCAACTGGGATGATAGTGAAACCAGCCTATCCCTATTCGGCATTTTGAATGGCGCCACCATCAAGAACCTGCGCGTCAAAGGAAATATATCATTCGGAGATGCCTATGTGGAAGGATTGGCTGGCGAAGTCCGAAACTATAACGTCGTCTCCAACTGCGTCTTCGATTTGAATATCAAGCATAACTATGGCTTTGGAACCATAACCGGCATAGCCAGAACGGTATGGTTGGGCACGCTTGTCATTAAAGACTGCGTCGTCAAAGGAAGCTTCACCGCCGACTCGGAAGACGTTAAGAACCGAATTAGGGGCTTTGTGGGTGCTTTGGAGGAGGATGGCAAATGCACCATAGAGAACTCTCTCTACATCGGCAGCAACAACGCCACCAACGGAAGTGAAACCTTTGGTCCTGACGGAATCAACATCAACAACTGCTACTACCTCAACGCCTGCGGCAAGGCGCAAGGCACGCAGATAACCAAGGAGCAGCTCAAGAGCGGCGAGGTGGCGCATAAGTTGCAGAAAGGCAGAAGCGAACATGTGTGGAGCCAGCTGATCGGCACCGACAACGAGCCGCAGCCCACCGCCGAAGCGTCGAAGCATGTATATAAGGTAGACTTCACCTATAACAACGAGGTGAAAGTAACGCGCTATGTCAACAACAAGATCGGCAGCATGCCTATCGCGCGGGATATTCTCGGCTCTGCCTACGTTCCTAAGATTATTTACGCGCTCGACTTTGAGGGCGGCTTCAACGGCTCTACCACCGTCAATGCCGACCGCACCGTGGCTGTAACCATCGGAGAGAGAATCGAAATCGGCTCGAAAGACGACTGGAAGACGTTCCGCGACCTCGTCAACAACGGACATACCAAGCTCGACGCCAAGATGACGCGCGACGTCGACCTCGGAGGGGACATCGCGATTGTGGGCGGTCGCAAAAACTACTCCGGCATATTCGACGGACAGGGACACACACTGACA
>CALJRR010000059.1 GCA_937976315.1 uncultured Candidatus Saccharibacteria bacterium | reverse complement strand
AAAACGTTCAGCAATTTTCTCAGCACCAAGTTGCGCTTTCTTATAAGCTTTCTTATCTTTGCGCCATTTACTAATCGACTCCAAGAACTCATCGTCCGTTTTTGCCATAACAGCGTCGCCCTTAAATGTGTCGTTATATTGCGGAATGTCGCGTAGAATAATCGGCAAGCCAGCGCCAGCCGCCTCCAAAACGCACATAGGATGATTTTCCTGCATAGCGGGCAGAACAAAAACGTCGGCAGCGACATAATAGTCACGAACATTCTCCAAAGGTATCACGCCAGTTACAGTGAGATTATTCGGCGCATTTTTTATCATATTTTGCATGGCGTTATAATCTGCGCCCAAATTCTTAAACGGAATTCCTCCCACCCAGAAAAACTTTACATCTGGCATTTCTTTGGCGGCTTTTATTAAAATATCCAAACGTTTTCGCGGCTGAACTTGACCATTTCCCATAACCACAAAATCATCATCTTTCAAACCAAGCTTCTTCCGAGCCGACTTTTTCTCCGCAGCAGAATGCTTATATCTCGACATATTTATCGTATTGTAAAGAACTTTCGTCTTTGGCACGTGCATATCATTTATCAACTCATCAGCAACCATACCAGAGCAAGCCAAAACCAAATCAGCCTTTTTATAAAAGAATTTCAGCCACGCTCGACCTAAAGGCTTCCAATATTTCGCGCCTTTAATCGAACCGATAAAACTATCCGGCACAATGTGAGCAGAAACAACTTTTTTGCCACTTTTTTTCATCAAATGCCGAAACGAATACAAACCCATAGTCTGAATATGAACAATATCAGCAGGACGATCAGAATTCACTTCAATATCAATATCTTTTCTTTTACGCAGCGCGTCCGTAATCTCCTTATAAGCCGTATGCACACCGTGACCCTGAACGGTGAATTCACTCTCAGAAATCATATTAACAATTAGTTTTTTATCATCTTTCTTACTCATATCTACAGTATAGCAAAAGATTCTCGTTACTCATGGATATAGGCTATTTGTGCTTATCGCAAGCAATACCGTCATTGTCGCCGTCAAGGTGGGGTGAATATCCAGGCTCGCCACGACGCATGTGGCTATATCCAGCGGCGCGAGCCTCCTTACAACTACGGAAATGTGGACCCTGAGGAGATGGCTGTGGGGCAGGAGCAGCCTGGCGTGGTGTGGGCTGAGATCTAGTATTCTGTTGCTGAGTATTAATCTGCTGCTGGCGCGCCCGAGCAGCCGCTGCAGCCGCTTCCTGCTTCTTCTTTTCTTCCGCCTCTTTCTTAGC
>CALJRR010000058.1 GCA_937976315.1 uncultured Candidatus Saccharibacteria bacterium | reverse complement strand
TGCCGCGTTGTACGGAGTTGAAGTCCAAAGACGCGTCATTTGTACCGGTATTCATGGATGAAGCCGCACCGCCGCCCAAGCCGCGTAGATTGATAATGTCGTCAATTAGCCCGACAATTCCACCGCCAACCAACGCCGCCAGAGGAAGCCAGGTCTGCGCTCGGTCTAAATTGAAGAAAATCGTCACCACAAAGATTGAAATTACGCCAATCACTCCAGCCATCGTCGGAATGTTCCGCCGCAATTTTGCCGCTTGGAATTTGGCGAAAATCTTCAGCTTTTTCCCATCAGTGCTTTCCGACCTTTGACGCTTCCAGAAGCGATATCGATAAGCGAAAAACGTATAAATTGGCGTTAAAAACATCGCTAGTAAAAACGCGCCGACGCTCAGTAAAAATACGTGCGTCAATTCGTTGGTCATTGTTTGTAAAGCTATTCCCATATTTATTCCTTTGGTGCTATTTTCATATAATCAATCATCCAATTGGATATATCTGTAAAAATTGGTCCGGCATGGAGATTTCCCTGTAAGTTAATCCCTCTTCCCGGAGCCGCTACACGTACCATTATGACATATTCGGCACCATTTTTTCCACCGCCGTAACCAATATATGTAGCAATTGTTTCTTTTTGAGTATAAGCGCCATTAACCACCGTTTCAGAAGTACCAGTTTTTCCACCAATTTCATAGCCAGATTTGTCACTCTTTGACAAGAATAAAGATCGGCGCGCTGTCGTTAACATTGTTCGCATCTGCGATGACGTGCCGCCACTTACGGTTTGGCGAATAACTTTATTTTCCGACGATTTCAGATTGCCAGATTCGTCAATTGTACCAACGAGAATGGTTGGCTTGTAATATTGGCCACCGTTAACTAACGACGAAAATCCAGCCGCGACTTGAATCATAGTCAAGTTCATACTCTGCCCGTAAGTCATAGCCGAATAACGAACCTCATTTCCTTCGGCGCTATCTGGCGGGTAAATATAGCCCGAAGCCTCGCCCAGCTCAATTCCAGTTTTAGCGCCAAAGCCAAATTTATCGTGATAATATTCATACAAAATCTGACGAGCCGGCAAATTAATCTGCGAACCATTTCCTAATTTTCGAATCGCGGTAATCGTACCAACGTTAAGCGAATTGTTAAACGCGCCTTGAATCGTCATCGTGCCGCCCAAACCTCTCAAGACATTACACATCGTGCGGTCAGCGACTTTAATACAATCGGTATTATTATATGTGCTGGACGGTGTAATAACGCCCTTGTCAATTGCCGTAGCGAAACTAAAGGACTTGATAATCGATCCCGGTTCAAACGGCACCATCGACGCGCTATCCACAAACACCGACCCGTTTTTCTGCTTAGCAAAATCCGCCGGATTATAAGTCGGATAATTCGCCATTGCCAAAACTTGACCGTTTTTCGGATTCATAACAATCACGCTTCCCTCGGTGGCGCCAGCTGCTTCGACTCCCTTTTTCAACGCCAATTCAGTCTGGCTTTGGATGTTCCTGTCCACCGTCAGCGCCAAATTGTCGCCAGATTTCGCCTCGATTCGCATATTATTTTTTCCAACCGTCAAAGGTATATTCCTCACGTCAGTTACAGATTGCAACAATCCATCACGACCCTTAAGTTGCTTATTCAAAGAACCTTCGACGCCATATTGACCTTCGCCAGCCGCATTCACAAATCCAAGCACGTGCGCGCCCAGTTCGCCCTCAGGATAATTTCGAATAGAACTTTGCTGATACAACACGCCCGCAAAGTTTTTCTTTTTCAATTTTTCCGCTTGAGTTCTGGTGATATTCTTCGCCAAAACTTCATAGCGTGACTTTTTATTATTGAGCCGTTCAGATACATTTTCCGTCATTTCGCCACCAGCAATTTCCCTCAAACTATCAACAAGCTGGCTCCGCTCTTTATCATCAATCGACTGCGGGTCCGCAATAACCGTATAGACCGCCTGATTAAGCACCACAGGAACCGGAGTTTTTCCGTCCATCATGTAAATTTTCCCGCGCTCCGCAGGAATGACGAATTGACGCTGCTGACTCGCCCGCGCTAATTCCGTATATTTGCCATATTGCAAAATCTGCAGTTGAAATAATCGCAACACAAAAGCCGCCATCACTACCAGTAAAGCGATGGCTAACCAACCAGTTCTTGAACGAATAAGCCGCTGCATATTGCTTATCCTATTATATCACTATTGAGCGTAATGCGTTTCAGTTGTCGTCATAACTGAAGCGACATTGCTATTCTTCACTTTCTCCAACGCCGTCAAGCGTGCATTCTGCACTTCCAATTCTGACTTTTTTGCGCTTAGTTCGGTGATTTTTGTATCCAGACTCTGAGCTTCATAGCCGTAAGCCGTAAGCCTGGTTGCCTGAGTAAGATAAATCAAGCCCAGTACTGTAATCATCAATGCAACTAGCACTGTATGAGCAACAGGACCAAGTTTGACCTGAGACTGAAAACGTGTAGAATTCTGATTTCGGCGCAATTGACCGTGTGAACGTCGTGAAGTAAATGTGGTGGTGTTTGTCATTTGTCTCTATCTTTTATGTTTATATTTGTATTTAGCATAACAAACCAGCCCGCCCGTTAAAGACAGGCTGGTTTTTCTAAGGTATATTCCGGAATACGCTTTAGTCTAGCCGCGGCGTACTGAAACAGCCTCTGCCTTGTCTGTATTTTGGAATTCTACTTTGATGTGGATTGGCATAATAGCCTCCTTCTTTTTGTTTTATTTTTTCACGGCGTATCGAAATTTTGCACTTCGACTACGCGGATTGTGAACATCTTCAGTTCCAGACACCGGTTTTTTCTCTGGAACAATCAGCTCAGCCTCATAGCCAGCCGTTGCTTGCTCCGAAAAATAACGCTTGATCAATCTATCTTCCAAGCTATGAAAACTAATTATTCCTACTCGCCCACCCTTATTAAGTAAGCGTGGCAAAAGTGGCAATAGTTCTTCAATCAGCTTAAGTTCGCGATTGACTTCAATGCGTAGCGCCTGAAAGGTACGAGTCGCAGGATGATGTTTCATGCTACCGCGACCAACGGTTTGCTTGATCAGATCAGCCAGCTCAGTCGTTCCCTGAATTGGTCGAGCTTTGACAATTGCCTGCGCAATTCGCCTTGCTCGTCCGGGATTTTCCTCGCCGTAACGAATAATCAGCTGCGTCAAATCGTCAACCGAATACGAATTGACAATATCTGCCGCTGTAATTTCCGTCCGATTGTCCATCCGCATATCTAGCGGACCATCAAATCTGAACGAAAAACCTCTCTCTGCTCTGTCAAGCTGCGGTGACGACACCCCCAAATCAGCCAAAATCACGTCAAACTTACGCCCCTGCTTGACCAAATCTTGCGCTGCGCTCACAAAATCTTTGTGAATTAAAGTTACGCCTTTTTCAGCCAAATCGCCCAATGTTTTAATCGCGTTTTCATCGCGGTCAACTAACACTGAGTTCAAGTAATTATCCGTCCTATTTAAGAATGCCCTGGCATGGCCGCCATAGCCAGCCGTCAAGTCGAGATACGACTCGCCTTCGACTGGCTGCAGCTTACTAAGGGTTATCTCCAAAAGTACGGGAACATGAATCGGTTCGCCTGTCTTAGACTCTTCCGACTGTGGTGGATGTTCTTTAATACTCATCATTATTCCATTATACAGAAATAATGCTCGAGATCACCTAACTGGATATTTAATTCTGGCTTTTTTGTATTTGTGTTTTGTTTGTTTTTGTTGTCTTAGAGTGGAAATTTGTTGATTGTCAGTAACAACCATGTTTTCCAAAGAGACTTATGTGTGAGGTGGAGTTTTTTTGGGAGGTGTTTGAGGAAGGTGCGTTGCCTTTTTTAATGTGGAGCAAATTGCCACATGCCATTTTCAAATACCCAGATAGTTGATCTCGAGAGGTTTCTAATTGTTAAAGTGCTTAGCTAATCTACTATTCCGCATTCTCGGCCGCTATTAGCCGAAAATATTCCCCTGCTCGCACAGCAACGACTTCTCTGTCAATTCCAGCGTAGTCGAGCAAATGCTGCTCAATCGTCACTCGTCCTTGTTTTTGGTCGAGCGCCGATGCGGTTTTACCTCGTCGGAATTTAACGTTCAGGTCGGCAACTCGCTCATCCAGAATACTTCCCGTTAGAGCACTTTCCACTTCCCGATCCCAGATTTGCTGTGGATACAAGTGGAGATATTTACCAAACCCGCGAGTTAGCACGACGCCTGATGCAAATTCTGCCCTGAGCTCAGCCGGAATCGTCAAGCGTCGCTTGTCGTCCAACTTACGCTCAAAGTAATCTGTCTGCACGTCGTCCTTCCTTCGTGGTAGATTAGTTGTTTTTTACAGTGGATGTTTGTTTTTGTTGGTGATTTTCCATCAACTTTCGTTCCACTGACTCCACTATACTACCCACAGCTACCCACTTGCAAGCCCTTTTTATGACTTTTTACCCATTTTTGCATCAAATAAAAACTTTTCCACATTTTTGTGGAAAAGCCTAGTGTTGGGTTGGCGTAAGTCTACGCTATTAATATCTCTCAACAAACTCCCTGCTCGCTCGCCTCAAAACCTCGTCAATTGCCAGCGCGTCAGGAGAAACTTCCAGCGCCCTACGGTTAATTCCGTATAGATACAAATTGTCCAGATCTCGCACGCGACTCAAAGCCACATAACCCATACCTTCGACAAACGCCTTTCTCAGGTCAATCTTAGCCGCATCAAGCGTCATTCCCTGACTTTTATGAACTGTTATAGCCCACGCCAAACGCAACGGAACCTGAGAAATACTCGCTCGTTTACGCTCTCCGTCTCGCAATTCCCAAACATCCGGCACCATCGTCACCCGACGACCATCTCGAAACTCAACAACCGGATATTCCGTCAGCGGCTCAAAATCAACCACCGTGCCGATACTTCCATTGGCATATAATTTTTGCGGCGAATTTTTAACCGCCATCACCAACGCGCCCAGCTTAATCACTAAATTCTCTGGCGCCAAAACCGACCTTTGCAAATTCTCTACATAAATTTTCGAGCCCGTCGTCGTTTGCTGATACGAACGCTCTTCTCCTGGTAATTCCGCCAGTTTTTGAATATTGATATCATCAACATCAACATTTACGGTGTGCAGTTCTGTGATATCACCATCTGGAGGCTCAATTTCCGTGCGCGCCAGCAGCGCCTCAACGTGACGTCGCCTAACATCGCCAGTTCTTAGAGCAGTCAGAATCTCCAAAAGCCGCTCATCATTCTGACGATATTGTCGCTCCAAATATAAAACCGCCGGCTGAAGTTCTTGCCAAGCATCAGAATAAACCACAAATCCGCCGCCCTGCTCGTTCGGACGATTCACTGGCGGCAATTGGAAAAAATCGCCACTCATCACCAACTGAATACCGCCAAACGGCCGATCATTTTCCCTGACGGTTCGTAAAACTTTATCAATCATATCCAGCCGAAAATCGTGAAGCATTGAAATCTCGTCAATAATCAGCACGTCAGTCTTAGAAATCACATCACGCCGCGTTTTTGACAATCGTTCAAAAAAATTGTTCGGCAAATGATCGCTCACACCAATGCCACTCCAGCTGTGAATCGTATTGCCACCAAGATGCGTCGCCGCCAGACCAGTTGTCGCTGTTACCGACACCTTTTTACCCCGTTTTCGCGCCTGCGCAATAAAAGTATTCAACAGGTGAGTTTTGCCAGTTCCAGCCGCGCCAGTCAGCAACGCTGACCGACCGCTCAGTAAAATAGCCAGCGCTAATTCTTGATCCATTTTAGCCTCGTGGCGGTTCGCCTTCTGGCTCGCTGAGCAGCTTCTTCGATTTAATTTCGTAACGCTTACCCGTGATTTTGCTCTCGATATAATCCTCGTTGATGAGATTTACGAACATATCCAAATCATTGCCGTCCATGATAATAATCGCGCCATTATCATCGCTCATCAATTCCAATTGCATCTCATCAGCATAGTCCAAAACATCTTCCTGTTTAACTGCGCCGATCTCCAATTTCTGCAATTTATTAATCGTCTTTTTGCGCTCCTTCACCAACGCATTAAGATCCATTCCCTCTGGAAAACTTAGCTTATATTCCTTCTCAATTTCCGCTACTTTTTTATCAGCAATCACCTGCTTTTTATATTCATAGCCAAACATTCGCTCAAATTTTCCAGGATTAAACGCAAAAATATCTTTACCAACAATCAAAACTTGATTATCATCCGGAACCTTAAAACCAACTTCCGCATTAAATGAACCAAACTTTCCGTCAGAAAACTCCCAAGCCAACGCACTCTTCAGTGTCTGACCTTGCTGAATCAACTTAACTGTGTAGAATATTGCGTCAGGATTATTCGGATCGGTAAATCGCGCCACAATTCCCTTCATTCGCTTAAACTCGTGCTCAGTTTCCGAAAACTCCACGATGTCGTGACGTTCATGCTCAATCAAATGAATCAGTGTTTCAGCTCGCCCAACCTTCTCCAAATCAGTCCTCAATAAAACATTATCTTCCGATTCGCTCAATTCATAATCGCGAACGCTCAATCCAGTGCCCGCGCCCAAATTAACCTGATTGATATAATCAAACAAGAATAACGGTCTGAGCTGCTGCTCAACATCGCCTTTTATCGGCATAAAATATGGCGTGTAATTTTTGCTAAATAAGAACAGCTCTATCTGTAAATCATTCTTTTTTGCGTCATTTTGATTTGCCCACAAAAAAATATCAGTCGTTTCCCTCACTTCTTCCATTTTTCTAGTATAGCAATTTTTATCAGATGTCGCTAGCAGTTATTTAGCTAATCTCTCGCCTTCACGCGCCCGATTAGCCCATTCGTCCGCCAGTTCATTCCCTTCATCGCCTTCATGGCCACGCACCCAACGCAAATCAGCTTGAGAATTCGAATACAGTTCGTATAGTTCGCGTACAATATCCAGATTTTTAATCTCGCCACCCTTCTTCGTCCAGCCGCGCTTTTCCCAGCCCGGCGCCCATTTGGTAACAACATTAATCCAAAATTCACTGTCAGAATAAATTACACACGGCGCGCCATTGGCATCTTTCAATGCCGCAATTAAAGCTTTACCCTCCATGCGAATATTGGTGGTATCGCCATCTTCTGACCCCAAAATATAAGGTTGAAGATCACGAATAACCGCAAACCCACCCGGACCAGGATTCGGTGAAGCAGAGCCGTCAGTATAGTAGATCATCATTGGTATAATTATATACCAATGATAGCCCTTTTAGCCATCTTGCGACGCCTTTTCTCTAGCTTCCTGTAAGCACGTTTAAACTCACGTACACGCTCACGACTCTGGTTTGTCAGATGCTTCTCTTTAGCGCTGTTGTCAGGAATATTAAAGTAATCTTGTTTACGCTGCCAAATATCAATTACCGCATCAGCCGTCTCGTCGGTCATACTCACCAAATCGCCATAGATTTTACGCAATTTAAAGAAGAAATGAGCCGCCTTCTTGCTAGTCCGAGCTAATAAACGAGCGTCTGGTGTGGAAAATTGCAACTCAAACGGAGCATATAGGACTATTCCGTCACCCGTTTCGTAAAACCCCGTAATCTTTGCGTCAGTAAAACCACTACCGCTATTTTTAAAACTAAACATTCTCATGTCAACGTCCGGTATTTTATCGAGAATTTTCTGACGAATCTTTTCCTGGAAATCTAAAGAACCCTTAATTACAAAACACTCATTTTTTCGACCTGGAGCTGGATGCAGAGCAATTTTACCGCTATTATTAGCTCTAATTACAGCATCCACATATAAATCAGCCAATTGTTTATTATCATTACAAATTACTGTCATACCGTATAGGTCAATGGGGTGAAATTCTCCCGCATCTTTTAGAGGCTGAGAATGTGTATCGTAATAACCTATAAGTTGTAATAATTTTTTACAATATGAGCCACGACCCTTGCCTCGAGCCCTTACTCCTAATACTAATTCTGACCCACTTGAGATTTTTACAGTTACAGTACCAGATCCAAAAAACGTACTATGCAAAGAATTAGTCTTTACAGCAGGCTTCAAATTTGACTCTCCCAGCATTTCAGAAAGCACACCATTAAAGTTCCCTATGGCAAAGTTAAATCGTGCAGAATCGGTTGAATGCCTGTTTCCAAAATGTAACGACACGATCCTATCAACCTCATTCATAGTTGAATCGATATCATTACTCAGGGCATCCTTGCGGTATAAAGCATCTCCAATATTACGCCCCGTCATAATGTCAATTTCATCTTTCAGCTCGGACTCTAAGTTATCCAACCCACTAATACTACACACTGGAATTAAAAAGTTTTCGGCAAATACTGCACATTTATACGCAAATGCACTATGATAAGGAGTATTTTTTAGATTAGCTAGAGTTATAGCCCCAGCAATCATCGCGGTTTCCAGACCTAGGCCCTGACCTTCGTCTTTTGTTGAGAACATCTTTATTAAGTCATCAATATGTGGCGCCGGAATTGGTGGGTTTTCAGCCCACGGGCTCTTACTGTAGCCATCACCATCTACATCTAAATCGTCAGGGATCACTTGATTATCCTCAAGCTTTAGCGCCCTTCCCGCCAGTGAATCTTTATCAACACCGTCAATATACGATAAAAATGCATCCTGTAAGACCTTATAGTCTTCCAATATACTTATAACTACGTCTTGGTCAATCTCTTTAGGTGCACCATCAAGAGCCTTCCTAATGTAGTCAATCCGCCGCCTACCCTCTATATCTTCTGGCATTTCTATAATAATATTCGCAGCCAATCTGCGCGACGGAGTTAAATGGTCTCCGCTAAATGTTTCCACCAACTCCTTAGCCAGACATTCACGGTTAGAAAGGATTTCGCCTTGACTACAAGGGCCGGTAATATTGTCTGGTGAGCGTCTATTTACTTCTTTACTTGTCATAATCAGCTTGTGAATTATATCACAAACTATAAAACTTTGCAAGTATAGTTGCTTCTCTAGGATGTCTAAATAAATAAATTACGCAAAATAAATCCGCATCAATTCGCGTGCTACTCTGTCGGCGTCGTGACGAATCAAGCTGCGCTGAGCCGCTAACGGGTCGCTGCTGGAGTTCGTGTTAACCCACATATCATCAGCAATCAAACGCTTGCCCGACGCATAATAATGCTTTTTCTTCAGCAATTCCTTATCCCACTCGACCAAATATTCGCCGTCATAGAATATGTGAGGCTAAAAAGTTATTTTTTGCTCTGAAAGTAGCTATTGCTATCCAGTATTTGCTTCAACAATTTTGGAATATAGCCATTAGCCTCACTTGCAGCAACTATAGCATTGACATCTTTAGGCAAGCACTTGCCTCCGAAGCCTCTGCTGTTTGCAAATACACTAGAGAATGATCGCCCTATTCTCTCATCAAGCAGCCACCCCTCGCGCACCTTATGCCAATCCACACCATACAATTGCGAGATTTCGTAGAATTCATTGACAAACGCGACCTTCGTAGCAAGAAAAGAGTTAACCATGTACTTTACAATCTCAGCTTCAGTGGGTGTACACTGAAAATATTGAGTATGCGGCCCCAGTATGGGCTCAAATATATTAAATAAATATTCAGCTTCGCCAGTGTTGCCTCCAACTATGAAAAATCTCGTATCCTTTATACTTTCATGTATGGGGTTAAGGTAGGTACTTTCTCCAATATATTCCGGGGAGAATGAAATATTTTTACCCGTTTTATTTAGCAAGTAATCCGTTGTTCCTGGCGGTATAGTTGACTTTATTAGTATATGAGGATTGTTCAGCCTATTTATAGCGTGCTCTACTATAGACGTATTGCACGTGCCGTCCTCGCTCATAGGAGTAGGAACACAGACAATAGCAAGCTCGCATTTATCTATATCTTCTTTTGGATAGTCTAGGTTTAATTTAGGATCATAAGTTACTATCTCATAATGGTTTTCTACCAGTTCTTTAATTGCTTTGCCCACATAACCTTGTCCAATAATGGCTATCTTCATACTCACCCTTTCTTATCGTATAATCTACGTTATCTTCCTATGTTCTACTGAAATATTGCTTTAGTCTATCAATAGCCTCATTAAATCTAAGGTGTGTAAAGGATATACGCAAGCCCTTAGGAACACCAAAATCCGATCCAGGTACAACAGCAACACCTGTTTTCTCAAGAATATCTTTTGCTAAATCAAAGCTTGTAAATATATTATTCTGTGCCATAAAATCACCACACATTACCACGAGATAAAAGCCACCCTCTGCCGGAATTACTTTTACGCCGTCAATTCCAGCAAGCTTTTTTACGACATAATCGTTACGATCAGAGTATATTTGTGCTAATTTTTTTACCTCATCAAGATGGTTTAATGCCTCAATACAAGCAAATTGCTCTGTGGGGTTTGTAGCTAATAATGCGTGCTGCAACATTACTCGATAAGGCAACAATAGTTTATCTGGCAGAATAGCAAAACCTACACGAGCAGTATACATTCTGAAGCCTTTGGAGAAAGAATTAGTTATAATAATGCGGCTATTTATATCTTTTTTAGTAGCTACATCTAAAATGGAAGTTACATCTGCCCTGAATCCAGTGTTTCGATATATCTCATCCGACAAAAGATATGTGTTAGAAGACGTAATATTAATTATTTCTTGATAGTCTTTCGCGCTTAGAATATTGCCGTAGGGATTACCCGGACTGCACATTATTACAAATCGTGTTTTCTCAGGATTGTATTTTGCACGAAAATCATCCATATCAATCTTTAGAGTTGCCGGATCGACATGATAATACTTTACTTTTGCTCCTGTTAACAGAGCGCAAACATAGTACACCGAATAGTATGGTTCAGGCAATAGTATTTCGTCATTTTCTTCTACTAAAAGCCTAAATAGATCCTTAAAGAATGGGCTAGTGCCAGTGTTTATTAGGATATTTTCTTTCTTAACATTATTCCCTAGACTCTGATACCATTCAGCAATCTTTTGGCGCAACTCTGGCAAACCTTCTGGATACACAAGATTCCTTTTATTCTCATCTTTGACGGCATCCACCCATGCTGACACAATTCTAGGATGTAAAGGCTCCTGCGCCTTACCAAGAGTCAACTTAATTACATCCTTACCATCTTTACTTAATTCATCAGCAAGTTCATCCAGTACGAACATCAGGAATTCAATCTCGTTAAATTTAATTTTATCTATTAACTTAGCCATCTACTATAAACCCTCCTTGATTACTATTATATCATTGTCATTAAAATCTAGGTGGCCATATTCATCGGTAAGCCTATAATTTGACCCTCTTATTTCTACTGTTTGCGTCTGAATACGCGCATCTGGATTCAATTCCACCTCCGAACAGTAATAATCGACATAATGCATAGATAATTTTTCACCTAATTTAAGGTGGGTCATCTTTGCCCTAAAGGAAGGGTAAAAGAATTCGCGAGCGCACAACAAAGAGTCTGTATATTCAGTAATAATATCCGCTATATTTGAAGCCATACAAGAATAGGTGCTAACTCCCAAGAAACGATCTGACTCCTTAACAAAAAATTTTAGACATTCGCCAGCAAAGAAGGCTTCCTCTAAACCTTCTTGAAACACAGGGTTCTCATGCTCCAGATATTGCAGTCTGTTATCGACTTTTATTTTTCCACACCCCACCAAAGAACTAACCTCTTCTGCAAGAGCACCATTAGTAATTTCAGGATCCAACGCTAAAGCTACCGAACCGAGCGATCTGTCATTATTGACTGTATAGGCTTTCATTTCCTGCTGCACTAGCCTAGAGCCAATCAATCGCATCTCATCACACCCAGAGCTGGTAAGACCAGAAAATAGTTCATTGTCGTCGCTGTCAGGTATATGATTACCGTGTCTCATAAAAATTAGCTCACTCATATTATACACTTCCTAATGTATCTCATAATCTCAGCAAAATTAGCAAAATCATGGTGATAGTCTTGTACTTTATCAAATTCCACAAACTCCCTGGCTGACGATTCGTGCGAAGCTACAAAATCATCTATTCGTTTTACATCAGCCAGAAAAAGCAGCTGATATGCCCTATCAGGGTATCTACCGTTATATTCAGAATGAAATAGCTTTTCAATATGCCAAGCACCAATCAATTTTAGAGAATTTAGTTCAACGGATGTTTCCTCATACACCTCGCGCCGCGCACAATCTTCTGGTGTTTCTCCTAATTCCATACGGCCACCTGGCAAACCCCAGCCACGCGGTGGCTTGGCCAGAAGTATTTTATTTTCATGAACTACACAAACCATACACGATGTCACAGGCGAGGAGTCGAAAATCTCTTCGCACGGACAAAATTGAGCTTTCGTCGACTTGTCTTTGCCCCAAAAAACAGTTGGAAAACTATTGTCAATTTTCATTCAACGCATAATTCCTTCGCATATTTTATGATAGCACACGGCACGTCTATACCATAATCCGACGCATCAATCCTGGCTACCGGATTAACCTCAAGAATTGAAAAGTTTTTGCCGCCCACACAATCAACTCTGCAAAAGCCACTTGAATACACAGTCGCAGCAGCAGCTAGAACAATATTTGCCTCGTCAACCGATAGACTATATTGCACGGCTTTTGATTCTCTTGTTAATCCAGCACAGTTAACTACGCCATACCCTGTTGTTGTATAACTGCCCACTACTCGTCCCCCCACAACATAAGTCCGAACAACCGTTCTCTTACTATTGCCAGCATCAAGGTCATTCTGTATGACCTTTGGTCTTTCGCTCAGTCTGCACGACCATAGCTCTGGCGCTAAATGATTAATTTCTTTAACCACAGGCTTAACGCCAACACCGCCTGCAGTTAATCCACTGGTTTTTGAAATTATAAAATCACCCTTACACCTCAAGGCGTCAATAATCTTCTGTGAATTTGAGCGGGCTGATGCAATAAAAGACTGAGCGATAGGCAAGCCAGATCCCGCTAATTCTATTGCCATAAGAGCCTTATCATCAGCAACCGTCAATGCCCGATAGTTATTAATGACTTTTGCGCCAGTACGTTCCAGGGATTTTATTATATATCTTGTCATCTGTCTATCTAAAGGGCTGTGAGAAAAGGCAAAATAAACGTCAGCCTCCAACATTTCGCCGGAGTCGTCGTAGAGGATTGGTTTGCTATGACAATCTCCATAAACTAAGGTTCGTTGAGGGTCAACATACACCATCTCAACATCGTTAAAGTTTTTGATGGCATTATTAAACTGCTCAACCGGCGATATCGGCGCAGAGAAACCTAAATACCTATTAACTGGGGTAATTATTGCTAACTTCATCTTTTTCCTCCTTTAGACTCTGATATTATTTGCGCTCTGGATATGATCGTATCGAGCCAACTCCTAGAGGAAAGCCTACTAGCCGAGCTTCTAAGCTCCTTGTACGAGACGTTGACTTCCTTCTCCGATCGTACAAGCGCCTTATAAAGAATTTCAACATCATCCTCAAGACTGAGCTTCAATCGGTTATATCCTTTTATATAATCAGTTGCACCTATATTACTAAGCAATAATTGAACCTTTGGCATTTCCTGCGTTTGACTATGGATTGCCTCAAGCGCTAAATGATTAAATCCATCCGCAACAGAAGCTACAATTACAATGTCTGAAGCTTGCAATACAGCAGTAACCTCCTGGTCGGTTAGCTTGTGCTCATTGCTATATATGATAGGAGTCCACGATTTTCCTCCGTATTTACGATTTATATTTTCCACTCCTTTTAATACCCTGTCATGCAAAGCACTATATTCATAGTCATCAATCTTCTTTTTAGATCTGTACGTATATCGCATAAATACAAATTTATCCTTCAACTCAGGATGTTTCTTTATTAGAGTATTAACTAAATCAATCTCGTACTCCACCCCTTTTGTTTGTTCAAATCTACTAATACTAGTAATTATCTTCTTGCCTTTATGGTCACTTCGTATTTTCTTAACAATCTCACGAGCCTCTTTTGTATATGCAAGGCTCTGACGATACTGTAGATTATTACCCATTGGCACAACAAGAAGTTCTACAGTATGACCATCCTTGGTCAATATCAAAATACTAAAATCATCGACCGCCCTGGTTTTATCAATAACGCCAGTCGCATTTTCTTCTAAAAATTTAATATATGTTAACATATCACACCTTCTATGAAAGGTAATTAGATCAGAATTTAGCAAGTCAACAAACATGCCAACGTCTGGTTGTTGTATGTTAGGGTAAAAACCTTCCCTACCAAAAGGGGTTCTAAAACTAAATACTATCGTAGCTCTTTCATAATGATCTCTTAATTCTCGTACCAAAGGCAGTGCTGTATAATCGTTTATCCAAAATATATCACCATTAAAACTATTGTTTTTCGTTCCTATTTCTTGCACTATCTTGTTAACAAGCACCGCCACCTGCTTGCGTAAATCCCGCCTGGCTATATTAAGTTGTTTATCGCTAATTTTACACTCTATGCCGTGCAGTAATGACCATAGATATTTCTTGAAAAACAATAAATGGACTTCGCCATGATTTACACCATTCCCTAAATTAATGCCAACGTCAGAACCTCTTATTGCTTTTGTGCCATCCCAAAATATACATCTCACACCAGGATAATACTCAATGAGGTCTCTACTTACCGTGCCAACACCCCCCACTCCGGCGATTGAATTTTTATAGTTAATAAAATAAAACTGAGGCTCTTTCATGATAGACTATCTCAATTATACTATAACGGCCGGAATTTGTAGTATATACTATACTTGGCCAATATTTTAAGACGCTCAATCGTCTTACGCAAAATAAATCCGCATCAATTCGCGTGCTACTCTGTCGGCGTCGTGACGA
>CALJRR010000057.1 GCA_937976315.1 uncultured Candidatus Saccharibacteria bacterium | reverse complement strand
TCAGCAAAAGGTGTCGATAAGGAAAAACTGAAAAGGATAAATGACGCGCTACTTCGGGCAGACTTGCAAATGAAAACAACTTCTGTAAATCCGTGGCTGCTTGTGGAGGCGGCGCTGGTTGGAATTGGAAAATAAAAATACCCCAGTTAACTCCGGGGTATTTTCTAGTAATATTTACAGATTATTTTTCAGATTTCTTAGTAGCTGGCTTCTTTGCTGGAGCTTTTTTAGCGGTAGTTTTCTTAGCTGCTGGCTTTGCGGCTGGTTTTTTAGCAGCTTCTAATGTAACACCTGCTTTTTTAGCAATTTTGCTTAATGCGCTCTTTCGGCGAGCAGCAGTATTTTTCTTAATCAAGCCTTTTTTAACAGCGGTGTCGATTTCGCTTTGTGCTGCAGCAAGAGTTTTTGCGCTTGGTTCTGCAGAGAAAGCTTTAACAGCAGTCTTAATGTCTTTTTTAATGCTGATGTTTCGCTCGCGGCGCTTTAGGGTTTGTTTAGCACGCTTGATGGCGGATTTGATGATTGGCATGTTTCTCCTTTACCTCTATAGATTTGTATCGCTAATCAGGAAGAATTATACAGAAAATAGCATAAATTGTAAAGAGGTGGCTTAGATATTGACTTTATGGTACTGCTTATGGTATAGTGATGCCAAGCGTAATTACAAAACAAACATAGGAAAAATCATGTCAAACGGATCAGCAAAGCAAAAAGTAATCCAGAGCATCAAGGATGTAACTAATATTTTAGTGACGGTGAGTTCTAGCCCGTCAGTCGACGAATTGTCGGCAGCATTAGGATTGACGATTTTCCTCAATAAACTAGGGAAGCACGCTACGGCTGTGTTTAGCGGCGACATTCCGCCAGCAATTACGTTCTTGAATCCTGATAAAACGTTTGAGCAGACCGCAGATTCTTTGCGTGATTTTATTATTGCCTTGGATAAAGAGAAGGCTGACCATTTGCGCTATAAAGTTGTTGACGATGCCGTAAAGATTTTCATTACGCCATATCGTACGACGATTACCGATAAAGACTTGGAATTTTCACAGGGCGATTATAACGTTGAGTTGGTTCTGGCGCTAAATGTTGAAAATAGTGAAAGTATTGACACGGCTTTGACTGCGCATGGTAAGATTTTGCACGATGCTACGGTCGTGGCTATAACGGCGGGCGACGTAAAGAGTGGTCTGGGTTCCGTTGATTGGCATGAATCTAACGCCAGTGGTGTGAGTGAAATGGTTGTGGAATTGCTTGATGACCTGAAAACGCCGAAGGTAACTCTGGACGAGCAGATGGCGACGGCTTTGCTTACGGGAATTGTGGCGGTAACTGAGAGGTTCAGTAATAGCAATACGTCATCAAAGGTTATGACCACGGCCGCAGAACTTATGGCGGCTGGCGCAAATCAGCAATTGGTGGTTTCAAAGATTGCAGAGAGCGAAGTAGAGGACGAGCCGCAGAAGATTGAAAAGATTGAAGAAAAATCTCCAGAAAAAGAGGAAGCTTCAGAGAATAAAACTGAAGAAGCGGAGAAAGATGAGGAAACTGTACACGCGGACGGAACTTTGTCGATTAGTCACGAAAAGAAGGGCGATGTTGATGAAGTAGCTGAACAAACAGCGAAGGAAAAGCAAGAAGAGTCTGCTAGAATCGCCGAAGAGAAATTGGCTAAAATTGAGCCAATAAAGGAGGAGCCACAAGTCGAGGAAGAAAAGCCGAGTGAAAAAATAGTTTCAAAGGGCGAACTTTCTTTTGAGGAAACTCCACTGATGGGTGGCACTCTGAACGCAACGACTACACAGGCTGCCGAGGATAAGATTAGGGAATTGGCTAGCGATCAAAACAAAACTATCTTAACGCACGGTAAATATGTGGGTGACAATACGCCGTCGTTTGGCGATACTCCGTTAAATGCGGCTATGGGCGCGTCTGATGAGCCACCAAAGATTGATCCGTTCGCGACAACTAACGCCGCTGAGCAAAAATTGTCGACGATACCTGTTGCGCCACAATCTGAAGAGTCGATTATTTCGGCAATTACCAATGACACAAATCAATTGAACGCTCCAGTAGCGCCAGCTCCGAGCCAGCCGATTGCGCCAATTGAGCCAGCAATAACAAATCCTGAAAATAGCATTCCAGGTTTCGATTTGCCAATGCCGCCAGCAATGCCAGATTTCGGCGCTTTGCCACCAATGCCGCCAGCGCCTACAGGTGTTGATGTAAATGGATTGCCACAGATTGCACCGTTAGGGGTGGCTCCTGAGCCAGTAGCTGCTCCGCAAGCTCCAGCGCCCGCGCCGATCACCGCGATGCCAACTCAGCCAGCTCAAAATGCAGACTTCAATCCAGCACAATTCCACATCCCAGGACAATAGTTGATGGACGAAGTGATTCTCATAGACAAACCTCAGGGAATGACTAGCTTTGGGGTGGTGGCGCGCTTGCGACGAGTTTTATCTAATCAGGCAGGAAAGAAGGTGAAGGTTGGCCATACGGGTACGCTTGATCCGTTCGCTACGGGGCTAATGATTATTGTGACTGGAAAGAAATGCCGCGAAGCTGAAACTTTTACTAAGTTAGATAAGTGGTATGAGGCGGAAATTATTCTGGGCAAGAATAGTTCTACGGGCGACCCAGAAGGCGAAATTACTGATGTGTCTGATTATGAGCCGAGTTTGGATGAAATTCAGCGGGTGATTAGTCAATTTGTGGGAAAAATTGAGCAGACGCCGCCGATTTTTAGCGCAATAAAAATTAACGGTGAAAGAGCGTATAAATTGGCGCGTGAAGGTAAACAAGTTGAGATTCCTAAGCGTGTGATAGAAATTTACTCATTGGAGTTATTGGCATACGAATATCCCAAATTAAAGATCAGAACTCACGTTTCAAGCGGAACTTATATTCGAACGTTGGCAGTGGATATTGGCGAGAAATTAGGGACGGGCGCGTATTGCGAGAATTTGCGTCGTACGAAAATTGCCGACTATTCTATTGATCAGGCAAAGACTCTGGCGGACTTCGGGATTACTAGCTAATTGCAAAAAACAGAGAAGCTTGGTATAATTACAGAGCTATGATTAGCAAAGAGAATAAAGCGAAAGCAATTGCTTTGACTCAGGTCAATAAAAACGACGTCGGTAGCCCACAAGCTCAGGTGTCAGTTTTGACGGCTCGTATCAAAGAAGTCACAGAGCATTTGAAGGCGAATAAGCACGACTTCATGGCTCGTCGCGGCTTGATCCAAATGGTTGGTAAGCGCAAGCGTTTGCTGAAATATTTGGAGCGAACTGATTTTGAGAGCTACAAAGCAGTTGTTGCCAAATTAGGTTTGCGTAAATAATTTACGTTAAAAACTGCTTAAATCCCCTTTGACGAAAAGGGGATTTTTGTTGTTCTGGCTATTTTTTCAATTTGGCGATAATCACATCTCGTCCGTCGTTTGCGCCGCCCAAAGTGCAGGAATAAAGAGTTAATTGCGGCTGATCTGTACGTTGTTCGATCTCTATGGCATCTGGTTTAACACTTTGTTTTTCGCTGATGACGTAATTGTAGCGCACGCCGTTATAGTCAATGATAATTTCATCGCCGATAGTCAATTTATCAATATTATAAAAAGGCGATTTTCTGAGCGTCTGCTGAGGAGTTAGGCCCATAATAAAACGGTGTGCAGATAAGACAAAGTTGCCGCCATCTTTTGGGTTGCCGTTTTCTGGTTTACGCCACCACGCACCATGTTCCATTGTTTCGGCGCCGCCAGTACTATAAGGCAAATTTATGTCGATTTTCGGTATGTAAAGTCGATTTTCGGTAATTTTATTCTCAGTTTTAGTGATGAGCTGAGTGGTGTGGTTGTCTTTTGGGTTGATGTTTTGCGACAAAATAAGGGGCGTGCTGATGAGAGCAAGCAAATAAACTCCACCAAGAATCATTAAGATTGCGATTATAGTTAAGACATAGCTTTTCCAGCTTTTCTGGCGATTTTTTACTGAATCTAGCTGAAGTGACATGAGTAAATTATAACACTATACCTATACGATATAATCATGGTAGGGAATAGGAGTAATGTGTTGTATTAGATAATTGGGGTTGAATTATTATAATTTTTATGTTATAATTAATCATTATGAATAGAGAATCTACACTTCCCAATAAGCCACTCTGGGTGCCAGAAAGAGAATTTCTTGGCGAAGGAAATCGCCAGACCATAATTGATATATTAGGCGTTATCGCAACAGACTGTTCTAACCAACAATTTGCTGAAGCCGCGCAGGCAGTTGCTAGTGATATTGAAAGTGGTGGTGAGTTAGCGCCAGGTTCGCGAGATTTCATGTGGGCGCGCTTTATGGGTGTCCAGCATGGCACTATGGAAGGTGGCGACGGTAAGGTACGGGTTAATGAGGAAAACTATTCTAGGTTGCGACCGTTGGCTGAACAGCTACACTATGGTGATATGCGTTTTCTAGAGTCAAATCCGGCCGATAGTACCGTAGAGTATGGTAGTAGTATTGTTCTAGGTGGATCAGCAGAAGAGATGCCAAAACGTCTACAGGCTGCGCGAGGTAAAAATCCACGAGATATCGCTGTTCAGGACACGTATTTACTAGTTGGACAGCGTCAGCGCTGGAATAGTATACCAACCGAAAAAGATCCTGATGCCATTTTGGCGGCAGTATCAAGATCGCTTGGCGGTGTTGACATGGATAGGCTCAAGGAAAAATCACCTTGGCTGCGGGATGAGCTACGCAAAAAGGTTGAGGCTGGTAGTTGGGATGAAGCATTCGCCACGGAGATGGCTATTGGACGACTGGGTCTTGAGGCTTACTTTGATAGGCATGGCTTAATTGACTGGGAGAATGGTATTGAGGAGACTGCACCTAGCGACAACCAGCCAAGTATACCGGGTGTTCCGGATCGAGAAAATGTCTTAGTAACGTATCACTTGCTCGATGGTACTCGTGCAACATTGCTAAATGCTGTTGCGGTGCCGAGAAAGCGCGGTGTTCCACGGCCAACGAGTGATAGTCAGATCAAAGAACTACTAGATCTAGGTGTCCTAGAGCGCAATAAAGAACATCCTATCAGCATCATTACAGATTCACCACACTATCTTCGAGCCGCTACTGATGTCGCTATTCGGATATTGGCGCACCCCGAGACAAGGGATATAGTCATTGCTCCCCCCGTCTCGCCGTATAGGCCTTCAAGCCCAGAGAATGTCCTAAAAGCACTAGGAGAGATTCCGGCAACCTATAAGGCCGATAAGCGTGTTCACGCCGTATTGCGTGGCGAAGATCCGGACGCTAAAGAGCTGGCTGATTTGTAGGAAATACGAAGCAGCAAACAGAGTTAAACGGTTAGGCCAGGCGCTATAGGAGCAAATGTAACGTGTATTGTATGGTGAGCTGCCGTTCATCAAAGGAGATTGATTTTCAGAGTGAATTGTGTCTAGTTTTGGCTTTCTATAAAGCCTATAAAGCGCACACCGCTGTGATATAATAAAATACGCGAATATAACCCGCAGACGGTGATGGATGTGTGGTGTGTTGACCGGTAAACCAGCACGCACCTGTTACTGTCTTTGCGAGAAAGAGAGGATCTATGGCAATTATTAATCCAAGCGGCAAGGAGATTTTTAGTGTTACCACTGATTTTTGTGGTCGGCCGCTGACTTTAGAAGTGAATCGCGTCGGTTTTAGGACGACTGGTAGCGTTTTGGTGCGCTATGGCGACACTGTAGTTTTGGGTAGCGCTCAGGTTAGTCCGCGTCCAGTGCAATTGGATTATTTTCCATTGTCAATTGATTACGAAGAAAAGTTTTATGCAGCAGGTAAGATTTCTGGCAGTCGATTTATCAAGCGCGAAGGTCGTCCAAGCGATGAAGCTGTGTTGATTGGTCGATTGATTGATCGTCCGATTCGTCCGCTTTTCCCGAAGGGTTATCGACAGGAAATCCAAGTCGTCGCGACTGTTTTGAGTATGGATCCGAGTTTCCGCCCAGATGTGATTGCGATGATCGCTGCGTCTAGTGCGTTAATGTTAACTGGCACGCCGTTTGACGGTCCAGTGGCTGGTTTGCGCGTGGGTCGAGTCAATGGCGAATTTAAGGCGTTCTTGACTCCGGAAGAGCGCGAAAAG
>CALJRR010000056.1 GCA_937976315.1 uncultured Candidatus Saccharibacteria bacterium | reverse complement strand
TCACCAATTTGCGCCGTTTCAATTGTCGAAAATGATGAATCGCCATGCTCGCCCAGAATATAAGCGTCAACCGCCTTACTGTCGACATTGAAAGCATCTGCCAAATACGACTTCATTCGCGAAGTATCAAGCGTCGTACCCGTCCCAAACACGCGATTTTTCGGCAAACCAGATTCCTTAAGCGCCACGTAAGTCAGAACATCAACCGGATTACTGACAATCACCAAATACGGCTTCGCGCCATTCGCCATAATATTTTTCACAATATCACGCATAATTTTCGCATTAACGTCAATCAATTCTAATCGAGTCTGACCAGGAAGTTGCGGCGCACCCGCAGTAATCACAACGATGTCATCGTCATTGATATCAGAATAATTTCCCGTATGAACCACGACATTTCTGTCAATTCCCATCGCGTCATTAATGTCGGCCGCTTGACCCCAAGCCAAATCCTCATTACGGTCAATCAACACAATCTCTTCAATGACACTACGCAACGCACACGCATAAGCCGCCGTCGCACCGACCATTCCACCGCCGCCAACAATTAGCAATTTCTGTTTATTCACCAAAATCTCCTTTTTCTGTTTTATATTAGATGTCTTTATTCTGCCATAAACATTACCGCTTTGTCAATTAACCCCTTCTTGTAGCAATCAAAAAATCCCCCGAAAGTTCGGGGGATTTAATTAGGCTTGTGTTATCAAGATTATTTGTTAATCTTTGTAACAACACCAGCACCAACTGTACGGCCACCTTCGCGGATAGCAAAGTTCAAACCTTGTTCCATAGCGATTGGTGCAAGCAACTTAACCTTGAAGGTTACAGTGTCGCCTGGCATAACCATTTCTTTGTCAGCTGGCAATTCAACTTCACCAGTAACGTCAGTTGTGCGGAAGTAGAACTGTGGCTTGTAGCCCTTTGAGAATGGAGTGTGGCGACCGCCTTCTTCCTTCTTCAAGATGTAAACTTCAGCTTCAAACTCAGTATGTGGAGTAATTGTGCCTGGCTTTGCCAAAACTTGACCGCGCTCAATGTCGCTGCGCTCAATACCACGTAGCAAGACACCTGCGTTGTCACCTGCTTGACCTTGGTCAAGAGATTTCTTGAAGGCCTCAATACCAGTTACAACTGACTTCTGAGTTGGCTTCAAACCAACGATTTCAACTTCGTCGTTCAATTTAACAACACCCTGCTCGATACGACCAGTTGCTACTGTACCACGACCCTTAATTGAGAAGACGTCCTCAATTGGCATAATGAATGGTTTGTCCATGTCACGTGCTGGCTCTGGAATGTAGCTGTCCATTGCGTCAACCAATTCCATAATAGCGTCTTCGTATTTCTCGTCACCTTCAAGAGCCTTAAGAGCAGAACCCTTGATGATTGGAGCGTCTTTGTCGAAGCCGTTCTTTTCAAGAAGTTCGCGAACTTCTTCTTCGATCAGCTCAACCATTTCCTCGTCAGCCATGTCCATCTTGTTCAAGAAGACAACGATCTTTGGCACACCAACCTGCTTTGCAAGCAAAACGTGCTCACGAGTTTGAGGCATTGGGCCGTCAGTTGCAGCGATAACCAATACCGCACCGTCAACCTGAGCAGCACCGGTGATCATGTTCTTGACGTAGTCAGCGTGTCCTGGCATGTCAACGTGTGCATAGTGACGATTCTTTGATTCATACTCTTGGTGTGAAGACGCGATAGTAATACCACGTTGCTTCTCTTCTGGTGCGTTGTCGATCTGGTCGTACGCAACAGGTTTGTTAACTGCGCTTGGTAGGCGCTTTGCCAACACTGCAGTAATCGCAGCAGTCAGCGTAGTCTTACCGTGGTCAACGTGGCCCATTGTACCAACGTTAACGTGCGGTTTGCTTCGGTCAAATGCATCTGCCATTTGTAGAAGTTCTCCTTAATTTAATTATTATTTTTCACGCGGGTACAGTCCATAAAAAAGACCTCACGGCGTATGAGTTTAATTATAACGATTTTCCAATCAGTTGTAAATAGCCTATTTCTTACTATAATACTTCGTCAGGAACGAATCACGGAACTCATAAAAAGTCTCGTCCTCCAAGCTGGTACGAATATCATCAACCAACTTAACGATAAATCGCTCGTTATGAATTGACAACAACGTTCCAGCCAACGACTCACGGGCGTGCAAAAGATGACAGAGATAAGCCGCCGTGTAATTCCTACAAGTATAGCAATCGCAATCGTCCATAATCGGTGCAAACATCTCGCGGTATTTTCGGCCACGCACATTAATCCGACCAAACGGCGTATACGCGGCGCCGTTCCTGGCCACTCGCGTCGGACTCACGCAGTCAAAGGTGTCAATTCCCTGCTCAATCGCCGCAAAAATATCATCAGGCTCGGAAATTCCCAGTAAATGACGCGGTTTATTTTCAGGCAAGATTTGATTGACCCACTGAATCGTCTGCGCCATCGTTTCCTTTTCCAGCGCGCCACCAATTCCATAGCCATCAAAATCCATTGCGCCCAAAAACTCGGCAGTTTGTTTCCGCAAATCCTCGTAATTCGCGCCCTGCAAAACACCAAATAAAGCTTGATACGGCTTATCTGGACGAGCCACCCTTAAGCGCTTGACTTCCGCCAAACTTCGCTCCGCCCAAGCATGCGTCCTGGCCAGCGCCTCAACTTGATATTTGTACGGATCAATCAAAGAGGTCAATTCGTCAAACGCAAAAGTAATGTCAGCACCAATTCCAGCCTGAATTTGCATGGACAATTCTGGCGTGAATTTATGGTAAGAGCCGTCCAGATGCGACTTAAACATCACACCATTTTCGTCCACCCAAGCATGACGCGACGATTTTTTAGCAATCGCAATTTCTTCATCGACGTCAGTACTCATTGCCAAAACCTTCTTAAAGCCAGAACCCAAACTCAAAACCTGAAACCCACCGCTATCCGTAAAAGTCGGACCATCCCAGTGCATAAATTTGCCAAGATATCCAGCCTTTTCAATCAATTCATGCCCCGGCTGCAGATATAAATGATAAGCATTCGCCAGCACCGCCTGTGCGCCAACATCTTTCACCATCTCAGGAATCATCGCCTTAACATTAGCCTTAGTTCCAACCACAATAAACGCCGGCGTTTTAATATCACCGTGTGGCGTGTGAATAATTCCCGTTCGCGCCAACGTGTCGTTAAATCGTGAAGTTATTTCAAAAGAAAAAGGTTTCATTTAATAGATTATATCAGTTTTTTCCGCTACACTAGAAACATGAGCAGTAAAACCCTCGTTGATTTGGACCAATGGCTAGCCCCACACAAATCCACAATTCAGGCGCGTGAGAAGTATATTTCTTCGAAACTGAAAAATATTTTAAGCAGCAAGACGCCAGCCGAATTCGCGATGGGTTTTTTGCATTTCGGACTTCATAAAACGGATACGGGCTGGACGTTTAGAGAATGGGCGCCGAATGCCACTCGGATGTTCTTAGTTGGCGATTTTTCAGATTGGAAAGAACGTGAGGAATTCGCCTTAAATCGCGATAAAAACGGCGAATGGAGCATAAATCTTCCTGAAGATTCACTTCGTCACGAACAAAAATATAAATTGCGTGTCTATTGGCCTGGCGGCGACGGCTGGCGGCTGCCTTCATACGCAAATTACGTCGTTCAGGACGAAAATTCTGTCGATTTTTCCGCGGTCGTGTGGTCGCCAAAAACTCCCTACAATTGGCAATATAAAACCCCGCCCAAGCCAAAAGTTCCACTAATTTACGAAGCGCACGTTGGCATGAGTAGCCAGGAAGAAAAAGTCGCCAGTTTCAGCGAATTCACCACGGATGTTTTGCCACGAATCAAAGAATCTGGTTACAACACCATTCAACTTATGGCAATCGCCGAGCATCCATATTACGGCAGTTTCGGTTATCACGTCAGCAATTTTTTCGCGGTTTCGTCAAGATTTGGCACGCCCGACGATTTTAAGAAATTGGTCGACACTGCGCACGGGCTGGGACTGCGCGTCATCATTGACCTCGTCCACGCTCACGCCGCCAAAAACGAAGTCGAAGGTCTGGGCAATTTTGCCGGCGATCCGACACAATATTTCAAGCCAACAAATCATCCAGAATGGGATTCGCGATTATTCGATTACGGCAAGCCAGAAGTTTTGCATTTTTTGGCAAGCAATTGCCGATGGTGGCTAGATGAATATCACATTGATGGATTTAGGTTTGATGGCGTAACTAGTATGATTTACCACGATCACGGACTCGGAAAAAGTTTCACTAGTTATGATGATTATTTCCGCGATAATGTCGACAAAGACGCGCTCGCTTATTTAAGATTGGCAAATGAAACCATTCACGCCGTTCGCCCCGACGCCATGACAATTGCAGAGGAAATGAGCGGTTTCCCTGGGCTGGGCACATCAGCGAAAGACGGCGGGCTGGGATTTGATTATCGCTTGCAAATGGGTGCGCCAGATTTATGGATAAAAACTCTGAAAGAGAAAAATGATGAAGATTGGGATTTGGGGCAATTAGCTTACACTTTGAGTTCGCATCGGCCAGAGGAAAAAGTCATCAATTACGCCGAAAGTCACGATCAAGCGCTCGTCGGTGATAAAACGCTGATTTTCCGACTTATTGATAAAAATATGTATTGGCATATGGATAAAATTGATCCAGACTTAACAGCTGAACGTGGCGTGGCGCTGCATAAACTGATTCGTCTGATGACCGCTGGGCTGCACGGCGGCGGTTATTTGAATTTTATGGGCAATGAATTCGGGCATCCGGAATGGATTGATTTTCCGCGTGAAGGCAATAATTGGTCGTTTAAGCACGCTCGTCGGCAATGGAATTTACGCGACAATGGCTTCTTAAAATATCAATGGTTGGGCGATTTTGACGCGGCGCTAATGAAGATTATTCGACAAATTGACAATTCTGGCATTCAACACCTGACAGTCCGCCAATCTGATCATATGGTCAGTTTTATGCACGGCGACTTTTTATTTGTTATCAATTTTTCGCCCGACAAATCCCACTCAGATTACGCAGTACCCGCAGAAGCTGGCTCTTATAAGTTGGCATTAAGTAGCGACGACAAGAACTTCGGCGGACAGGAGCGAATAGACCATAATTCCCGATTTTTTACTTCCCCGGCTGATAATAGCCACAATCTTAAAGTTTACTTGCCAGCCAGAACGGGCATTATTTTACAGAAAGTTGACTAGTGTTGACTTTTATGTGCAAGTGTGATATAAATAATATCAGCTCTTACCTAGAGCACGTCTCTAGGGCAAGAGTTGCCCTTTAGACGTAAAAATATCCGTGCAAAGGAAGTGATCCATGTGAACAGGAAGTTCTATACGGTCTGCGCCGCATTCCTGCTTATCATCTGGCCACTGGTTGCCGCCCTTGGCCTTTACGCCCTGGGGCAGCCGCTACCGTCGCTAGCATTACTAACCTCTCCGAGGTTTTTAGCGATGCAACTTATCGTTGACTACGCAGTGATGCTCACGTTTGTAGCGTGTGCTCTCTTCTTCAACAAGAGGACCGCCAAGCACGCCAACGTAATCAACGAGCTTCGGCGAGAGCTTGCTAAGTCCAAGGACGAAAACGGTGAGCTTAACAAGGCGCTTGCTGAGTCTGAGCACAAGCGCAAGGCAGCGGAAGCAATCGCAAGGCAATACTGGGAAATGATCCCAGAAGATCAGCGCGCCACATACGGAGCGCTAAGGACTGCCAACTCCAACCGAGTTCAGTACACTTCAGGTAGCTGAATATCCACACGCATGCGCTAATATGAACGACGTTTAGTCGTTCGAACAAAGGGCTAACACGCCCGCTAGGAATAGCTCGCTTTGAGGCTTAAGCCTTGAGCTAGAGCTCTCTTGGCGGGCTATTTCTATTGGTATAAAATTTGTTACACTAGATATTGTGAAGAAAAAAGTACCAAAATTCATTGAGCAATCATTAGCCCGAGTCGCTAATCTTTACAGCTTTGAGCCGGAGCATCATCTGGAGAAAATTGATGAAAGTTTGACGCCGAATATGCGAGCTTTGCGCCTGGCTATGACGATTGCCGAGCAGCTTCTGAGCATGGGCGTGGTGGCGCGCGATGTGGTGCGTATGGCGCAAGGAATTACGCGGACATATTGCCGCAGACCCGTTCATGTGGACGTGAGCTACACTTTGGTGACAATTTCTCAAGACCGCGGAGTTAGCCATGAGCCTTTGACGATGGCGCGAGTTATCGTTCCTGACGACCCTAATTATCAATTGATTCAAGCATTGCAATTATTAGCCCTCGACATTCGTCGCAAACAACTTTCCCTGGAAGAAGCCGAAGAGCGATTGCAACAAATACTCAAAAAACCCACCGAACATTCCCGGCTAGTCGTTTACGCGGCGGGCGGATTAGTGAGCGCGGGTTCCGTCATTCTGTACGGCGGCAGTTTACTTATGGCATCGATAGCGTTTCTGCTCGGATTCTCAGCGACTGGACTACTGAGGTGGCTAGGGCGTATTGGCGCACCGTTGTTTTATTCGCAAGCCCTCGTGGCGATTTTCGTAACATTGGTGGCGGCGGGCGCAGCTTGGTGTAGCAATTATCTGGGGCTGAGCATCAACGCAACATTGTTGGTTATCAGTGGAATTGTCTTATTGGTGGCAGGATTAATGTTTGTCGGCGCATTTCAGGACGCAATCGACGAATATTACATGACCGCCAACGCCAGATTATTAAAAGTCGTAATGGCGACGGGCGGCGTAATTGCTGGCGTGATGGTCGGATTGTACATTGCGACAAAATTTGGCATTACTTTCCCAGCAACGCCGGATCGATTGACATTGGCGGACGGACACACGCAATATTTGGGCGCTGGAATTATCGCGGCGGCGTTCGTTCTGAGGAATCATTCTCGATTTTTGGGAATGGTTATCTCTGGATTAATCGCAATTTTCGGCTGGTGGATTTCAAGATTAGCAATGAGCTTTGGTTTTGATATCGTAACAGCGAGTGGTATCGCAGCGGCGGTAATTGGGCTGGTCGCAGTTATGACTTCCAGATTATGGAGATTCCCTTCCCTGGCGATCATCGCGGCGGGAATCGTACCGCTAGTCCCAGGATTGTCGCTCTACAACGGATTAATGGGCGTCGTCCTATATCCACCGAACAGTGCAAACTTCCTACCAGCCTTGGCTATCTTAGCGCGAGCAATCCTCATCGGCGTGGCAGTAGCAATTGGCGCATCATTCGGTAACATTGTCGGTCGCCCAATTCGCCGACAATTCATCAATTTATTCCGTCGCAACACGCAGATATCATGAAAAATAACCTGAAATTCATTGGATTGTCAGACTCGCGATTATTTCATATGCGCGGAGTGGCGTACAAATCTTACAATCTGGCTCGCGAGATCTTCAATATGGAAGAAGACGTGGCACGCAGCTTATTTTTAATGGGACTGACGCACGACTTTGCCTATGCTTTTGTTGAAAATCAGACGGATCACGAGCATGAAGGCGGTAGAATATTAGAATTATCTGGTTTCAATTGGGCTGATTCTGTATTTAATCACGGAGATCCTGACGTAGAAAATTGGACGGACGAATTGCTTATCTTAAACTTGGCAGACATGACAACTAGCCCAGACGGCAAGCCGATAACCACAAACCAACGACTGGAAGATATTGAAAACAGATATGGCACAGATAGTGTTCAGGCGACAAAAGCGCGCAAATTGACCAAACGAATCAAAGAAGAACTCTCTGAACGAAACCTAACAATTCCAAACTTATAAACCTGAAATTTAGCCAAACAAAAATCCCCGGATTCGCTCCGAGGATTTTTTATGAGGTAGAGATTATTTATTTCGCTTTTCGATAATCTCTTGCGCAACGTTTGGCGGAACTTCCTCGTATTGAGCCAATTCCATCGTTGAAGCGGCGCGACCCTGAGACATTGAGCGAATGTCCGATGTGTAGCCAAACATATTTGCTAATGGCACAAACGCCTTAATCAACTTAGCGCCACCCATCAAGTCTTCCATAGCGTCGATACGTCCGCGACGTGAGTTAAGGTCGCCGATGATGTCACCCATGAAGTCTTCTGGTGTAGTAACTTCAACCTTCATAACTGGCTCAAGCAAGATTGGGTTAGCTTGCTTAATACCTTCACGAGCAGCTATCGAACCTGCCAATGAGAACGCCAATTCTGAGGAGTCGACATCGTGGTATGAACCATCGTAAAGTTTAGCTTTCACGTCAACGATTGGGTAACCAGCAAGGACACCATTCGCCATTGACTCAATCAAACCTTTTTCAACCGCTGGGATGAATTCACGAGGAACCACACCACCGACGATAGCATTTTCAAACTCGAAGCCTTTTCCTTCTTCGTTTGGAGTAAATTCAATCCA
>CALJRR010000055.1 GCA_937976315.1 uncultured Candidatus Saccharibacteria bacterium | reverse complement strand
TGGTGGCATTTGGTATGGAGTTCCCATGACTGGTTGTTGTGGGAATTGTTGTTGTGGCTGAGGCTGCTGAACCTGAGGCTGCTGTGGAGCCTGCTGGAATTGTGGCTGAGGCGGTGTTTGAGGTTTGTTGTTGTTGCTATTGTCCATAAATTTTCCTCCTAAAATTACGCTTTCGCTATTATATATTTATAAACCAATCATCGTCAAATTAATCTTACCGCGCTCGTCAATTCCAGTGATTTTCACGCGAACGGTTTGCCCTTCTTTCACGACATCAGTCACTTTTTCAACTCGACGTTCCGCCAATTTCGAAATATGAACCATTCCGTCAACACCAGGAAGTATATTCACAAACGCGCCAAAATCTTTAATGCCGACGACCTTACCTTCGTAAATCTTGCCAACTTCTGGCTCTTCAACCAGATCCTTAATCCAGTTCATAGCCTTTTCAATCGACGCACCGTCTGGGCTAGCCACGGTAATCAGACCATCTTCCTTAATATCAATCTCAGCGCCAGTTTCCGAGGTAATCTTATTGATCGTCTCACCACCCTTACCAATAATCACGCCAATCTTATCTGGGTCAATCTTAATCTTCTCAATTCGTGGCGCATACGGACTAAGCGACTCACGAGGCCCTGGAAGCACACTAAGCATATGTTCCAAAATGTGCGCGCGACCCGCTTTACTCTGCTCAATTGCCTGACGCAATACCGCCACTGGCAAACCATGAACCTTCATATCCATTTGAAGAGCCGTAATACCCTTTGAAGTTCCAGTTACCTTAAAGTCCATATCACCAGCAAAGTCCTCAGCGTCAGCGATATCACTCAACACATACGGAGTATCGCCATCCATCATCAATCCCATCGCAATTCCACTCACTGGAGCCGAAATTGGCACGCCAGCGTCCATCAACGCCAAACAGCTAGAACAGGTCGCCGCCATCGAAGTTGAACCGTTCTGACTCATAATCTCAGTAACTGAGCGAATAGCATATGGAAAATCTTCTTCAGTTGGTAAAACTGGAAGCAAAGCGCGTTCCGCCAAGTATCCGTGACCAATTTCACGTCGACCTGGACTGCCCATTCGCTTAACCTCACCAACTGTATAGCCCGGCGCATTGTAATGATGCATATAACGTCGCTCACCGTCGGTAATTTCCATAGTGTCAATCAATTGCGAATAACTAAGCGGTGCCAAAGTTACAATATTCATACCCTGAGTCACGCCACGCGTAAACAAGCTGGAGCCGTGAGCACGCGGCAAGAATCCAACTTCCGAACTGAGCGGGCGAATCTCGGTCAATTGTCGACCGTCAGGACGAACCCGTTCAGCAACAATTCCTCGACGAACATCTTTATGCAGAGCCAAAGTGAACGCTTCATCGTAATCGCCACGAACTTCGCCATATTCTTCCTCGTCTAGTCCCAATTTTTCCGCCATCGCCTCATGGAACTCAGCGCGAATTTCGCTTATCATTTCATTGCGCTCTGGATATGGACGACGGATTTTCTCACCAAATTTCCCATCAGCCCACGCGTTAACCGTTTGCTGAATTGATTCGTCTGGCAAAATTAAATCGTATTCCTGCTGTACTGGCGCAACTTTTTCCGCCAATTCGCGTTGCAAGGCAATCGCTGGCTGCATCATCTGGTGAGCCCACGCCATCGCATCAACAATTACATCCTCCGAAACTTCTTTAGCGCCAGCCTCGACCATTGTTATACCGCTTTCAATACCAGCCACAACCAAATCAAGATCTGACTTTTCGCGCTCTTCCGGAGTCAAGAACGCTATCCGATTTGGTAGCCAAGGCAGGAGAAAATGTTCCTACTTATGGCTGCGGTATGGGGCATACTCGCTGGGCTACTCACGGGGTACCCAACGATGTAAATTCGCACCCTCATCGCTCACAGTCAGGAAAAATCGCTATAGTGCATAATGGTATTATAGAAAACTACGAAAGCATCAAACAAAACCTTATAAAAGAGGGATTTAAGTTTTATTCAGACACTGATACTGAGGTGCTGGTAAACTTTATAGAATACTTCAAAGAAAAACAAAATGTTGATTTAGAAACTGCTGTGCGCTA
>CALJRR010000054.1 GCA_937976315.1 uncultured Candidatus Saccharibacteria bacterium | reverse complement strand
TGCCAAGCTCAGCGCACCATAACCCGCCAGTCCAATATCTTCCGATGCAAAAATCACCATTCGCCGAGCAACAAACTTCGGATCCTCGCCCGCGTCAATCATCCGCGCCAAATAATACGTCGCAGCCGTCGCGTCACTGCCCCGTAATGACTTGATAAAAGCGGAAATCACGTCGTAATGCGAATCGCCTTTTTTATCATAGCCCGGAAGCCGTTTCTGAGCCGCCGCCTTAACCACTTCCGGCGTCACTTTTTCATTAAAACTCAGTGCCAATTCCAAATTGCCCAGCGCCACCCTTGCATCGCCGTCCGATAATTCCGCCAAATAGTCCAGAGCTTTGGGCGAAACTTGTTTGGACTTTTTCAGAACTTTCAGCGCTCTTTTTAATACCAATATAATTTCGTCTTTTGTCAATCGCTGAAGAACCAAAACCCGCGAACGCGACAGTAGCGGCGTGATAACTTCAAAGCTCGGATTCTCGGTCGTCGCACCGATTAACGTAATTAACCCACTCTCAACGTGCGGCAAAAACGCGTCTTGCTGAGCCTTATTGAAACGATGAATTTCGTCAACGAATAGAATTGTCCTGAGTCCTAAATTCCAATTTTGACGGGCATGCTCAATTACTTGCTCAACGTCTTTTTTTCCGCTCGTAACTGCCGATAATTCAATAAATTCCGCTTTCACCTCGCGCGCAATAATCCGCGCCAACGTTGTTTTTCCAGTTCCTGGTGGACCCCACAATATCAAACTGACCGGCTCACCATTCTTAACAATCCGCCTCAATAACTCGCCCTCGCCAAGCAAATGACTCTGCCCTATCACCTCGTCCAGCGTCTGCGGCCTCATCTGTTCAGCCAGCGGCTGCCTACTATCACTCATACTCCCATTATATCGCGAAATCCATAAAGCCAAAAAGCCGTACGCCGTTTACACTTTCCTCGCACAAAATGCTACAATAGATCTATATAAATAGGAGGAAAAATGGAAGCATTTGTAGTAATAATCTTGTCGTTTATCAGTCTTTATGTGCTAAGCGGCATTAAAATCGTCAATCAATATCAGCGCGGCGTGGTTTTAACGCTCGGTAAATTTACTGGCGTTCGCGAACCAGGATTGAGAGTCGTCATTCCAGGTCTACAGACGATGATGTTGGTCGATATTCGTTCAACTCCAATTGACGTTCCAAAACAAGAAGTCATCACCAAAGATAACGTCACTGTCGGCGTTGACGCGGTGGTCTATTTCCGAGTCATCAACGCGCCAAAAGCCGTGTTGGAAACTACGAACTATATTTACGCGACTAGCCAATTTGCCCAAGCAGCACTGCGCGACGTCACCGGTAACGTTGATATGGACGATTTGCTTGCTAAGCGCGAAGAAATTTCCCAGCAGATCAAGGAAATTGTTGATGCTGAAACCGACAAATGGGGCATCGATGTCGAGAACGTTAAGATTCAGAATATCGAACTTCCTGGCGACATGAAGCGTGCCATGGCCAAACAAGCCGAGGCAGAACGTGAGCGCCGCGCCAACATCATCAACGCTGACGGCGAAAAAGCCGCAGCCGAGACATTAGCTCAGGCCGCAGAAATCCTAGCAAAAACTCAAGGCGCTATCAATCTGCGAACACTAAACACCTTAGAGCGAATCTCCACCGAGCCAAGCCAAAAGACGATGATGCTATTCCCTATCGAACTCATCGACGCAATTCGTGGCGGTAAAAAATAGAACATTTATAAATAAATAAGCACTCTGCAATTTTACAGGGTGCTTTTATAATTCCTGGTGCGGATGGGGAGAGTCGAACTCCCATCTCAACCTTGGGAAGGTCACATAATAGCCGCTATACGACACCCGCGCTCGATAAAATTATAACACCCTTGCCAGATGGCGACAACTTTAGTACAATTAAATAGCAAGTTTGTGGCTCTTTAGCTCAGTTGGTAGAGCAGAGGCCTGAAGAGCCTTGTGTCCCCAGT
>CALJRR010000053.1 GCA_937976315.1 uncultured Candidatus Saccharibacteria bacterium | reverse complement strand
CGTTCCACTTCCTCTTCCTTCCTATTTCTCTCGCGGCGAGATTGTTGCCATCTTTGCCTTTCGACAAAGACTCATGCTGCTACCTAATTTGAGCATGAAACGAGATTTCAATTGTCAATTACATCTTCTATCAACAACCAAAAACTCGCTTCATGCTTAAGTTTCGTCTTATATCTAATCATCTGCTTGTCAAGGTTCGCTTTCGGACAAGGATTTACTCGACTTGTCAACAAAAGCCAATGTTATTTATATCACGCGATAATATTTAAGTCAAGAGAAATTGGCGTAAAAATAGGATTAAGCGAGTTTTTCAGCGTTTTTGGCCTGTTTGTAGGCTTTTGTGACTGGCGCCAGACCGCGGGCGACGCGTTCGCGATTAGCCTTTAACTGCTTTTCGTCACGGAAAGACATTTTAATGGGCGTTCCCGCAAAATTGAAAGCTTCACGTAAAGTTCGCTCCAAGTAACGTTTGTAGCTCCAGTGGACGAATTTTAGATTGCTGCCGTAGATAACAAACCACGGCGGAGCAACGTCAGTCTGGACAATGTAACGAAGTTTCGGATGTGAGTTTTTCAGGCCAGCTGGCGGATGTGCGGCGATGGCTTTCTGTAAAATATCGTTTAAGGCACGAGTTTTACATTCTTGGCGACGACGCTTATAAATATCAAGCGCTAGGTCAAACAATTTGGCGACATTCTGCCCTGTGACGGAAGAAGTGAATATTAACGGCGCGTACGGCGTGAACTTGAAATTATAGCTGATCTGTGGCGCGATTTCATCATGAGTGTAGGCGTCTTTACCTTCGACGGAGTCCCATTTGCTGACGACCAGAACAAGCCCCTTGCCCGCCTCGTCAATAATTCCAGCTAGGCGCTGATCCAATTGAACGTTAAGCTCATTGACATCCATAAGAAGCAGGCAGACGTCGGCTTCGTTGATGGCTTGCATTGTGCGAAGAACTGAGAACTTCTCAATTCCGGTTTCCTGCTTTCCCTGGCGGCGAACTCCAGCGGTGTCGAGCAGCTCAATCGTCTGACCGTGATAACGAACTTGAACGCGGTTTACGTCGCGAGTTGTGCCGGCGACGTTGGCGACGATGGCTTGCTGCTTGCCCGCCAAAGTGTTGAATAGATTACTTTTGCCGACGTTTGGTCGACCAATTAGCGCGACGCGAATGATATCATCAGGCGCGGTTTCGGTGGCTGGCGGAATAAGTTCGGCAATGCTATCAAGAAGCTCCGAAATGCCAATGCTGTGCTCGGCGGAAGTTTTTATGATGGTTTTTATGCCGAGTCGTTTGAATTCGTCGATAGAAAGAGAGCCTTTTAAGTCTGCTTTATTGGCGATTAGAATGACTGGCTTGCCGCTTTTTAGAGCCTTTTTGGCCAATTGTCGATCAGCGTCGGAAGGATATGCGGTGGAGTCGACGGTTACGAGGATTACGTCAGCGGCGGCGGAAGCGTCAGCGATTTGGTCCTGAATGGTCGCCTCAAATTCGTCCTCGGCAGTTTTCAGTCCGGCTGTGTCAATGAGCCAAAATTGCGAATAGTCATCTGACGGCGCAGAATCTACGTTGCGTCGTTTGTACGAAACTTTACCAACGACATTGTCGCGTGTCGTGCCAGC
>CALJRR010000052.1 GCA_937976315.1 uncultured Candidatus Saccharibacteria bacterium | reverse complement strand
GGTGGGAAATTTACTAAGGAAGAGGCAGAAAAGGGAGTCGATCTCCTAAATCACGACTTTAAAATAAACCTACGTAGAGATATTGAATATCGCTGCATTGAGAGCAACTACAACAGAGATAAAGAATATCCCAATAGCGTACGGTATTTTTGGCATTCTAAGCAACATTTAATTGAAGTATTAAGCGATCCTAATGGTCTTGAAGGCTTTGAAAGGTCGGACGTAGAGGAAGTTATCGAAGAATATAACATCAACTACACCGAGCGAGCAAAGCTGCGTGCCATGGACATCCTGAAGAACGGAAAATACAGCAGAAGCAACTTGGAAAAAACTCTTATCGACCAGTGGAAGTTCACCAAGGAAGAAGCTACCAACGCCGTTAAGGATTTAAAACACGAAAATCTGATTGATTAATTAACCTTTAATCACAAAAGCAACTCAGCCTTAAAATACTGAGTTGCTTTTTATTACAAACAACTGTCGACGGTCAATATCGCATACACGCAACAACAACAAACCTACCGCCAATATCACCCGATGAGTGCGAAAAATAATTTGGATTGTCCGCCGTATCAATTGGCGAGATGAAAATATTTTCAGCAGGAACGCCCGCCTGGATGGCTAGCGAACGATTGAACCCTTGCATGTCTAGATAAATTCCATCAGCCGTTTGACGGCAGAAATTGTGCCAATTCGTATCATTTGTATGATCAAAATAATCCATACGATAATTTTTCTGTGTGATGCTTGGCGACATCCAAATTTGTAAATCTTTTTCCTGGCTACCGCGCTCGACAAAATACTGAACGGCCTGAGACATCAACTGCGCAACTGTCGAATGCCGACCCAAATGCGCCAGCATCAGCGCCCGACGCTTTGGACCATAGATGACTGTGGCGATACAGTCCGCCACTGGTAAAAATAAACCGATGCCAGCCGCTTCGGTATATAGCGCATCAGCAAAAATCCCCTCGTTGTTATGTCGGGTCGTGTCAGCTTCAGTAACTTCGGCGATATTATCAAACGTTTGTCCTTGGTCGTATGAAATCACGTGATAGACAACGTCGTCATACTTAACACCAGTTTGATCACAAAACCGCCGCCGATTTTCCAGCACCTCAGCTACGTGGCGACCGCGAATACGATTGAGCATAGTGCCGTCATCTTTCGACGAGACCGCAACCAATAGATCAGATGGAAAACACGTCGGCTGATCTGCCGCAATCATCGCGCCCGCCATTCTTTGAGCAGCCGCTGCCAATCTTCAATCGCCAAATCTTCAGCGCGAGCATCTGGTGAAATTCCTGCATTTTTCAGCAATTCTTCCGCCACAATCTTATCAATCCCCAAACCACCGCTCAGGCTAGAGCGCAATTTCTTTCGCTTAGCAGAAAATCCAGCCTTAACAATGCGGAAAAAATCTCTCTGATCTTCTGGAGTAATTAACGGATTATTACGAGTTCTTAAAACCACAACCTGCGAGTCAACCTTTGGTGGTGGCGTAAAAAACTGTCTAGGAACCTCAATATCCAACTCCGCTTCGGCAAAAATCTGAACGCTAACAGACAGAATACTCATATTCCCAGCCTCTGCCGCAATCCTCTCGGCGACTTCTTTTTGCACCAGTAGCACCGCAATGCTCGGCTTATTTTCCGCGGTCATCAATTTTTCAACAATTTTGCTGGTAATGTAATATGGGACGTTAGCTACAACTTTGTAATTTTTTGGCAATTGGTTCAGGTCAAATTTTAATATATCTTGATTCACGACAGTTAATTTTTTCCCAGGAAATTGCCCTGGTAATTTTCGCGCCAAATCCGCGTCAAATTCCACGGCGGTCACCGAATTAGCTCGAGCCAACAAGCGACTAGTCAAAGTGCCTAACCCTGGTCCGATCTCCAACACAACATCATCACCCGTCAATTCGGCCGCTTCAGCAATATCCGCTAAAATCTCTGGATCTTTCAGCCAGTGCTGCCCAAGCGATTTTTTTGGTCCATGAGAAGAAACCATTTAGCGCCCATCTCCATTCGTCCAGTCAGTCGCCAAGTCGAATCCGTGCGGATGCTTAGCTGCAAATCCACCGGTATCGTAAACCTTGCCTGGACCCATACTGGTCTCAACCACCGAGCATCGCGGATAATTACCATAATTAGCCGCCACCAAAATATAACCATCTTTATCAACCTTCGCGCCGTCCGCCCGCACTGTATAAGTACCGCCGCTACCACAAGCTTTTATCACAATATTCATCGGCAAATCATAATACGTCTCGCGATGCCCTACGCCCTTGGAGTCGGTAAATATTTGCGCGCCCTTGCTTTTCGTCAATGGATTTTTAGGCTTCGTGCCAATTATTTCAATCTGCTTCTTTGACTGCTTTGTGATTTCGCTAGCAACTTCCTTACGACTAATCTCGCGCTCATTCTCTACCTCAACCTGATAAGTCACCTTCCGTACACCTTTTTCCCCAAGCTGCTTAACACTCTTAAATCCAATCGGCTGAGAATTGTCCTTAATCTGCTCAATCTCAAAATTAACATCAACTTCTTCGGTTATCGTTCGCTGTTTTGATCGTTCAATCTTCATCACCAGACCCACGCCGTTCACCAAAAGATCGTCAGAATTCGTAAAATGCGTCTTATCTTCGCGATATAAAGTCAGCCCAGCGGCCTTCGCAATCAAAGCTGGTGTTTGTTCAGCTGTGGTTATTTTCAAGCGTTTATTTCCATCGACGATTGTTATTGGACGAGCGCGGAAAATGTTAATGTTGTATTTCTCTGCCACCATCTCCGAATCAAGACTCGGCTCGACTACGTCTTGGCGTTCATCAATAGAAAACTTAGCCAATTTCAAAGCCTCGCGAATCGTCCTCGCTTTTGTAACAATAGTCTTTTCTGCGCCCCTGTCGTAAATCGTCACCAACTTTTCGCCAGCCTTGGCTGCTGGCTTAGTAGCGTCAGCCAATGCTTGATTAACAAAAAATAAACCGCCAACCAGCATCAATATCGCGCCAGAAACGAACGTAATTTTCTTAGAATAGTGTTTTGCTTGTAATCTTATACCCATAAGTTCACACCCACAACGCAGGTATTCTTATTATATCAAATTTTCTCCAAGCGTGCGAATTCGACGTTCAATTTCTTAATATTTCCGTTGTCAAACTGAACCGTGACGCTCAGCCCTTCGCTATCAATAATTTCCCCCGAACCAAAACTCGGGCTGCGAACTCGATCACCAACTTCCAAACCAATATCTTCTGAATAAAAATCAGGCTCTATCATCGGCTGAGCTGGTCTATCAGCACCACCAGCCATCAAGCCCATCTCATCCAAAAACCTCGATGGCATATTATAGCCAATCTGACCAAATTGCGTCCGAGAACTAGCACAACTAACGAACAATTCTTCCCTCGCCCGAGTTACACCAACGTAGCACAATCGACGCTCTTCTTCGACGTCATCAGCATTTCCGCTGTCAAACACTCTCGCATGCGGCAAAATTCCCTCTTCCAGTCCCGCCAGAAAAACCACCGGGAACTCCAAACCTTTAGCCGCATGAAGTGTCATGAGCGTTACTTGCCGATCGGCAGTTGT
>CALJRR010000051.1 GCA_937976315.1 uncultured Candidatus Saccharibacteria bacterium | reverse complement strand
TATGGGCGTCGGCGGTGGTCTCGCCGACGGTGCGACGCACTACTCGTTCCTCGAGAGCGACAACCACGACCACTACGGGTCTGGCAACGGATCCAACAACAACGGTACCAACCGCGGCCAGTACACCACCGGCCCTGGCCACTAGACCCATCGTCCTGGACATGACCTGAAAAATGTCTTATCCTGAGTATGATATAAAACTACTCACTTACCTAGAGGATTCACTATGTCAGAATGGACAGAAAAAGATTTTGAGTCGTACACCCAATCTGATTGGGAACTTATTAAAACAGTCAAGCAGCTTGCCGATGAAAATCTTGATAATGTTAAGATTTTAACACGTGCCAATGATATGGCATTGGCAATTTTTGGTATGTTGTGCGTACGGCTGCGCGATAATGGAGAAGAGGGTGCGGACGGCCTCGGTATGTCGTTACAAGAATATATAGGAACAGTCCTAGCCAACGCAAAGAGAAAGAAAGAAGATGACGGCTGGGCCGCCGAGTTTGCTAAACCTATTGATCAATTTATCGAATACGGTAAAAATAAATTTGGCGAATAAATTATCACCTATAGATATGAACAATTACTCAAATTTTGTATTTCCGTCTGTAGTTTTTGAAGCATTTCCAATTCTGAAAAAATTGGGTTATGTTCGACAATTCGCACCACTGATACCGCTTAGTCCAGATACGACTTTTCATCTATTCGGCGGTAAGGGCGGATACTTTCTTATACTAGTTATGACCGACTATGCTGACCCAATAGATCAGAGTCGAGAACTAAAGAATATTTCTGGTGAATATGCGTTTGAATTTACTAAGCTTATCAAGCCGTACAGTAACAATGAGCATATTGAAATAAGAGAAAACGACGAGATACTTGAAGATCCAACCGTGTCAGACCCTAATAGTTACTACCGTTTTTATGTCGCCGAAACAAAACACAAAATCGATCTGCGCTATCCATAAAAAATGCCGTTTTCTGCTATAATTATCTCATGAGGAGCATGAGGGGATGAGTCAGGCGCTATATCGTAAATATCGCAGTCGCAGTTTGAATGAAGTTTTAGGTCAAGATCACGTGACTAGTATTTTACGTCGGGCGTTAGAGCAGGGAAAAATTGCTCATGCGTATTTGTTGACTGGACCGCGTGGCGTGGGAAAAACCAGCGTAGCGCGAATTCTGGCGCACGAGATTAACCACTTGCCATATGATGACGATTCTTCAAACTTGGATATTATTGAAATTGACGCAGCCAGCAATAACGGCGTCGACGACATTCGCGCTTTAAGGGAAAAAGCTCAAGTCGCGCCTGTTTCTGCGCCAAAAAAAGTCTATATCATCGACGAAGTCCACATGCTGTCAAAATCAGCATTTAACGCGCTATTAAAAACCCTGGAAGAACCGCCAGAGCACGTGGTGTTTATCTTAGCTACAACCGACGCCGACAAACTTCCAGCCACCATTCTTAGCCGTGTCCAGCAATTTTTCTTTCGCCCAATTCCGACGGAAATTATGACGCGCCAGTTAATGAATATAGCGGAGAAAGAGGGGTTCGCAATTGAAGAGGATGCCGCCAGGTTGATCGCTGAACGTTCCCGTGGCGGATTCCGTGACGGCATTAGCACACTTGACCAATTGTCGATTTTAGCAACATCAGACCAGCCGCTGACGGCGAATATGGTTACCGAATATTTGGGACTGAGCGACGCGACGATGCTCGGCAATTTGTTGGATTCATATCCATCCGACGACAATGAGAAAGTCTTAAATATCTTTCAGGAATTAGAAAATAGCGGCGCAAATTCAGTTGTTGTGTCACATCAATTATTGTCGATTGCTCGCAATAGATTGCGAAAAAACACGAATCTTATTGGGCTGGTTCAACAATTGATCGAGGTTGATCGACACCCGCACCCAGACTTGAAATTATTGACGATATTCATGAATAGCAATTCTCAGCCGACAGAAAAGCCAGCCGCGCCAAAGAAAGATACAACTCAAGCCGCGCTCCAAAAACTCGCCGAAAAACCAACGCCAATCAAGC
>CALJRR010000050.1 GCA_937976315.1 uncultured Candidatus Saccharibacteria bacterium | reverse complement strand
TGCTATCAGATGTCGAAGGCGCTTGCTTCGGAGGGCGTTGATATTGACTTTATTATCCCCTACACCGCTAAGCATCCCGGAATTGACTATATGAATATCTATTCAGCCACTCCTCTGCCGCCGAATTATCACGATTTGGGTGCTTATAATAACGGTTCGGAGGAGGATCGCGAAAACGCCAAGGACGAGTATGGTCTTTCGCCGATGCGTGCTGTACAGAGGCGTTACGGTAAATACGTTCGGAAGTTTGTGAAAAATCATCAGCCTGATGCAATTCACGCACATGATTGGTTGACGATGGAAGCTGGAATAATTGCTAAGGAAATGACGGGCGCGCCGCTAATTGTGCACGTTCACGCGACGGAATTTGACCGTTCTGGCGAGCAGTCCGGAAATCCTCTGGTTCACGAAATTGAGCAACAAGGCTTGTTGATGGCTGATCGGATAATCGCCGTTAGTGAAATCACGAAGGAAATAATTGTTAAGAATTATCACATTCCACCAGAGAAAATTGAGGTGGTTTATAACGCGATTGATTTGGCTGATTTGCCGCCGCATGAGTATGACGCCAGTACTTACAGGTATTTGGAGGAGTTGAAAAAGGATGGCTATACGGTTGTTGGCGCGTTGACGCGACTCACGGTTCAGAAGGGTTTGACGTATTTTGTGCGAGCCGCAGCAAAGGCGCTTGAAAAATATGAGAAGATTGTTTTTGTTTTATCTGGAAATGGCGAGCAAAGAGATGAACTGATTGAACTGGCGGCAGATTTAGGGATTAGCGATAAGATGATTTTTACGGGATTTGTGCGCGGAAAACAGTGGCGAGATATTTACTGTTTGATTGATGTTTTTGTGATGAGTTCGGTTTCTGAGCCATTTGGTTTGACTGCCTTGGAGGCGGCGCACCATGACACGGCATTACTTATTAGCCGCCAGTCTGGCGTCGGCGAGGTTCTGAATAATATTATGCGGTTTGATTATTGGGATGTGAATAAATTGGCGGATGAAATTGTTAATATCGCTGAATCACCTGCCTTACAGAAATCTTTGAAGAAAAACGTTAAGAATGAATACGCGAGAATTTCTTGGCAGGACGCCGCTAGAAAATGTCTGAAACTGTACAAAGGAGCGCTGGCATGAATAAAAATAAAGGAATAGTTTTATATCTACACGTGCATCAACCGTGGCGAATACGCGAGTATAGTATATTTGACGTGGCTTGGAAGCATAATTATTTCTCTGGCGGTCAAAATCCAGATCAGGACAATCAAAAAATATTCCAAAAAGTTGCAGAAAAGTCGTATTTGCCGATGAATGCTTTGCTTGAAAAATTGTTAAAAAAATATCCTGATTTTAAGATCTCGTTGAGTTTTAGCGGAACGTTTTTAGAGCAAGCCGAAAGGTCTAATCCTGAAGTTTTGGAGAGCTTCAAGCGTCTGGTAAAAACTGGTCAAGCAGAAATCTTATCAAGTCCGTATCATCACAGTTTGGCGTTTTTCTATTCACGCAAGGAGTTCGAGCGTCAAGTTGAGCTTCACCGCTGGAAGATTCGTGAGATTTTTGGCGCGGAAACGCGAGTTTTGGCAAATACTGAATTGGCGTATAGTGATGACTTGGCGAAATGGGCTGAGCAGGATGGCTTTAAGGGTGTGTTGGCTGAAGGCTGGGATCCAATTCTGAATTGGCGCAGTCCGAATTATGTATATCGCCCGAGAGGCACGAAGAAGATTGGATTGCTACTTAAGAATTATCGATTGAGCGATGATTTGGCGTTTAGGTTTAGTGATCGAAAATGGAATGAATGGCCGTTGACTGCGGACAAGTTTAACACGTGGGTGGAAGATTCTGTCCGTTACGCGCCACTGCTTAACTTGTTTATGGACTATGAAACTTTCGGCGAACATCAATGGGCGGAATCTGGGATTTTTGGCTTCTTTGAGAAGTTTGTTGATAAATGGCTGAGTGCTGATGGTAATACTTTCTATACCGTTAGCGAGGCGCTGGACGCGAATGCGCCTGCTGGTGAAATAAGTATGCCGTCGCCTGTAACGTGGGCAGACGCCGAGCGGGATTTGACGGCTTGGAACGGAAACAGCTTACAGAAAGAAGCTTTGCGATATATCTATGAGCTTGAAGATGAGGTTTTGAATAGTAAAGACGAAGGTTTAATTAGCGATTGGCGAAAATTGCAAACTTCAGACCACTTCTATTACATGGGAACGAAGAATTTTACCGACGGCGACGTCCACGCTTATTTTAGTCCGTATGATTCGCCATACGACGCTTTTCTTTACTATATGAATACCATTCGTGATATGAAATCTCGATTGAGGAAATAGTCAGACATTATTGCCAAATAAAAACTCCCTCTTAATGCGAGGGAGTTTCTGTATAATCCTGTTAAATTAGCTTTTACGAGCCTTAACTTCGTTGCGACCAAGGTTTTTCTTAGTCTCGGTGTAAGTTGCGTGTTGCTTTGCAATTGGATCGTACTTACGTAGTGTCAATTTACCCTGACCTTTTGTAGTGCGGTTCTGGGTGTTAACAGTAGTATAGTAAGTTCGGTGGTTGCTCAAGTTACTCACCAAACCAATCAGCTTTCGTTTCGTATTCTTCTTTGCCATCTCTTTACTCGTTAGATTTTATAAAACGTCTTGACTAATTATAGCATGGGTGAAGTGAAAATGCTAGTACCATATCAGATTTTTTATTAAGATCATGTCGTTCAGCTAAGTTTTTGATGGCTAGTTTATAGTATAATTATTAGAAAGGTTGCCTGTTTAACAGTCGCAAAGGATATTTATAAATCAATTATGGAGGATTGGCTCGATGCCAGAGGCAGACTATACCCCGAAAACCACCGGAAACAAGAATTCAAATCAGGTTACGGATCAAGCTAACTTTATTTGGAATATAGCAAATAAACTGCGCGGCGCTTATATGCCAGATAAATACGGTGACGTTATTATTCCAATGACTATCGTGCGTCGTTTTGAATGCTCTCTTGCAGACACTAAAAAAGAAATCCTCGAAAAATACGAAAAGAATAATAATTCCCCTGTGCAATTCCTCTACAAAATTTCTGGCTACCAATTTTATAATATAAGTCGCTTTACCCTGGCTGAACTTTGTAATGATCCAAACAATATCGCCGCAAACTTTAAAGAATACATTAGTGGCTTCTCTCAAAATGTTCGCGACATCTTGAGCGGCCTCGAACTTGATTCTCACATTAAGAAGATGGATAAAGAGGGTTGTCTCTACTCCGTCGTAAAAGATTTTTCCGAGCTAGATCTATCACCAAAAACTTACGATAGCGTACAGATGGGCTATATCTTTGAAAACCTGATTGGTCGCTTCTTCGAAAACGTGGATGCAGGTCAATTCTATACTGGCCGCGATATTATTAAGATGCTCGTCGAAGTTCTCATGTCTGAAGGCTGTGATGATCTCAAGGACCCGCAAAAAGTTGTTACGGTCTGCGATCAAGCTTGCGGTACTGGTGGTATGCTTTCGACCGCATTTGATTCCATCAAAGCCATGAATCCGAGCGCCAACGTTCGCCTCTTTGGTCAGGAATACAACTCTGTGAGCTGGTCTATTGGCCTCGCCGAAATGCTGATCAAGGGTCAGAATTCAGAAAACTTCCGTCACGCTGACACATTTAAGGAAGATTGCTTCCCAAATCAAAAGATGCGCCTAGTTATCGAGAATCCGCCATTTGGTACGCCTTGGTCTGGCAAAGACGCGAAACAAGGACAGGAAGATGCCGTTCGCGCTGAATATCGACGCGGCAAAGATGGCCGCTGGGGAGCTGGCTTGCCATCTGGCGGTGATTCCCAACTTCTTTTTATGCAGTCTGCTATTGATAAGATGGATGAGAATCTTGGTCGTGCTGCAATTATTGAGAACGGCAGCCCACTCTTCACTGGTGGAACGCTCTCTGGCGAGTCTCAAATTCGCCGTTCGATGCTCGAGCGCGATTTAATCGAAGCGATTATTGCTTTGCCGACTGATCTCTTCTATAACACCGGCATTCAAACTTACGTCTGGATTCTCTCGAAAAATAGGCGCCAAGAACGCAAAGGTAAAATTCAGCTAATCGACGCTTCCGGAATCTTTCATAAGCTTCGCAAGCCGCTCGGCATGAAGAAAAACGAATTCAAAGACGTGGATATTAAGAAGATTGTCGATCTATACAAAGCTTTCGAAGACGCTGATCCAGAACTCTCTAAAGTTTATAAGAATACGGAGTTCATCTATCGCGAATATACCGTCATGCAACCGCTTCAAAGAAGCTACGCAATTACGGCAACCAGAATCGAAAATATGCTTTCAAGCGGATCGCTGAATACACTTTATG
>CALJRR010000049.1 GCA_937976315.1 uncultured Candidatus Saccharibacteria bacterium | reverse complement strand
TTTCACCACGCTCAGCCAATTCAGCCTCAATATCTCGCACCAACAAATCAACTTCACGTTCGTGCTTTTCGTAAATCAAAAGACCAGCAATTTCTTCCAACACCGCGTCATTGCCAGCTAAAATTTGTTCAGCTGCGTACTTTGCCAACTTTCTCCTGGACACTAATCTCATCTATTCAGCCTCCTCAAGCGCTTCCGAAATCAGCTTCGTATCTTTCTTCGCATCAATTTTCTCGCCCAAAACCTTGCCAGTCGCTTCAGCCACCAACTCTAATGTCGAATTGTGCAGATCTTTCTTTGCGTTTTCAATTTCTTGAGCAATCGTATTATGCGCTTCTTTAATCAAAGCTTCAGATTTGGCGGTCGCTTTTTTAGCCGCTTCTTCAACGACTTCGGTCGCTTCTTCTCGAGCAGACGCCACGATGTCGCTAGCTTGCGCTCGTGCTTTTCGCATCATTTCGGCGGTCATTTCTTCAGCTCGGTCGGCATTTTCCTTGGCAGATTTTGCCGCCGCGTCAGCCGCTTTCAGGTCTTTTTCTCGCTTGACGAGCATTTCCATCATTGGCGGATAAACAAACTTGCGAAGAACAAATAGCAAGATTAAAAATGCTACCGTCTGAAACGCCAACAGCGCCCAATCAATGCCTAGCGAATCAAACAAACCGGCTTTTTCCGATGCGCCAGAATTGGCAAATTGTGTTAATATTTTCTCCACAATTTACTCCCGAAAACTACATAACTTTGCCGACGATTGCTGCGACGAAACCGATAATAGCAATAGCGTCGATGAATGAAATACCCAAGATCATCATTGTGCGTAGGTCGTTGATTTTTTCTGGGTTACGACCAGCGGCGTTCATGGCTGCTGCGCCAACGATTGCAGCGCCGATTGCTGCAAATGCTGCTGGGATTGCGTAGGTAAGTGTGAATGCTAATGCTTCCATGGTTAATATTCTCCTTTTAATTAATTATTACCTAATTTAATCACTCTCTGATGTTGCTAATTTACTAGTTTCAACAGAGGAGTGAACTTCATCAATTGGCTCGTGCGAATCATGGTGAGCCAGCCCCAGGGAAATAAACACAGTTGATAGCATAAAGAAAATATATGCCTGAATACCGCCGATAAATAACTCAAAGAAATAGAACGGCTGCAGAGCCACTGGCGACAAAAACTTCGTCATATAAGCGATAATCGCCAAGAGAATTTCGCCAGCCAAAACGTTACCGAACAGACGGAAACTCAGTCCCAACATCCTCGAGAACTCAGCCACCAGTTCCAGTATGCCGACAAATGACATAATTGGATCATGCAGCGGGTTAACGAAATATCGCCCCAAATTGCCCTTAAAGCCCAAATACTTAAACGCGTAAATCTGCGCTGCAACAATCGTTACAATTGCCAAGCCGAAAGTCATATTAAGATCTGCCACGCCACCGCGAAACAGAGGCGTGTGATGCTCGCCAATTGTAATTGGACCAACGATCGGCAAAAGTCCCAGCCAGTACTGCGCAACGATAAAGAAAAACAACGTAATACAGAGCGGAGCAACTTTACGCGCCCATTTTTGGTCTGGAATAACTTGGCAAACTGTATTATAAAGTCCGTCGAACGTCCACTGAATTAGCCTTGTGATAAAATTATGCTTCTTTTTACCCAAAACCGCCGCACGAGTACGAAACATTGCCCATACAAGTACGATCAATCCCAAGAATTCCATCAAGTGCGAATTCGTAATAGATACGCCAGCAATATTGAGAACTTCGTCAACCTTTACTGAAATATGCGGACCAGCGCTTGCCATATAATCGATCATTTCTTCAACTCCTGCTGTTTAATTTTAGCAATTTGCAAAGCTACGAGAACCACCGAGATAATCGCGCCAGAAATAATCCCAGCAAGCAACCACCTCATCTTCATTCCGCTGACATTATCCAGCCACAATCCCAACAAAGTTAAGCCAATTGTTGGCAAAAACATTCGCCACATTGTACCAATCATCGTCCTTGCCAGAATCATCATCGCGCCAGAATCGCCTGTATCATTAGCCGAAATGTTAGTTTCTTTTACCATTACTTTCCACTATATCAATCTGTTATACTATTTTGCAAGATGCCGCGGCGAAATTATTCAAAAAATAGTCAAAAAACCCAAAAAACATCATTGATGTCAATTTCAGGGTTGGCTAATTGCCAGAAGAAACGTCGCTTCTCAACAGAGATAAAAGCGCGCCAAGCAGCAGAAATCCAAGAATTAGCAAACCCGAATTTATCGATTGATACATATCACTGCGAATGGTGCAAAAATTGGCATTTGACGTCGAAGAATTCTAAATAGACGTAACCGTTATGTTATAATTGGAAGTGTTATTAAATAGGGGAATATATGAGCGAAGACACAACGAACAACCATCAAGACACAAAAGTTGTCGTGTACAACACTAGCTGGTGCGCGTTTTGCCACACGGAAATGGAATGGCTGAAGAAGCTGGGAATTGACTTTGTTTCCAAAGATATCGAGGCTGATCCTGGCGCAAAAGAGGAGTTGCTAAATAAAAATGGCGGCAATTTCCAAGGCGTGCCAGTAACGGATATCAACGGGGAATTAGTGCTTGGTTTTGATCGACCGAAACTACAAGATTTGCTACGAAAAAACGGCTTACTAGCCGACTAATTTTCTTAAAAACGATTCGAGATTTTCCGTCAAATTCTGGCGGAAAATTTTTATTCTGCGCCAATTTGCACAACTTTGCCGCCAAGTTTTTCGCGGAAATAATTATCGTGGCTGACGTAAAGAATCGCGCCAGAATATTTTGCCAGCGCCGTCTCCAGCTCTTCGATGCTCGGCAAATCCAAGTGAT
>CALJRR010000048.1 GCA_937976315.1 uncultured Candidatus Saccharibacteria bacterium | reverse complement strand
GCCAGTGCCAAGCAGCTGTGCGAGAGACTAAAGAAGAGATGGGGCTTACGATTGATGAATCTAAATTGCATTTTGTACAAGCTGTTCGCATCATCGAGAAAGACCCGCGAGACATAGTAAATGTGTTTCTTTACCAGCTTAATGGCGACGAAAACTTCACCTTTGTCGATAGTGAAGTTGATTCGTATGAATGGCACTCACTAGATAAGTTCAAAGAAATCACTCGGGACGCGGCGGCTAATAACTTAGTACCTCAAGGTGAGTTATATTTCGGAACACTTATCACGGCACTTGAATATATTAGCCGGCAATAGATAGCTCCGACCAACAAAAAAGCCGCCCGTTCGGGCGACCGTTTCCGTTCTAGTTCCGATCTGGTGACCCCACCGGGAATCGAACCCGGGTTGCCAGGATGAGAACCTGGTGTCCTAACCGCTAGACGATAGGGCCATAACTCCATGGATTATACCATGGAAAGGGAAGGCTTGTCTACTTTTTCTCTATGTTAGAGGTCGACTTTTTATGATAAGACAGCATAGACCAAGAGCTATATATTAAAACGACCAGAGAAATAACAATAGGAGAGAAATATAAATTGATCATACCAATAGTCGACAAGACCTTTACGATGAATACGTCTTTATTAGCGATGAGGAAAAATAACCCGAATCGTAAAAAGATGACTAATACATAAAATACGACCGTCGCACACCCAATGGTAGTCAACACTTTCGAAACTTTATCAGTAATCCAATATCGTCCAGTTTTATACCAATAGATTGAAATGCAAGCGAGTATAATCGCATATGCCCCCAAGATATGACCCAGAGGACCAATGAACGACTTAAATATGCCCGATGCAGCACCAATGAGGTTCGCCGAAATGAGACAAATTATCACAAAGACCGCAGTTCGCTTGAAAGCTGAGTTGCTTTGGTCGTTATGCTGATCATTGTTCATAGAATTAGTATACCACGTTTATCACTTGAGATTTTTCTGAAAATTCGCCATAATAAAAGCATGAAAAAGGGCGGGATTTACTTTAAGCCTCACGCAATTTCCAGATTTTGGCTAAGGAGATTGTGTGAAGTGGTATTACTGAGCTGTTTTACAATTATTCTTTTATATGCATGGGCGCGATTTATACCGACCGGTTATCAATTGCCAATCGGATTATCGGTCTCAGATTTGGCGGCTGGCGTGGCAGGAATCGGCAGCTTAATTGTGCTGATTTTATGTTTTTGGCTTCCCAGAAAACACGAAACTGAAATCGGAATTTTCGTATATTTGTTAACCGTCGCTGTCGCCGCAATCACCATAATTACCAGTGGCGGAGTCGTTTCGCCATTCCTAGTTATGTGGATTATCGTGGCAATTTTCGCAGGATTTTTCGGCGCAATAATCTTAGGAATGATGGGACTTTTGGTTATTTTACAGATTATAGCCACCAGCGTTCAACAGGGAGTAAACATACAATTCATCATCGGCTACCTATTCTTCGGATTTTTGCCTTTGATTTTTAGCCTTGTTCTATGGATTCGCCGCCAAAAAACTGACGACAATACGTCCAGCTTGGAGAATAAACTTTCTGCCGTTGAAAGTAAGTCTGATGTAGTGATTAATGCCATCGACGACGGCGTTCTGGCGATCTCCAAAGACGGCAACATCGAACTGATAAATCCGTCCGCTCAACAGATTATCGGCTGGGACCAAGGTGACGCGCTCGGGCTTAATTGGAAAAGCGTCTTAAAACTCGTCACCTCAGACGGAAAAGATGTAGAAGACCTCGAGAATCCAATAGCCCAATCTTTATCAAAAAACCAGCCAACGCACAACGATAAATTATTCCTATTGACCAGCTCTGAAAAACGCATTTTAGTGTCAATCGTCAGCTCTCCAGTCGGCACGGACGGCGAAGGAATCATCGTAGTTTTCCGCGACATCACCAAAGAAAAAGCCGAAGAGCGCGAGCAAGCCGAATTCATTTCCACCGCCAGCCACGAGATGCGCACGCCAGTTGCGTCAATTGAGGGCTATTTGGGTCTGGCGTTAAATCCAGCCACCGCTCACATCGACGAGAAAGCCCGCGATTTCATCACCAAGGCTCACGAATCGGCGCAACATCTGGGACGGTTATTCCAAGATCTCCTCGACATTAGCAAAGTTGAAGATGGGCGAATGAAAAATAACCCGAAGATCATCAACGTAAACGAATTTTTGAAGGATATTTTTGATGGTTTGGCGACAAAAGCTAGCGAAAAGCAGCTCAATTACATCTTTATGCCAGACATCGTTGGTGAGAGCAAAGAGAAGTCATTGCAGCCGATTTTTTATGCCAATATTGATCCTGACCATTTTAGGGAAGTTGTTAGCAATCTGATTGAAAATGCCATTAAATACACGCCGTCGGGCGAAGTTGTTGTCAATGTTACCGGCGACGATAAACAGATTTCCGTAAGCGTAAAAGATAGCGGTATTGGTATTCCCGCCGAGGATATTCCGCATTTATTCCAGAAATTTTATCGAGTGGACAATTCTGACACGCGAGAAATTGGCGGAACTGGCTTGGGGCTATATTTGAGCCGCCGCTTGGCCGAGGCGATGTCTGGAAACTTGCGAGTTGAAAGCAAATATAAAGAGGGAAGTACGTTCTATTTGGAGATTCCTCGCATGAATAGCTCGGAAGCTAAGCAGCGATTAGAATCTACGGAAACTGAAAGTTCTAAAGATTCAATGCCAGATTCTACCGTTCCAGAAGAAATTGAAATTGCCGCAGAAGAGAAGGCGGAAGATATCGCGGCTGAAAAAAATAATAGCGAAATTGTCGATTCAAATCCAGCCGCAATCGCAACTCCAGAAAATCCAGCTCCAGCCGTACCGACGACTCCAGTAGTCCAGCCAGAAATTCCACAACCAGCCAGAAATTCTTCCGAGCCGACGCTGGCTGAAATTGAGGAAGAATTGCGAAGAAAACGCCAGCAATTGTCCATACCTGGTCGCGAATAATAACC
>CALJRR010000047.1 GCA_937976315.1 uncultured Candidatus Saccharibacteria bacterium | reverse complement strand
TTCGCTGGCGGCGGCGGAGGCGGCGGCGGAGGCGGCGGCTGGTAGGATTTGATATAATATAAAGATATGGATTTTTATTGGAGTTATTTTCTGGCAGGCTATTTTTAGCTGCGATTCAGAGTAGAGGTTGTAATTATGTCTGATATTTTATTATGGTTGGCGGCGGCTGTTTTATTGGCTCTTTCTGGGCTATTTTCCGGTCTGAATATTGGCTTAATGATGGCGCGGCCTGATGATTTGAAGCGAAAGGCCAGGCAGGGCGACAAAATTGCGGCGCGGGTATATCGATACCGAAAAGACGGCTATTATTTGATTTTCTGTATTTTGCTCGGTAATGTCGGCGTGAATACCGCGATGTCGATTTTGCTTGGCAGTATGACGAATGGCGTGGTCGGTGGTTTGATTGCGACGCTTCTCATCACGATGTTTGGCGAGATTTTGCCACAGGCGATTTTCTCTCAACGTGGATATCGATTTGTGCGATATTTCTTTTGGCTGCTTGATGTGATTTACGTGCTATTTTGGCCACTTGCTCAGCCGATGTCGAAATTGCTGAATTGCTGGCTGGGCAAGGAAACGCCGCAATTATATTCTCATCAGGAGCTGGAGGAGATTATTCACGAGCACGCCGTCAGGTCTGATAGTCCGGTTGATTATGACGAAAGTCGCATTGCTGCGGGAGCGCTGCAGTTTAGTAAAAAGACGGCTGGCGATTTGGTTACGCCGATGAGCGAGGTTTTCGTCGTGGATCTGGATGACGAGCTGGACGCGACTCTACTCGCTCAGATTAAGCACGCTGGGCATTCGCGAATTCCAGTTCAATCTGACGGGGAATTGGTCGGAGTTTTATACGTGAAGGATGTCGTTGGACGAGATTTGCCGTTGCCAATTAGTCAATTGTACCGCGATAAAATTTACGATATTGACAAGAGGTCGCGCCTGGATACGGTCTTAAGTCGATTCATTCAAACGCACAATCATTTGTTTGTGGTGATGGACGATGAGACGGAGCTGGGGATTATTACGCTGGAAGACGTGATTGAAGAGATTCTGGACCAAGAGATTGAAGATGAGTATGATGAGGAATAAGATATAAAATATATTGATGAGTCTAGGGCGGAGGGAAGTGGTCGTCTAATTATCAGCAAAGGATAATCTGTTAAGCTACTTGAGGAGGCTGATCTGTCTACTTCTAATTTGGTGGTATTGATGAGCGTATGGCAGAGAAATGACCAAGGGGATTTGTGTCGTGGTATTGTCGCCGATTGTCGATTTTATAGCGGACGCTTTGACGCTGAATATGGCGACGAAGAGATTGAATTTGAGATTGATGATGAAATCTACAATAAGGATGACGAGCAGGTTATTTCCGCAGTAATTGATTACGGAGATGATGAAGAAGTCAAGATTTGGGGAGATCCGACGTTTTTTGATGCCGCTAGATATATGGCTGGTTTGGTGGATAATGAGTCGATAGAGAAGAACGAGGTTGTTGCGGGCAGTCGCGAGATTCAGGACAGCGTGAGCGACGGCGAGTCGCGGGAGCGTGTGAGTGGTAATGAAAATAGCGATTCCTAAGCTGACGGAATTTGTGATTTTTGAATATTTTTTCAAAAATACCTTGACTATTTAAGGTACCTTGTATAACATAGTACTATGTATAGTAAATCAACAAGGAGCTTAATGTGAGAAGAATTGACATTATTAAACGCGCCGGTCGAAATTTGGGGCAATCAAAAGGCCGCACGATTTTAACCGCGCTGGCAATTTCAGTTGGAGCGTTTACAATTGGTCTGGCGCTGATGGCTGGAGAAGGCGGTCGGCTGTATACGAACAGTATGGTCGACGCGGCTGGCGATAAAAAATCTGTTTCGGTCTATAAAAAAGTGACCTCGTCGGGGCCTGATAGCAATCTTCCGGAATATAGCGACTCGGAAGATACGGAAAATAGTCAATCTAAGGCGATAGAGAAATATTCGATGACTGATAACGACGTGAAAAAAATACAGAAAATCCCGCACGTGGAAAAAGTGACGCCAGCTTATTCCATGTCAGGAGTTTTATATGTCAAAAGTTCGGCAAGCGACAAGAAATTCGTGCCTAGCGTAACTGTGAAGTTTGATAAAACCCGAATGGAACTTGCGGCTGGTAGTTTGGATGATTTTATGCCGAAAAAGGGTGAAGTTGTTATTTCAGAATCTTACGTGAAAAAAATGGGATTCAGTGATGCAAAATCAGCAATTGGGCAAACGATTACACTAGGATTGCAAAAAGGAACTTCATCAAGCAAGGGTGCTGACAAGGAAATATCTCTGAAAGTCGCAGCAGTCGATAAACCTTCGGATACGATCCTGTTTTACCAGCCGACTGTGCGCGTTTCTGTGGACGACGCTAAGGATATTTACGACTTTAGTCACCCTAAAGATTTGCCTAATGAATATTCTTACGTAATTGCGTCAGTTGATGATGAGAAAAATGTTGAGGCAGTGAAGAATGAGCTTGGCAAGGATTATGAGTCGTATTCGATTCAGGACACGCAAAAAGTTATTTTAACTTTTGTGAATGTGGCTCAAATGGCGCTGATTGGGTTTGGCGGCTTGGCGCTTTTGGCGAGTGTTTTTGGGATTATTAACACAATGTACATTTCGGTTTTGGAGCGAACTAGTCAGATTGGGCTGATGAAAGCTTTGGGTATGCGAGGTCGCGATATCGGTAAAATGTTCAGGTATGAAGCGGCGTGGGTTGGACTTCTTGGTGGCTTAATTGGTGTTGGTTTGGCGAGTTTGATGTCACTACTTAATCCTATGATTGCTAGTTTACTGAAGTTGGAGCAAGGTACGAATCTATTAGTCGTTAATCCTCTGCAAATGGGACTTTTGATAATCGGGCTGATGATTATGGCGGTACTTTCTGGCTGGCTGCCGAGCCGCAAGGCAACAAAATTAGATCCAATTGAAGCGTTAAGGACGGAATAGGAGAATTGTTATGATTGAGCTTAAAAATGTGACGAAAATTTACGGCAAAAAGAAGAACCAATTTGTGGCGCTAAATGATGTGAGTTTGCGAATTCCGACGGGCGTGAGCGTGGCGATTTTGGGAAAATCTGGTTCAGGAAAATCGACGCTGATGCACGCAATTTCTGGCTTGGATCGACCACAGCAAGGTGAGGTGATTATTGACGGTCAGGACATTCTGAAATTAAAGCAAAAGCAAGTTGACGAGTTCCGCGCGAGAAAAATAGGTTTTATTTTCCAGAGTTTCTTTGTTCAGGGCAATGAAAGCGTGGCGGATAATGTGAGTTTGCCGCTGGAAATTGTGAAAATGCCAAGAGGTTTGAGGGAAAGTAAGATCAATGAGGCGCTGAAGGCGGTGGACTTGTATGAGAAGCGCAAGAATCGTGCAAAGGATTTGTCGGGCGGTCAGAAGCAGCGTTTGGCGATTGCGCGGGCGATTGTCGGCAGCCCTCAGATTATTTTTGCGGACGAACCTACGGGAAATTTGGATAGCGAAACTGGCGCGAAAGTGGAAGAATTGCTGTTCAATTACAACAAGCAAGAAGGCGCAACGCTGATTATCGTGACGCACGATGTTGACTTGGCCAAAAAATGCGATTATCAAATCCTGATCAAAGACGGCAAAATTAAGGGTTCTAACATACCGAAAGAAGGTAAAAGTGGACGTTGATAGCTATGCGGAAAGCTTGGCGGTCCAATTGCGAAAAGGATTTTTGGTTTACTGCGTTTTACTGGTTTGTTCCAATAAGGCGCAGTACGCCGGCGACATTGTTAAGCAATTGAACGATTCGGATTTAACAGTGGTCGAAGGTACGATTTATCCGCTGCTGAATAGGCTGCAGAAAGACGGATATCTGCAACACGAATGGCGGGAAAGCGAGCAAGGTCCGCCGCGAAAATATTATTCATTGACAGATCACGGCGATCAGTTGATTCATGAACTTAAAGATCGCATAAATACGTTAAATAATTCGCTTGATAACTTAGAGAAAGGAATAAAATAATGAAGGAAATAACCAGGATTCATCTGGCAAAAACGGCGTTTAGTGTGGAAATTGACGCTAAGAAATCGCTAGAAAAATATCTTAATTCGATTCAGAAAAATATGCACGCCGACGCGGAAGCGATGAAGGAAATTGAGGCGCGAATGGTTGAAATTCTAGCCGAGCGTGGCGTGATGAAAGAAGGCGTTATTAGCGATGATGACGTTTTGGCGATTAAAACTCAAATGGGCGAGCCGCGCGATTTTTCGGATGATAGTGAGGGCTCAACTGATGAATTGACGGATGATAATGAGAAGCCAGAAAAGCAATTGATGCGCGACCCGGACGGGGCTGTCATTGGTGGCGTGTGTGCGGGAATAGCGGCGTACTTTAATATCAATCCGTTGTGGGTGCGACTGATTGCAATTGTCTCGCCGTTCGTAACATTCGGCACGATGGTGCTGGTTTACCTCGCGATGTGGGTGTCAATGCCGCCAGCAAAAACCGCGTCGGACAAATTACGAATGCGCGGGAAGCCGGTAACTCTGACTGCACTTAAGGAGGCTTCCGCTGATGGAAATTCAACTGTGTCTGCCGGAAAAACTCCAATTGCGAAATTTTTCCAATATTTTGTCGGTGCCGTGGTGCTGTTCACGACGCTAGCGATACTGTTTGGGCTGATTGTTGGCGGGGCGCTTGGTATTTCCATGGTTGATATGCTCGGCGGTTTGGGAATGCAAATGTGGGCGTGGGGAGTATGGATTTCCTTAGCAATTGGCGGAATCGCGGCGGTTATATTCGGCGCAATTGTAACGCGTAGCATATTCGTTTGGAAGGTCAATCGAATGTCTGTAATCACAATGATCGTGTCGGCATCCGTTGTTTTTATGAGTTTGGCAAGCGCTGCAATATTTAGCGCGCACGCTGGCTTGGAATATGCACGTGAATCGCAGCAGCTCACGAAGAAAGTAAATATCGATATTCCAGATACGACAAACGCTAATTCAATTTTTATTGATATGCCAGTGGGGAATGTTTCGCGAATAAATTCTGACAAGTTCAAGGTGGAAGCGGAGTTTGTGGATTTACCAAAGGCGAATAAGCCAGAAATTAACGTGCGCCGCGATGGCGATAAAATTGTGCTGTCTGTTTCTGAGAAGTGTAACGCGATATTCTTTGACGGTTGCTTGAAGTTTTATAAGCCGATAACTGGCTTGAAAATTTATGCTCCTGCTGGCGTTAATGTTAGCGGTTTGTTCTATCAAAATTCGATTGAAGCAGAAAATTCCGAATCTTAAGCTCATGCATTTGAATGATTTTACTGCTAATGCTACACTTGAAGGATGAAAGGTAATTTTTAAGCGTGGCTTGGTGGCAAGCAATTATTCTCGGCGTAATTGAGGGAATTACGGAATTCTTACCGATTTCTTCGACTGGACATTTGACGATTGCCGAGAAAATGATGGGAATGCGAATTGACGATCCGAGCATCGTGGCTTTTACGGCGATAATCCAGATCGGAGCAATTCTGGCGGCGGTGATTTATTTCTGGAGCGACATTTGGCGAATTTTACAGGCTTGGTGGCGCGGTTTATGGTGGAAGCGAGCGCGTCGAAAGTTTGATTATAAATATGGTTGGGCGATTATTATTGGCTCAATTCCTATTGCGATTGTCGGATTATTATTTAAGCATGAAGTTGAAACGGTTCTGCGCAGTTTGTGGTTTGTGGCATTCGGGCTTATTGGCTGGAGTGTTGTTATGTGGCTGGCTGACAATCGTGCGGTAAATAACAAGCGTGGCGAAACTGAGACGAGCTGGAAAGACACTTTGGCAATTGGTGCAGGGCAATGCTTGTCGCTCATTCCGGGAGTTAGTCGTTCCGGCGCAACGATTTCAGTCGGTCTGTTTCGTGGATTTGACCGCGTGTCGGTTACGAAGTTGAGTTTCTTCTTGGGCATTCCAGCTTTGGTCGCAGCAGGACTATTGGAAGTTGTCACCAAATATAAGCACATTTCTGGCGGCGTCGGTTGGACTCCAACTATAATCGCCACAGTAATTTCATTCGGCGTCGGTTATTTGGCTGTGTCGTGGCTATTGAAATTTATTCAGAGCAATAATTTTCGACCATTCATAATTTATCGATTTGTCCTGGGGCTGTTTTTGTTGGTTATGCTTAGTATGGGAATGATTTCTCACGTTTAATAAAAAATTGTGGATAAAGAGTAAAAAATAGCTTGATTTTTAAATTAAATGCGTGTAGAATGATAAAGCATAAGTAGTTTAAAACGATTTGGGGGTTGTTTTTGGTGGAAGAAACAAACAATAGGAAGCCGGCATCAAAGGCATTTGTCTTGAGTCTGTTCACTATAACAATAATATTAATATTGCTGCTGTTTTTCATCTTTTGTAAGATGATGCCACGTGGCGGTTTTGATATAGATTCTATATCTGTTCGTCAGAACTCAGGTGAGATTCAGTATCAATATTCAGGCGGCGATTGGAAGAAGATTATATCTCTTGACGAGCTTCGCGGCAAAGACGGTCGTAGTGTTGAAGTCCAAAAGGGTTCTTTGTATATTCAGTGGCGATACACTGGCGACTCAGAGTGGAAGAATGTCATAGCATATTCTGACCTACTTAAGGGCCAGAATGGTCAAGACGGCAAAGATGGCAAGGACGGTAAAGATGGCCGAAACGGCATTAATGGTCAAAACGGCCAAAACGGTAAGGATGGTAAAGACGGCCGCAACGGAGTTAATGGTGCTACAGGAGCTAGAGGAGCCACGGGAGCTACCGGTGCGACTGGTGCTACAGGGGCAGCTGGCCAAAATGCTACAATTTCTGCAACTAATAGTACTCAGCCTTGCTCGACTGGATTGACTATTACTGGAAATGGTACAAGTAACCTAGGTTTACAATTTACGGGTAAGAATCTTCCTGCGGGCGGTAAAACAAATCAAGTGCTCGGTAAGAAAACTGATGACGACTGTGACGTAGAATGGAAAGATACGTACGAAATTCGCGGAACTGGTATGCCTGAGGGTAATGTTAAGGCTAGTGTTGGTACGTACTATACCGATACAGCTGCTACAAACGGTGCCATTCGCTGGATTAAAACTCGTGGTAGTGATAAAACAGGTTGGAAGGTCGTATACGGCGACACTGGCTGGAGGAGTGTTCCTCAGATTCTCTCAACATCCATGAAAGCCAGCGTAGTCAAGGTTCGACGAATTAATAATACTGTTTATCTGTATGCAGCTCTTACGGGCTGGGGGTATAGCTGGAACGGCGGCGGAGCTCCATTGCCGTCTGGATTACACCCTGGCGATCAAATGCAAGGTCCTTCCGCTGGTCGATACGGTAATTCGTACTTGACTTGGATAGTTCAAACTACTGGACAGATTCAAGCTGAAGCAGCTAGCGCTCAGAATCCAACACCAACACTCCCTCCGATCGTTAGTGTATCTTATATTCCAGACGACAACGTTCCATGGCCAACGACGTTACCTGGCACAGCTATGTAAGTAAAATATTTACATTTATCTAAAACCCCGTCTGTTAAATCCGGCGGGGTTTATTTATATATAGCCTATGTTGTTATATAATTGATACATGTTAGACATTAAGTTCATCCGAGAAAATGTCGATTTGGTGCAAAAGTCGGCAAACGATAAAGGCTATAAAGTTGATATTGCGGCGTTGTTGCAATTAGACGATGAGCGTCGCGATTTGCAGAAGCAGGTTGAATCGTTACGCGAACAGCGCAATGTTATTTCAGCGAAGATGAAAGGCGGTCGACCAGACCAAGAGCTAATTGATCAGGGTAAGCAATTGAAAGTTGAGCTGGCAGAACGTGAGAGCTATTTGAAATCGACCGAGGAAAAAGTTGCGGCAATTCTTAAAAACGTCCCGAATATCACTTTTGATGACGTGCCTATGGGCGGTGAAGAAGATTCTGTTGAAGTAAAAGTTTATGGCGATTGTAAAACTGGTGCAAAAGACCATTTGGATTACGCTGTAAGTCGCGGTTGGGTGGACTTTGAGCGTGGCGCTAAGGTGGCTGGTGCGAAGTTTTATTATTTGAAGGGCGATTTGGCTTTGCTGGAAAATGCCGTCACTCAATTTGCTTTGGATTATGTAACAAAGCAAGGTTTTACTTTTATGACCGTGCCGCATATGGTCAATTTGCGAACAGCTGAGGGCGCAGGTTTTACTCCGAAGGGCGAGGGCAGTAACGAATATGTAGTTGAGGGCGAAGATTTGACGCTAATTGGTACGGCGGAAATGCCATTAACCGGCTATCATGCGGATGAGATTTTGGACGAAAAAGATTTGCCATTGCTATACACTGGATATAGTCCTTGCTATCGAAAAGAGGCGGGAACATACGGCAAGCACACGCGTGGTCTGTTCCGGGTTCACCAGTTCAATAAGTTGGAAATGTACGCGTTTTGTTTGCCTGAGCAATCTAAAGAGATTCATGAGAAAATTCTTAGCGTTGAAGAGGCGCTTTGGCAGCAAATTGGGATTTCTTATCATGTGGTTAATATTGCGGCGGGCGATTTGGGTGCGCCGGCTGCGAAGAAGTACGACATTGAATATTGGTCGCCGGTTGACCAAACCTATCGCGAGTTGACGAGTTGCTCAAATTGTACTGATTATCAAGCTCGTGGTTTGAATATTCGAGTTCGCCGAGAAAATGGCACTATTGAATCTGTTCACACACTGAATGGAACTGCGGTGTCGCTGGCTCGCTCATTGGTGGTGATTTTGGAGAATTTCCAGAATCCAGATGGAACTTTGACTGTCCCTGAAGTACTTCGTCCGTATATGAATGGTCGTGACGTGATATAATAGAGAGCATACTAGTTAGTAGGAGGAAAAATGATTAAGGATATTACAATTACTGGCGTTAAATATGAGCTGAACGCCACAACAAAAAAATATGTTGAGCGAAAAATTGGTTCGTTGGGAAAATATTTGCCACGTCACGCGCGAAAGAGTGCGTCTGCAGATGTGAAGATTAAGCAGATTGACAATCCTGGCGGCAACAAGTACGAGGTTGAAGTTATCATCAATGTGCCGGATAAGAAAATTGTAGCTAAGGATTCAACCATGAACGTTTTGGCTGCGGTGGATATTGTTGAAGCTAGGTTGAATGGTCAAGTTCGTAAGTATAAAGATGATGTGCTGGCTCACGTTGGCGGAAGTCGCGGAGTTTTGGCGAAGCTAAAGCGAACTTTCGGTCGAAAATAATTGATAGATGAAATTGGTAGGAAAGCGTTCAGATTCTGGGCGCTTTTTCTTTTCAAATTGCCCGAAAAAAGTTATAATAAAAGAAGTTTTTGAAAATGCCTGAAAGTGAGGGAGTTTTAAGGTTTATGGCAATTACACAACAAAAAGCGCTGAGTAAGATTTTTGGCGATCCACAGAAGAAGATTTTGAAACGATTGCGTAAGCAAGTTGACGTTATTAACGGTCTGAATGACAAATATGAAAAAATGTCCGATAAGGAGCTTCGGGCGCAGACTGATGAGCTGAAAAAGCGTTTGTCGAAGAAAAATGTGACGCTTGATACGATTTTGCCAGATGCATTTGCTGTGGCCAGGGAAGCCGCTAAGCGTGTGATTGGCGAGCGTCCATATGATGTGCAGTTGATTGGCGGTATGGTTCTTCATGAGGGTAACGTTGCCGAGATGAAAACTGGTGAAGGTAAGACTCTTGTGGCGACATTGCCAACTTATTTGAATGCTTTGGAAGGCAAGGGTGTTCACGTGGTGACGGTTAATGACTATTTGGCTCAGCGCGACGCTGGTTGGATGGGTCAGGTGTATGATTTTCTGGGCTTGACTACTGGCGTGATTATTAACGAAGCGTCATTTGTTTATGATAAAGATTATGATAATGAACATCACGACGATTCTCGAATGCGAAAGCTTCGTCCGGTTTCACGTAAAGAGGCTTATGCTGCGGATATTACTTACGGAACTAACAACGAGTTTGGCTTTGACTATTTGCGCGACAATATGGTTAACGACGTTGATTTGCTCAGGCAGCGTGAATTGAACTTCGCAATCGTTGACGAGGTTGACTCAATTCTGATTGACGAGGCTCGTACGCCACTTATTATCTCTGCTCCAGCGGCTGAAAATCCTGACAATTATTACACGTTTGCTAAAATCGCCGCGAAGTTGGTTCCAGAAGATTATGTTTTGGACGAGAAGCGCCGAAGTGTTGCTTTGACTGACGAAGGCGTTGAAAAAGTTCAGAAATTGTTGGGAATAAAAAACTTGTACACACCAGATCACGTGCGCAGTGTTTATCACATGGATCAGGCTTTGCGAGCACAGACATTGTTCAAGCGCGACAAGGATTACGTCGTAACTAATGACGGCGAGGTAATCATCGTTGACGAGCATACTGGTCGTCTGATGCAGGGTCGCCGTTATAACGAAGGCTTGCATCAGGCAATTGAGGCAAAAGAAGGCGTTCCTGTACTGGAAGAGAGTATGACCTTGGCGACAATTTCCTTCCAGAATTACTTCCGTTTGTACAATAAACTTTCCGGTATGACTGGTACGGCGTTCACTGAAGCTGAAGAGTTTCAACAAATTTATTCACTTGATGTTATCCAAATTCCACCGAACAAACCAGTTATTCGCGAGGATAAGGAAGATCTGATTTTCAAGACTGAAAAGGCCAAACTGAAAGCTGTCGCTGAGGCGATTAAAGATTACCACAAGCAAGGTCGTCCTGTTTTGGTTGGCTCTGGTTCTATTGAAAAGAATGAGCAAATTGCTAAATATCTGGAAAAAGAGGGTATTAAGTTTGAGATTCTGAACGCTAAGAATAATGAGCGTGAGGCTGCGATTGTGGCGAAAGCTGGTGAAAAAGGCGCGATTACTTTGGCTACAAATATTGCTGGTCGCGGTACCGACATTAAGCTTGGCGAGGGTGTCAAGGAACTTGGTGGATTGGTCGTTATCGGTTCAGAGCGTCATGAATCACGCCGAATTGACAATCAGCTCCGTGGTCGTGGCGGACGCCAGGGCGATCCAGGCGAGACTCAGTTTTACGTTTCGACCGAAGATGATTTGATGCGAATTTTCCAGGGCGAGCGAATTGCGTCGTTGATGGACAGGCTGGGCGTTGATGATGACACACCAATCAGAACTCGTGCCGTATCAAAAACATTGGAAGCGGCACAGAAGCGAGTTGAGGGCTACAATTTTGATACGCGCAAAAATGTTGTTCAATACGACAATGTGATTAACCGTCATCGTCGCGTCGTTTATGTTATGCGACGTAGGATTTTGGAAGGCGATAATATTAAGCCAGAAATTGAGCGATTATTGCGAGCTAAAGTTCACGAATTGACAACTCTTCCATCAAAGAATAATCCAAAGTTTGTCGATGATTTCTCGGTTATTTTCCCGGTTGATAAGGAAAAAATTGAAAAGGTTGGTAAGGAAAAGAAAGATCGTCTGCGCTATGAGAAGGCGCTGGAGCTGGCTGAAGAAGCTTACGCGGAGAAAGAGCGTGAGATTGGCGCTGATGATTTGCGCGGAGTTGAGCGCGAAGTTTACATGGCGGTGTTGGATACATTGTGGATGCAGCATTTGGAAAATATGCAACATTTGCGCGAGGGAATTCACTGGCGAAGTGTTGGACAGCGCGATCCTTTAGTGGAATATCGATCAGAATCTCAGAAGTTGTTTGAGAGTTTGCAGGCTAATCTCCGCGATGAAGTTTTGGCAACGATATTTAATATTCATAAAGCCGACGCTACAGTCCGTCAATCTCAAGACGACGAATATGACACTGAGCTAACTAGATTGGCAGAAAATGCCGTTAAGCGTGGCGTAAATGAAATTGGTTCGGGCGAGGAAAATCGCGACGATGACTTCTCTGTGAAAAAGGGCAAGACTAGCGCGGAATCAAATCGTGCGAAGAATCAAGCTCGAAAGAAGAAAAAAGCTCAGCGACAGAACCGTAAGAAAAATCGTAAATAATCAGAGAATTAGGCAATGAAACATACAGTTGAGGAAATTAGACTGAAGAATGGTGCGCGCGGCTTGTTGATTGACGTTCCAGATGCTACGGTAATGAGTTTTCAGGTGCAGTTCAGGGCGGGAAATCGCTACGTTCTGAACAAAGATATTTACGAAACGGCTCACATTATGGAGCATATGGCGTTCGGCGCGAATGAAAAGTTTCGTTCGGAGCACAATTACGAGCAGGAATTTACTAAGAACGGTGCTTATCACAACGCTTACACTTCTGACTATTCAATGGTTTATGAAGCGATTTGTGCAGATTTTGAGTGGGACAGGATTTTGGAGCTTCAGAGGCTGGCTATTACAACGCCGCGATTCAACGCCGATGAGCTTGAGGCGGAAAAGGGTAATGTTCGCTCTGAATTAACAGGTTATCTTAACAATCACAACCGCGTGATGTGGCCGCGCATTCAGCAGGCGCTGGGTGAAGATATTTTGACGTATAATCAGCGCCTAAAAACAATTGCTAATATTGAACTGAAAGACATTAAAAATCATCACAAGCGAACGCATACTTTGAAGAATATGCGGTTTGTGGTGGCTGGAAAAATGGCTGGACGAAAAGCGGCTATTAAAGAACATCTTGAGGGATGGCAATTAGAGACGGGCGAGCGATTCGTTATTCCGCGCGACGAACCACGCAGGGCTAACCCAGTCTTAGTCAGACGAAAAGAGGCGACGAATTTGACGTTTGGCTGGTCAATGATGATTCCGCGCGAGTTAAGTGATGAAGAAGTCACGGCTATGAACGCATTGAACCATATTTTGACTGGCACGATGAGCTCGAGGATTTTTGGCGCGGCTCGTAAAAAAGGCTTGGCGTATGGTATTTTTAGCGACACGTCGATTGGTTTTTACGATTCGGCTTGGGATTTTGGTGGACAAGTAAATGTCGAAACTGCAGAAAAGCTCTTTGATATTATCGTGAGAGAGTTGAAGAAAGTTTTAGCTGGATCTATTTCTGATGAAGATTTGGAAAGTGTGAAGTCGTATTCGTTGGGTCGTTATCAAATGGGTGCTCAAACTGTTGGGCAAGTAAGCAATTTTTACGTAGGGCGATATTTTGCTGATGATTTCGTGAGAGATTATGCCGCCGTTCCAGATTCTATTTTGGCGGTAACTCCTGATCAGTTGATTGAAACGGCTCGTCAATTTTTTGCATCCAATACGTGGACGTTGGCGGCGGTTACTTCGGAAGAAAAAGAACTATTAACAAAGCTGTACGACAAGCTCGACAAGCTGTTTTAGGGTGTAATCGTAAATTGCCCGTGATATAATCAGGTTATGAAAATTGTCATTGCTGGTTTTGGTGTTGAAGGTCAATCTAATTTGCGTTATTTTCGGGAGAAGTTTCCGGAAGCTGATTTTTTAGTGGCGGACGAGCGTGAAAAAGTAGATAATTTGCCGGAAAATGTGGCTTATCAGACGGGATTTTCGGGGCTGGAGAACGCGGATTTAATCGTTAGGTCGCCAAGTCTTCCGCCAAAAAAGATAAAGACTAACGGTCGAATTTGGTCATCGACAAATGAGTTTTTTGCCAATTGCCCAGCGACTATAATTGGCGTGACTGGCACAAAAGGCAAGGGTACGACGTGTAGTTTTATCTCGTCGATTTTGCGCGCGGCAGGTAAAACCGTTCATTTAGTGGGAAATATTGGCGTGCCAGCTTTGGATATTTTGCCGAAAATTGAGAAAAATGACATTGTTGTTTACGAATTGTCCAGTTTTCAATTGTGGGATTTGCAGAAATCTCCGCACGTTGCTGTGGTGCTGATGATTGAGCCTGACCACTTGAACGTCCACGCTGATTTTAATGATTATTTGGCAGCAAAGGCGAATATTGCCAAGTCTCAAACTGCGGACGATTATGTTGTCTATAATTCTCAAAATGAGTTTAGTTCGTCGATTGCAGATACGAGTTCGGCGCAGAAAAAGGAATATCCATTTGTTCTCTCGGACGATATAACTTCTGCGATTCACTTGCCGGGGAAACATAATATTGACAATGCTTGCGCAGCGATATTGGCTGTAAAGTCGATTTTGCCGAACGTGTCGGATGATGAGATAAAGAGGGGGCTTAGCGAGTTTACGGGGTTACCGCATCGATTGAAGTTTGTTGCTGAAAAATACGGTGTGAAATATTACGATGATAGTATTTCGACAACTCCGGGCAGTGCGATTGCGGCATTAAAAGCTTTTGCGGAGCCGAAAATTTTGATTTTGGGCGGCTCGGATAAAGGCGCGGACTACTCTGAATTAGCGAAAGAAATTGCCAGGCAAAATATGCGATCGATAATTATCAATGGTGCTAACGCTGATGAAATTAGGGAAGTTTTAAGGGAAGAAAAAATTGATTGCGAAATTGTCCAATTGAATATGGCAGAAATGAAAGAGGTTGCTAAATTAGCCAAAAATAAAGCGCAATCTGGCGACGTGGTGATTCTTAGCCCAGCGGCCGCCAGCTTTGATATGTTTAAGAGTTATTCTGATCGTGGCGAGCGATTTGTCGCCGCCGTAGAAGAACTTTAATCTTGATAAACTTCTGGTTTTAAGACGCCGATGTATGGCAAGTTGCGATATTGCTGGCGAAAATCCAGTCCGTAGCCAACGACAAATTCATTCGGCGTATCAATACCAACATAATCGGCTTTTGCATCAACTTCGCGTCGCGCTGGCTTGTCTAATAGCGAGCATATTTTTACCGACGCAGCATTTTTTACGGCAAATAATTCTCTTAGCGCTTGGGCGGTTCGACCGCTGTCAATTATGTCCTCAACTATCAACACATGCCTATCCGCCACGTCGGTATCCAAATCTTTGATAATTTTTACAGATCCAGAAGATTTTGTGTCATCGCCGTAGCTGGAAACCGCCATGAAATCAATTTCCATATAGCAATCCATCGCCTGTATCAAGTCGATCATAAACGGCGCCGCACCGCGCAAAATACCCACGACAACAGGATTTTTATCGTGATAATCCTCGGTCAATTTTTTCCCAAGTTTCTGAACTGCCGTTTTTATTTCTTTGTTCGTAAATAAAATTTTCTCAATATCTTTATCCATCTTTTTATTTTAACAGAGAATTGAGCACTGAAAAATGGTACAATAAAATATATGCAACCGCTAAAAAAGAAAATTGGTGAATTAGAAAAAGAAATTGAACAGGCTAAAAAAGCGCTGAAGTTTTCTGATTTGGAGCAGAAATTGGCGGAGCTGGATGATCAATTGAACCAGCCGGAAATTTGGAATAATCCTGATTATGCCCAGGAACTAACAAAGCAAGCTGCCAGCCTTCGTCAGACAGTCGAGCCTTGGCAGACTTTGACGGTGCAGGTTGGTGATATGGTGGAGCTGATGGAGCTTGGCGATGACGATTTGTTGCCAGAATTCCAAGCGCAAGTTGCGGCAATTGAGAAGAATTTTGATAGGCATAAAACCGATTTGTTATTCTCTGGCGAATATGACAATCGTTCGGCAATTATGCGCATTTCTGCTGGCGTGGGCGGGCTGGATGCGCAGGATTTTGCGGCGATGTTGGAGCGAATGTATTTGCGCTGGGCAGAAAAGTCTGGAATGAAAGTTGATACGCTGGAACGCTCGACAAATGACGACGCTGGAATTAAAACGGTCGTTTTGGAGATTTCTGGATCCTTTGCTTATGGAAAATTGCGGTCGGAAAATGGCGTGCATCGTTTGGTGCGATTAAGCCCGTTTAATGCGGACAATTTGCGGCAGACTAGTTTTGCACTTGTCGAGGTTTTGCCGAAAATTGACGCGCCCGATGAAATATCAATTGACCCGAATGACTTAAGAATTGATGTCTATCGTTCGGGCGGCAAAGGTGGTCAAGGCGTAAATACGACGGATTCGGCAGTTCGAGTGACGCATGAGCCGACAGGGATTACGGTGGCTATTCAGAATGAGCGCTCGCAGATCCAGAATAAAGAAACGGCATTGAAGATTTTGCGGTCAAAATTGCTAGCGATGAAATTAGAGCAACACGCCGAAACTTTGTCTGATCTTAGGGCTGGCGAATCGGCAAATTGGGGTAGTCAAATTAGAAATTACGTTTTGCATCCATATACGCTAGTTAAAGATACGCGCACAAAGCACGAAAACCGCAATGCTCAAGGCGTTTTGGACGGCGATATTGACGAATTTATTACGGCGTATTTAGAACAAAACACTAATTCTAAAAATATTTAGCTTATGGTATAATACTATTAATGATTCTGTTAGATAGGGTAACGAAGAACTACGGAAAAAGTAACAAGCCGGCGCTGAATCGAGCAAGCATTCATGTTGGCGCTGGTGAATTTGTGATTATTGTTGGTACATCGGGTGCTGGCAAATCGACACTTTTGAAGCTTTTGACCAGGGAAGAAAAGCCAAGCTCTGGAAAAATTGTGGTTGGCGGAATTGATTATGATAATTTGAAGGACAAACATATTCCGCTGTTGCGTCGGAAAATTGGCGTGGTTTTTCAGGATTTTAAGTTGCTTCCGAATCGAACGGTGTTTGAAAATGTGGCGTTTGCGCTGGAAATTGCTGGCATGACAAATCGAGAAATTAAGGCAACTGTGCCGAAAGTTATTGAGTTGGTTGGTCTTAAGGGGAAGGAAAAGCATTTTCCTCATCAGCTTTCTGGTGGTGAGCGTCAGCGTGTAGCGATTGCGCGTGCGGTGGTTCGTCAGCCGAAGATTCTGATTGCCGATGAGCCGACTGGAAACTTGGACCCGAAGCACAGCTGGGATATTGTTCGCTTACTGGAAAAGATTAACAAGTATGGCACGACGGTTATTTTGACGACTCACAACGTGGAGATTGTTAACAAATTGAAGCGGCGTGTTATTACAATTGATCATGGTAAAATCACCTCTGATCAGGCGAGGGGGAGTTATAAGCAGTAATGAAATCATCTAATAAGTCAAACAAAAATAAAGAAACTATCCGTATACGTCAGCGCCGACGAGGTTGGTTGACGTTTGTCAGAATGTGTCGATATGGCATCAATAATTTTAGTCGTAATGCCTGGCTAACGATTGCCGCAACTGCGGTGATGAGCGTCACGTTGATTATCGTGTTTATAACGTTATCAGCGCGCCAGGTTTTGGTTGATACCGTTTCAAACGTTTCCAAACGTGCCGATATGTCAATTTACTTAAAGGGTGACACGCCAGAAAAAACGATTAAAACGATTAAATCTCGGATTGAAAAATTAGATAATGTCGATAGTGTTAAGTATATTTCCGCAGAAGAAGCGCGTGAAAAGCAAGCTGAGCAATATAAGGACAATCCAGATACGCTTGAGGCGATTCGCGAGTCTAGTAATGAGATGTCGGCAACGCTTCGTGTTTCCGTGAAGGAACTGAATAATCAGCAATCACTAAATAATTTTGTTAAAACTGATGATTTATATAAGAAATATAAAGACCCTAACAGGGAGCCGTCATTCTCAGGTGAACGCCAGCAGGCTATTAAAACAGTTGGTAATTGGGTGAGATTGGCGAGTATTGGCGGGTCAATCGCTACAGTTATTTTCGTGGTGATTTCTTCGCTTGTGGTCTTTAATACTATTCGCATGGCAATTTTCAACCGCAAGGACGAGATTGAGATGATGAAGTTGATTGGCGCAGAACGCAGTTTCATCAGAGGTCCGTTTATCGTTGAGGCTGTAATGTACGGATTTATCGCGGCAATTATCGCAACGGTGGTTGGGTATGGCTTGCTAATCCTTGCACATGATCCGATGGTGAAGTATGGAATTCCTATCGATAATCTTTTGAATCATCTAAAAATGTACGGCGTGCTGGTTTTCTTGAGTATGATTCTGGTCGGCGCGGCAATTGGCGTAGCATCATCCTGGGTGGCAACTCGCAAATATCTTAAGTTGTAAAAGTCCTTGACATACTGATTATGCTTATGCTAACATAGACGTATGAAACTACGGTCCACCACACCAGTTTCGGCATCACTAGTCAGCAGAGCGTCTCTGGTGGCGATGTCTGCATTGCTCGCTGGATCGAGCATTTTTGGCTTGGCATCACACGTATTAGCTCGCGACTATAACGCCGAAATTCAGGCAAAACAACAAGAAGCAGACAATTATAATTCTGAGGCTTCGCGCTTGGGTGAGATGGCTGATAGTTTACAGGCGGAACTTGATAAGATAAATGGACAAATATCAGCTATTCAGACACAGATTTCTGATAGCCAAAAGAAGATTAATAGCCTTAATGATCAGATAAAAAAGAACGAAGAGCTAATTAAGCACAATCGTAAAGCGATGGGGCGAATTTTGGCGGATTTGTATGTTGATGATCAGATTTCGCCGTTGGAGATGCTTGCTAGCTCAAAAAACATTAGCGATTACATCGATAAGCAAGAACAGCGTAATTCTTTGAAAACTTCATTGAATGATAAGATCAAAGAAATTAAGTCTTTGCAGAAAAAGCTGGAAGAGAATAAGAAGTCTGTCGAGAATACACTTCGCGACCAAGAATTGCAGCGCAACGCGATGGCAGCTAAGCAGTCTGAGAAGGCAAAACTGATTACTGATACGAAGAACGATCAGAATAACTACGCGGCGCTGGCTCAGAAGCGTAATTCTGAGGTAGCGAAGTTGCGAGAAGAGCAGGCTGCGGCCAACCGACGGGCTCTTGGCGGCAGTAATGTCTCCATTCCAGGCGGCGTACCTGGCGGTGGCGGTTATCCTGGCGTTTGGGCAAGTGCTCCACTTGATGCTTATATCGATCCGTGGGGACTATACACGCGTGAATGTGTGAGTTATGTGGCTTGGAAGATTCATAGTACTGGACGATATGTTCCACATTTTGGTGGCGCAGGTAACGCGAATCAGTGGCCGTCAACTGCAGCGCGCTATGGTATTTCTAGCGGCTCAACACCAAAAGCTGGTGCAGCAGCTGTGATGAATATTGGATATTACGGACACGTTATGTATGTTGAGTCTGTCAATGGCGATGGAACCATTACCGTCAGCGACTACAACTTTGCCTGGGACGGTTTATATAGGCATTACACGCGTTCGGCTTCAGGATTGACATACGTTTACTTCTAATCGGCATAAAGTGATATATAAAAACGCTCGTGTTAAACGGGCGTTTTGTAGTATAATAAGCATATGGTTACGGGAGAGAAAAGACAGCAATTAAGTTGGTTTTTGACGCTTGTTATTGTGGCTATTGTTAGTTTTGTGGCGGGAGCTCGCTCCGATGCGCTGTTTGCTAATGTGGCGTCGGTATTTGGCGTTAGAACTTCAAATAAGACAATCGACTTATCTAGCGTTCAAAAAACATATCAAGAACTGATTGCTAATTATGACGGAAAATTGGATACCCAAAAGTTAATTTATGGCGCCAATCGTGGGCTAGTTGAAGCGGCTGGCGATCCTCATACGGCGTATATGGATCCTGATGAGACGAAGGAATTTGACAAGTCATTAAGTGGGCAAATTGGTGGTGGAATTGGTGCGGAGATTGGTCTTAGAAATAATAAGCCGACTATCATAAAACCTCTGGAAAATAGTCCAGCTCAGAAGGCAGGAATTAAGGCTGGCGAGGCAATTGTTAAGGTGAATGACGAGGCTTCTTCTGACTGGTCAGTGGAAAAAGTTGTGAGTAAAATTCGCGGAGAAGTTGGGACTTCCGTTAAATTGACATTATTAAGTGGTGGTCAAACGCGTGAGGTGTCGGTTGTGCGTCAGAATATAGTTTCTCCGGCAGTGGAGTCGGAAATTGATGGAGAAATTGGTATTTTGAAAGTTAATCGATTCGGTGATGATACAGTAAGCTTGTCTAGAAAATACGCTTCGGAATTTGTTGAAAAAGGTGTTAAGAAGGTGATTTTGGATCTGCGAAACAACCCGGGCGGAACGGTTGGAGCTGCTCAGGGGCTATTGGGTATTTGGCTGGACAATCAAATAGCTATGACCGAGCGACGGGGCTCTGAAATTGTTAAAACGCTGCGTACAACTGGAACGCCAATTCTGGGCAATATGAAGACGGTGGTGCTTATTAACGGTAACAGTGCTAGTGCTAGCGAAATTACGGCTGGGGCGCTTCGCGAATACGGAAAAGCCACGCTGGTTGGACAGAAGAGTTATGGTAAGGGAAGCGTGCAGATCGTGCTTGGGCTGCCTGGCGGGTCGCAAATGAAAGTTACTGAAGCCAGATGGTATACACCAAAGGGTAAAAATATAGATAAAACTGGCATAGAGCCTGATGTAAAAGTTGATCTTTCGTCGGATGATGTCAATAATAACGTAGATCCGCAGATGGATAAGGCGAAGTCGTTATAAAGCTTGTGTTTTTGGGCTGGACAACATAAAATGGAGATAGTATGAACGGGCAAAAAAAGAAGATTTTACTAGTTGAGGATGATATGGCTCTGTCTGCGGTCTATAGGTCGCGATTAGAGATTGAAGGATTTGACGTTAGAGAAGCCAACAATGGAGAAGACGCTCTGTCTGCTACTGTCGAATATCGTCCAGATTTGATTCTTTTGGACGTGATGATGCCAAAGATTAGCGGTTTTGACGTCCTGGATATTCTTCGCAATACGCCAGAAACTGCTAACGTGAGGATTATCATGTTAACGGCACTTAGTCAGCCAAAGGATAAGGAGCGTGCTGAGAGCTTGGGCGTTGATGATTACTTGGTGAAATCTCAGGTTGTAATTGGTGACGTTGTGGCTCGTGTAAAGCACCATTTGGGTATGCAATAGAGAAGTAAATCGAGCGAAAAGTCAGCCTCTTAGGGGTTGACTTTTTGTTTGTTTTTTGGTATAATAGCTCAGCATATGGTAGAGAAAAAACCAATACAAAATCCAGAGAAAAAGACAGAATTATCGGAAAGTCGTATAGTTGAAGTTTATCCCATAGATAAAGACGCCACGCTGCCGAGATTAAAGGTTATGCGTAGTCCTAGAGGAGAAAATGGTGCTAGGTGGCTGGATGACGGTTGGTTTCCTGGAAATATTTTGTATATATGCGATGTCAATTCTGAAGAAGGTATTGGCGATAACGTTTTACTAGTGCAGACGCACAAATTTTTTAGAAAGACGAACGGAGAATATACTACTGCCACTAAGAACATACTCTTGAGTGAAATACAGAGATTAAATGATAACTTTAATGTTGAGCAACTGTATAGAAAAACTCCCGAGGAGATGGTTGCGGAAGGAATTAAGTCAGTTGAATCAATTTTGAGTCAGAGAAAGTCTATTAGTGATTGGAATAGTCTGTCGACTGCGGAAACGGGGCTAGATGAAAGTGATAGCCCAGAGCTAAATCGTTTTGATGAGAGAGTGCTAAAACGGATGAAGCCTCTAGAGACTGATATAGACGGTATGCCTTTTAAGGACGAACCTGTGCGAGAGAACTATTTTGATTATCTATACGATCCGAATTATGAGCCGCCAAATGATGTAGAGGCCGCTGCCGTTAGAAACCCAAAAGGCGTTCCTATATCTGAGAATAGCCTTAATGCTGCGGAAGAGGTTATTAATAGTCTAGCTACGAATCCATTTTTAATGCAAATAATTAACCCCGAGGGAGCGCTTGACTCTGAAGTTGACTCTAAAGAGATCATGAATAACATTAGATCTAGTTACCTTACGCGTTGCCGCTTGTTTGAATATTTAACCTCCAGACTTAATAATCTGGCGGTCGATAATCCACGTGCTTTGGCAGACAGAGTTCGTAGTAACTCAGAGGGTAATCTAAAAACTCCTAATCATCTTGGTGGTGATTATTATAAGGATAGAATGCGCAGTCGTGAATATGCTGTAGTGTTGGCAATTGCTATGATAGATGGATCATTTGATGTAGACAGACAAGACAAGATAATTACTCATTACCGGGATGGCAAAGGGAGATGCGGTATGCATAGGGATTCTGCAAGGGTGCTTCTCGAGTATGTAAGTAAGAGAGATAACTATTAATAATAAAATAACTCCGTATTGACCGGAGTTATTTTAATAAAAAGTTTTTACCAATTAAAGAACGACAACTTGCGTTCGGCGTTCTGATTTGCCAGTAAACTTGGTTTTCTTAACCGACTTAAAGCCAACCACGCCGTCTTTTGCAGCATGAATAGTAAAATTACGGCTAATGTATGTGCCGTCACCAGCGATCTTTGTAGCGCCAGTTTGGCGAACTAAAACTTCTCCAGCGGAAACTTTTTGGCCGCCAAATCGCTTAACGCCAAGACGTTGACCGGCATTGTTGTGGATATTCTTACTAGAACCACCAGCTTTAACCTTTGACATTCTTTACTCCTTATAGTTTCTATAAAACAATCTGTTCTAGTTTATCGAAAATAAAGCCAGTTGTCAAGCGGTTTTGGCTATATCTGCGAGTTTTAATACCAATATTTCTCTGGCGACAACTTGATCTTCACGGTAATATAAGAGGTTTTTATCGATAATTTGCTGATATCCAAGTTTTTTAAGATTTTTTATCAGAGGCAAATGAGTGAATTTACCTTCGCGATTTTGCCACGCTGGAACGGCTATGCAAAGCGTCGTGTCTGGGCGGATTTGCGAATGGATATTTTGTAGAAAATCGCTAATTATGTGATTACAATTTCCGACTACTTCGTGAAGTTTTTCTGGGCTAGGCGGCGCAGAAAACGGCTGACCTAAATATGTTTCGCAAACAACGCGAGAAATCCGCTCCTTCTGCTCATTTGTCAATTTTACAGAGGTAGCGTCGGCCTGATGCGCTTGCCAGAAAGTGTTTGTCGAAAAAGTTTTTTCCACCCAGCTCATATTTTCGGTTGTGTAAGATATCATCTTATCGCTCAAATCGCTGCCATAAGCATTCACGCCGATAAGTGCAGCTTCTTGTAATACCGTTCCTGTGCCACAAAACGGATCCCAAAGGTAATCGTTAGGTTTTGCGCCAGATAGGTTAATCATAATCTGTGCAAGTTTAGGCGGAAGCATTCCCACGAAGGCATCGCGCTTTGGTCGTCCACGGTCGCGCTGAGTATACGAATTGATATTTTGAGCGCCACGACTTTCAGCGATTATCAAATCTCCGTACACGTTCTTAGCTATGATAATTTCAATTTTCGCCTCAGACCTGCCGAGTTTATTGTTGTGAGAGGTTGCAGTGGACAACGCGGCGGTTTTATTAGGAATTAGACGCAAACTAATGCCAGATTTTTTCAAGTTGTTTTTTAAGATGATCCCGATTTTTTGGACGTTTCTCGGATCTGTTTTATTACCATAAAAACTTATTCCAAGTGTTATTTTTTTCTGGCTATGTGAAAGTTTTTTCGTGTATTTTTCAACAATAATTTTTGAGGCTTGAAGCAGGGTATTGCGGTCTGATTTTTGCGACTTTATTTTCGTGATGACTTGTCCGCATTTAATCGTTCCACCGAGGTTGTCAATTGAAAAATTGTCGCAATTAACCGTGGCGGCTTGATTGGAGATTTTTTGGACATTTTGAGTACCGTAAACCGCCTCTAATTCAGCGATAGAGATTTCTGGTTGACGGCCAAGAATAGCTATAAACATATCGTAATTATAACATTTATCGTGGTATAATGAAGGTTATGTTACCGAAGGTGTTGCAACTGTTGAAATCGCCACGAGCCATTATGAGCGTTTTGACGTTGGCGGTTTTGGCAATAATAATTTTTCTATCTCGGCACGAGCTCGTGAAGGCGTGGAATCTGTTTTTGCACGCGGATTTATGGCTATTGTTTTTGTTATTGCCGTTTCAGATTATCGTGTACTTCGCTGGTGGCGAGATGATTTTTTCGTATTTAAGAGAGAAGAATCTGATCCATCATATTTCCAGGCTGGAGCAGACGAGGATTGCGCTGGAGCTTAATTTGGTCAATCATATTTTCCCGTCGGGCGGAGTTAGCGGTATTTCGTATACGACGTGGCGAATGCATAAACTTGGCGTGAGTTCGGCGCGTTCGACATTTGCGCAGGTGATTCGTTACGTTACGGGATTTTTGTCGCTTTTGGTTTTGTTGGTGATTGCTGTGTTGGCATTGGCTATTGACGGTAAGGTTAATCGCTATATCGTTGCCGCTAGCTTTTTGCTGATTATCGTGGTTTTGGCACTGACGTTTGGTCTGATTTTCGTATTTTCGTCAAAGCGGCGTATGCAAATGACTGCCGCTAAATTGTCCAAATTCATCAATACATTGGTAAAAATTGCAACCTTAGGTAAGAAGCGACGAGTGATGAAGTCGAAGAAAGTCGAAGAGTTTTTTGTTGATATGCAGGACGATTTTCAAGATTTGTCCAATCATCCGAAACTTCTAATAAAACCGATGATTTGGGGAGCTGTCTACACTGTTTTTGACGTGGCGATGTTTGCTGTGGCGTTTTTGTCGCTGGGTGTTTTTGTTAATCCGGCGATTTTGATGGTTGGATACGGCGTGGCGGGATTGGCAGCGATTGTCGTGTTTACTCCCGGAGGAACCGGCGTTTATGAAACTATTATGATTATTTTCTTAAGTATGGCAGGTACTCCGCCAGATTTGGCGATTGCTGGAATAATTCTGACGCGAGCAATTTTACTTACTGGTACGATTATCTTTGGCTATATTTTCTATCAACACGCACTGATTAAATACGGCAAGCCAGATGATTCCCAGGTTTAGTGTTAGCAATTTCATAGCAGTTGTCAATCAAACTTTTGACGTGGCTTTTGCTGGAATGGTTGAAGTTGAGGGTGAGGTTTCCAGCTTCAAGTCTTATCCTCCGAAATACGCTTTTTTTGATCTGAAAGATGACGATGGGCTGGTTCGGTGTTTTGTTGGTTTTAGCAATTTACGCACGCCAATTGAAGATGGAATGAAAGTTGTCGTTCGAGCAATGCCGGCGCTTAGGGATAATGGCGCCTTTAGTCTGAACGTTCAAGAGATTCGCCCATTAGGCAAGGGAAGTTTGAAGCGAAGTTTTGAGCTTTTGAAGCAAAAATTGACAGTCGAGGGTTTGTTTAGTTCTGAAAGAAAGCGCTCATTACCGCAATATCCTCAGCGAGTGGCTGTTATTTCCAGTACGAAAGCAGCAGGATATGCGGACTTTATGAAGATTTCCAGTGAGCGTTGGGGCGGCGTTAAATTCGTAGTCGCCGATGTTAATGTACAGGGCGTGAATGCTGCGGATCAAGCTGTGCGAGCAATCTCATATTTTAATCAAATGCCAGAATCTCCAGATGTGATTGTTTTGATTCGTGGCGGTGGCAGTGCGGAAGATTTGGCGAGTTTTAACGATGAAAAACTGGTGCGAGCGGTGGCGAGCAGCCGTATTCCAACAATGACTGGAATTGGTCATGAGATTGATGAGAGTTTGTGCGATTTGGCGGCGGATGTTCGTGCAGCTACGCCGAGTAACGCCGCACAATTGCTGTTTCCTGACAAGCGAGAAGTGATTCGACATTTGCATTACAGGCTAATTGACGCGAAAGATTCAATTTGTAGAGCTATCGAAGAGCAATCGCTTAATGCAACAATGTTGCAAAAAGAAGCGCTAAAACAGTGGTCAAGTCGTGTGGATGCGGCTGTAAATGCAACATTGTCGCAACAAAAAGTCATCGCTGAGTATGATCCGGAAATGGCGCTGCGTCGTGGTTATGCGATGATCAAGGGTGATTTACAGATTGGTAATATTGTAGAGATTACAACAAAAGATATAATTATGAAAGCGAGGATTGAGAATAGTGAACAACGATATGACAATTGAGCAGATGATGGCTGAATTGAACGAGCGAATCGCGTGGTTTCAAGGCGATGATTTTAATCTGGATGAGGCGAAACAGAGATTTATTGAAGCGAGAGAATTATCAAAAAAAATTACTGCCACGCTGGAAGATATGCGACATGATATCGAGGTTCTTAGCGAGGATTTTAACGCTGAGTAAGATCTTTACATCAATTAAAGCATAAGCTATACTCTAATTATGATTACGAGAGATAAGAGTGAGCGTGGCTCAGTTAATGGCTGGATGGTCGGCACAATCGGCTGTCTGATATTGTTTTTGATTGCTGGATCTTTGGCGATTTGGGCGTACATGCAATACTCCCGAGAAAAAAGTAGTGTTGACAGCAAAGTTGCGGTTGAAGTCGCTAAGGGGAAGAGCGAACAAGCCGAATCAGACCAGAAGAAATTTTCTGAAGAAGCAAAAAACCCGCGTATTGAATTTGTCGGTCCTGCTGAATATGGTCGAGTGTCGTTCATGTATCCAAAGACTTGGAGTGTATATGTAGGGAATGACGGCAGCGACAGGGGTGATTACAAAGCTTATCTTCATCCAGTTTCAGTTCCTTCGACAACTAATAAAAATAGTCGGTTTGCGCTGAGGCTAGAGATTATCAACAAGAATATGGATACAGTACTGAATGACTATCAATCACGACTAAAGAAAGGTGAATTGACCTCAAGCAGTACTGAGTTTAACGGAATTTCAGCAACTCGGATTGACGGTACGTTTGAGAAAGAATTGCGCGGCTCTGTGGTTTTGATGAAAGTTCGCGATAAAACTATTCGTTTTTCAACTGACGCGGATACGTTTAAGCCAGATTTCCAGACTATATTGAGCACTGTAAAAATCTCTGAATAGAAAAACCCAGCACATATTTGCTATACTAGAATTGTATGGCAGGTAAAGAGTGGAGTGATGCTGATTTTGGGGGATTGCCGAGCGTTTTGGTGGCGGCACACGAGCTGAAAACGCCGCTGGCTTTGATTAGGCAACTGGCGCTACTGTTGGACGATGATTTAACCAGTTCTGCCGATAAAACTCAGATTCAGCAGCGAATTATTAGGACTTCTGAGCAAGCATTGCAACTTACGATTGATTTGGCAAATTCAGCCAATTTAACACCGTCGTTATTTCCGCTTGAACCGGTCAATCCGTTGGCTCTATGTCAGCAAGTAGCGATGGAAACGAAGTTCAACGCAATGCTTTATGGACGAAAGGTTAGCTGGCCTAAGAGCGGCAGAAATAGTCAATTGATATTAGCGAACCGAACACTTTTGGGGCGAATTTTAGCGAATTTTTTGAATAACGCGTTGGCGTATACGGAGGACGGCTCGGAGATTAAGGTTTCGGTTAAGGCGACAAAAGATGCCGTGAGAATGAGCGTGCGAGATTTTGGACCAATGATGAGTTTGAAGGAGTATCGGCTTTTGCTTGATGAAATGGAAACGCGAAAAACTGTGCGAACGAGGCCAGAAAGTAGCGGGCTGGGGATTTACGTGGCGAATCAATTTGCGCGGGCGATGAATGGGCGAATCGGTCTGATTCGTCACCGTGATGGATTAACTTTTTATGTAGAAATGCCAATTAGTCGGCAGTTGAGTTTGATATGAAAAAACTGTTAATCGTTGAGGACGATAAGAATTGGGCGGATATTCTGGGCAAGTTTGCCGCGGATGTTGGCGCGGAATGTAGAGTGGCGGTTTCTGGTGGTCAGGCGATTGAAATTATTGACGATTGGCAGCCTGACGCTTTAATTTTGGATATGTTGTTGGCTGGCGAAACGGCGATTGCTCTGTTGAATGAGCTGCGATCGTACGCGGATTTGGCGAGTTTGCCGATCGTGGTTTGTACGAATATCGACGTTAAAATGGACGATTTGCGTCCGCTTGGTGTGAAGGCGATTTTGAATAAAACATCGATGCGTCCGAATGAGGCGCGGGCGATTTTTCGCGAGGTTCTAAATGACGGGGCAGAGTGAGCGAGTAAAAGCAATTGTTCTGAGGCGAACGAATTACGCCGAAGCTGATCGAGTTTTGCAGTTATTAACGCCAAAAGGTCGACGTAGCGTAATCGCAAAAGGTGTGCGTCGGGAGCGCAGTAAATTGGCGGGCGGAATTGAATTATTCGCGATTTGCGACGTGGTTATTCGTTCTGGTCGGGGCGATTTGGGGCTATTAACTTCCGCTCGATTGTCGGCTTTTTATCGGCATATTTTGGAAGATTATGATCGAATGCAATTTGCATATTCGGTGATGAAATTGGTCTCTGCAGCGAGCGAAAATATTGACGAACCAGAGTGGTATTATGTACTGAGTCAAGTTTTGGAGCAATTGAATAATCCTGCGATAAACCAAAAATTGATTGAAACGTGGTTTTATTTGCAATACGCGAGTTTGCTGGGAGATGAACTGAATCTTCGAACGGACGTAACGACTGCGGCGCTACTTCCTGATAAAAAATATATGTACGATAGCGCGGAAAAAGGTTTGAGATTGGCGGAGCAGGGCGATTTGGGTGCAGACGCAATCAAGTTGTTAAGGTTAATCCAGGCAAAACCACTCGCGAATGTGGCGCAAATCGGCGGAATAACTGAGGTTATAAACGATTGCTGGTTGACCGCCAGGCAACACGCGGCAGTGTAAAATTGTCAGTAAAATGGTATAATTTAGGAAATAATGTGAATCGCCATGTTGCCAACATGGAGAAAGGTTTTTTTGATGGGTCAAGCAAAAATGGAAGATATTATTAGCCTGTGTAAGCGTCGCGGTTTTATTTATCAGGGTTCTGATGTTTACGGCGGTTTGTCTGGAACGTGGGATTACGGTCCGCTGGGCGTTCAATTGAAGCGAAACATCATGAATTTGTGGTGGCGAATGTTTGTCGATGAGCGCGACGATATATATGGCGTCGATGCGGCAATTTTGATGAATCCGAAAGTCTGGAAGGCAAGTGGGCATGTTGATACATTCGTTGATCCATTGTGTGAGGATATGGTTAATCATCGGCGTTATCGTACGGATCATATCCTTAAAGATAATGGGGTTGACGCTGACGGCTTGACGATGGAGCAAATGGATGAAGTGATTGCAGAAAAAGGAATTAAAAGCCCAGACGGAAATCCACTGAGTAAATCTCGCACGTTTAATATGATGTTTAAGACGAGCGTTGGCGCCACCGAAAGTGAAGACAGCGTGGCATATCTTCGTCCAGAAACTGCTCAGGGAATTTTTACCAATTTTAAGAACGTTGTTGATAGTTTTTATCCAGACTTGCCGTTTGGAATTGCTCAGCAGGGCAAAGCGTTTCGTAATGAAATTGCGCCGCGAGATTTTGTTTTCCGTTCTCGGGAGTTTGAGCAAATGGAGATTGAATATTTTGTCAATCCAGAAAATTGGCAGGAAGCGTTCGATGAACTACTTAAGGCGACGCACGAGTTTTTGGAGGCATTGGGATTAGATCCTAGGAATATTCATGAGTTGGATGTTCCGGCGGAAGACAGGGCGCATTACAGTAAAAAAACGATTGACATTGAATACGATTTTCCAATTGGCAAGGAAGAGCTGATGGGAATTGCGTATCGGACTGATTTTGACCTGATGAATATTCAGCGCGTCAGCGGGAAAAGTATGGAATATACGATTAAGGGGACGACTGAAAAGTTAGTGCCGCCCGTGATTGAGCCGAG
>CALJRR010000046.1 GCA_937976315.1 uncultured Candidatus Saccharibacteria bacterium | reverse complement strand
ATTTTAAAGAGCGTGAAGTATATTTCGAAGATTCAGAGAATATTGCTGCGGCTGAGATTTCTGATGATCGTGCGGTTGTGAACAAAACGGATAATGCGGTGGATGATTCGGGTGATTGCGCAGAATTGAGCAAAGAAGCTACGCGTGAATTGGATGATTTGGGTGATCGTGTAGAGTTGGATGAAGAAGGCGTGTGTGAATTGGAAGAATTGCCGACTAATAAGTCTGAAGTAATAGGGCAATTTATTCCTGATTTGAAATTAGCCGATGACACAATTGATCGGAATAATATCGTTGATGAGGTTGTGAAAAAAGTCGCGGAAAAAACTGAATTGACTGAAGAATGTAGCGAATTGATCACTACAGATGATTGCGATGAAATAAAATGCTCTGTAAAAATCGAAGAGTCGAGCGATTATTGTGATGATACCGATAATGTCTTGAATAGGGATTTAAATATTCCAGTTTTTCAAGAAATTCCTGTTTTATCAGATAATTCATCGGAGGAAAAAGCTAATTATAATTGTGACGAATACATCGCCAATAATACAAATATGTCTGGCGTTTATCCGGGGGTTTGGGCTGATGATAGTCCGTTGAATCCGGAAGATGATAAGACTTCGAATAGCTATGGCGTCAATATGTTTTTACCTTTAGTGGAATTGCTAGGTTTTTTGGCTATTAAGACCTCTTCGATAAAACAGGAAATAATCATAAGATAAGAATAGGGCATAGTATAATGTTTAATATGACAACAGGTGATAATCGTAAAGAACAAGAACGTACCAAATTACATAATACTATTTGGAAGATTGCAAATGAGCTGAGAGGTTCGGTTGATGGTTGGGATTTTAAAGCATATGTATTGGGATTCTTATTTTACCGGTTTATATCAGAAAATTTAGTTAATTATATCAATGCTGAAGAACGTAAAACTGGCGTGGCTGATTTTAACTACGCTGAACTTAGCGATGATCAGGCGGAGTTTGGTCGTGAGGATACGGTAAATGACAAAGGGTTTTATATTTTACCGAGCGAACTGTTTGAAAATGTTCGTAAGCGCGCTAAAAATGATGAAAATCTGAACGAAACTCTGAGCAAAGTATTTCGTAACATCGAACAGTCGGCTAAAGGTTTTGATAGTGAGGATGATTTTCGTGGGCTGTTTGACGACTTAGACGTCAATAGTAATAAACTTGGCCCGACTGTCGCTAGTCGTAATGAGCGATTGGTGAAACTGATGAATGCTATTGGTGAATTGGAGCTTGGTAGATTTGAGGATAATACGATTGACGCCTTTGGTGACGCGTATGAATATTTGATGACCATGTATGCCGGTAATGCTGGAAAATCTGGAGGTGAGTTTTTCACTCCACAAGAGGTAAGCGAGCTTCTGGCGAAAATAACTGTTGTCGGCAAAACGTCGGTGAATAAAGTGTACGATCCAGCGGCAGGTTCTGGTTCGTTATTGCTAAAATTTGCAAAAGTTTTAGGTAAGGACAATGTTAGGCAAGGCTTTTATGGTCAAGAAATTAACATTACGACTTATAATCTTTGCCGCATCAATATGTTCCTACACGATATTAATTATGAAAAGTTTAACATTGCTCACGGCGATACACTGAAAGATCCGAAGCACTGGGATGATGAGCCGTTTGATGCAATTGTTTCTAATCCACCGTATAGTATTAAATGGGACGGCGATAGTAATCCAACACTTATTAACGATCCACGATTTAGTCCAGCTGGAGTGCTTGCTCCACGCAGCAAGGCTGACTTGGCGTTTACTATGCATATGTTGAGCTGGCTGAGCGCTAGCGGTACAGCGGCGATTGTTGAATTCCCTGGTGCTTTATTTCGTGGCGGAGCTGAGGCGAAAATTCGTAAATATCTGGTTGATAACAATTACGTCGATGCTGTGATTCAATTGCCACCAGATTTATTCTTTGGTACGACGATTAGCACGTGTATATTAGTCTTAAAAAAGAATAAGACAGCAAGCGATATTTTGTTTATTGATGCTAGTGCTGAGTTTGTCCGTCAGGGTAATAAAAATAAGTTAAGCGAAGAGAATCGACAAAAAATACTGGATAGCTTCACGAATCGGCAAGATATTGATTATTTTGCAAAAGTTGCAACTTATGAAGATGTCGTCGCTAATAACTATAATCTATCAGTTAGATCGTATGTTGAGGCGGAAGATACGCAAGAAGTCATTAATATTACTGAACTCAACGCTGATATTGCAAAAATTGTGGCTCGTCAGTCGGAGTTGCGGACGGAAATTGATGCGATAGTTTCTAATATTGAAGGTGGTAAAAATGGATAAACGTGATATTCAACTTTTTGACAATCAAGAGATTCGTAGTGCTTGGGATGTAGATACTGAGCAGTGGTATTTTTCTACCATTGATGTTATTAGGGTCCTAACTGATCAGCCAAATCAGGAGGCAGCACGTAACTACTGGAAGTCATTGAAATCACGTATCAAAGACGAGAGTGGCCAACCGGGTACAAAACGTACCCAGTTGAAAATGAAGGCAGAAGATGGCAAGATGCGCCTGACGGACGTTGTTAATACAAAAGAGCTTCTGCGATTAGTGCAGTCAATTCCTTCGCCCAAGGCTGAACCGTTTAAACAGTGGCTGGCTGAAGTTGGTAATGAGCGTATAGACGAAGCTCAGAATCCAGAAATCGCAATTAATCGTGCGATGATGCATTACCGTACTTTGGGCTATGATGAAAATTGGATAAACGCACGCCTGCAATCGATCCAATTTCGTAAAGAGCTCACAGACGAATGGAGGCGTACTGGAGTTAAAGAGGGTAAAGAGTATGCACTATTGACTGGCATTATGATGAAAGGTTGGTCGGGGAAGACGGTCAAAGAATATAAACAATTTAAGGGTCTTAAGAAAGAAAACTTACGTGATAATATGACTAGTCTTGAGCTTGCCTTGAATATCTTAGCAGAAACGACCGCTACAGAACTGTCAAAGACAAAAAATCCAGACGGCCTAGATGGGCAGAAAGATATCGCAAATCGTAGCGGAGAAATTGCTTTAGATGCGAGAAAGAATATTGAAAAGCAAACCGGACATAGTGTTATATCGCAACGAAATGCCAAAGATTTGCGGATTGGTGGCGGTAATGAGTAAAATTGACGATTTGATTAAAGAGCTGTGTCCAGAAGGGGTGAGGTTTGTTTGTCTTGATGAGGTTGCTAACTTACGGCGAGGATCAGCGATAACAAAGAAAAATATAATCCCTGGGGATGTGCCGGTTGTTGCCGGAGGCCAAAAGCCAGCGTACTTTCATAGTGAAAGCAACAGAAGTGCTAATGCTGTTGTGGTTGCCGGTTCTGGGGCTTATGCGGGTTTTGTTAGTTTTTGGTCTGTGCCAATTTTTGTTTCTGATGCGTTTAGTATTGAACCTCTTGGTGATGAAGTAATTTCAAAATATATATTCTATATTCTAAAAAATAGACAAGCTGAGCTTCATAATCTAAAAAGAGGTAGCGGCGTGCCACATGTATATAGTAGAGACGTCGCGAGATGGAAAATCCCCGTCCCGCCTCTTGAGGTTCAAAAAGAGATTGTGCGTGTGCTAGACTCGTTTACAGAGCTAGAAGCAGAGCTAGAAGCAGAGCTAGAAGCGAGAAAGAAGCAATATGAATACTATCGCAATACACTCTTGACGTTTAACGAGAGAGAATAAAATTGATGGTTTGATTAAAGAGCTGTGTCCAAAGGGGGTAAAATACGAAAGAATTAAAGACGTCTATTCACGTCTCAAGGGGACGCCTATTACTGCTGGTAAAATGAAAGAGATTGCTAATCCAGATGGTGATATTCGAGTGTTTGCAGGCGGTCGTACTGTTATTGATGCGTTTGAATTTGATATTCCGAACGCAAATATTACCAAGGTCCCTGCTGTACTTGTTCAGTCGAGGGGTGTAATTGATGTAGTCTACTATGACAAACCTTTTACATTTAAAAATGAAATGTGGGCTTATACTCACAATAATCAAGATTCTATAAAATATTTATACTATGTACTGAAAAATCATAAAGAATATCTTCGTAATGCCGCATCTGGTATGGGCTCTTTGCCTCAGATATCACTCAAGGTTACTGAAGAATTAAAAATCCCTATCCCGCCCCTCGAACAACAAAAGCAAATCGTCTCCATCCTTGATAAATTCGACGCACTCGTAAATGACATTTCCACTGGTTTGCCAGCCGAGATTGAAGCCCGCCGCAAGCAATACGAATATTACCGCAATAAATTATTAACCTTTAAAGAGTTGGAGTGTTCAAAATGAAGTACGATGTGATTGCTGAAAATAGCGACAGTACCGTTGTTAGCGATTACGTTTCGCCTTATCAGCGAGCAACGAATTACCAGAGCGAGGCGGAATTAGAGCAGGAGTTAATCAAACAATTGCAAGCGCAGGCGTATGAATATTTGCCGATTAAGAGCGAGGATGATTTGATACAGAATCTGTGCACACAGTTGGAAAAGTTGAATAATTATACGTTTTCTGATGCTGAATGGGAGCGGTTCTTTGCGGAGCGGATTGCTAATGGCAATGAGGGTATACCTGAGAAAACTTTCAAAATCCAGGAAGATCACATGCAATTGTTGCAGCGAGATAACGGCGAGGTGATTAATATTCGGCTGCTGGATAAAACGAACGTACATAATAATTATCTGCAGGTAATTAATCAATATGAAGTTTCGGGCGCGCGCGATAATCGTTATGATGTGACGCTGCTGGTGAATGGCTTACCGCTGGTGCATATTGAGCTAAAAAGGCGTGGCGTTCCCTTACAGGAAGCTTTCAATCAGATTAATCGCTATCAGCGGGATAGTTTTTGGGCAGGCAGTGGGTTGTTTGAATATGCTCAATTGTTCGTGATTAGTAATGGTACGCACACAAAATACTACAGCAATACAACGCGCTGGCAGCATATTTATGAGGCGGGAAAGTCAGACTCGCATCGTAGCAAGAAAACCAGCAATAGTTTTGAGTTTACCAGCTGGTGGGCGGATGCTAAAAATCGCCCAATTACCGATTTGATAGATTTTACGGCGACCTTTTTGTCTAAGCATACGCTGTTGAATATTCTGACGAAATATTGCGTGTTTACTAGTGACAAATTATTGCTGGTAATGCGTCCGTATCAGATCGTGGCGACTGAGCGTATTTTGAATCGTATCCAGATTGCTACAAATTATAAAAAGCTCGGTACTATTGAGGCTGGCGGTTATGTGTGGCATACCACGGGCAGCGGCAAAACGTTGACTAGTTTTAAGACGGCTCAGCTGGCAAGCAAATTAGACTATATCGACAAGGTGCTTTTTGTGGTTGATCGTAAAGACCTCGATTATCAGACGATGAAAGAGTATGACAAGTTTCAGGAAGGTGCGGCAAACAGTAATACTAGTACGCGGGTTCTGACGAAACAATTGGGTGATCCGAATGCGAAGATTATTATCACGACCATTCAGAAGCTTGACACGTTCATTAAGCGCAATCAGGGGCATAAGGTTTTTGATGATCACATGGTTATTATCTTTGACGAGTGCCACCGCTCGCAATTTGGTGACATGCATCATTCCATTACTAAGAGTTTTAGAAATTATCATCTATTTGGCTTTACTGGTACGCCGATATTTGCTGATAATGCGTCTAGTGGCGGGCGGATCGATCTACGGACAACTGAGCAGGCGTTTGGTGATAAGTTACATACCTATACGATAGTTGATGCGATTACTGATAAGAATGTGTTGCCGTTTCGGATTGACTATATTCGTACGATTCGTGAAGCGGACGAGGTTGACGATCAGCAGAAAGTGCGAGATATTGATCGCGAGCGGGCATTGAACGCTCCGGAGCGCATTCGTAATGTTGTGCAATATATCCGTGACCACTTTGACCAAAAAACAATGCGTAAAGCTAAGTCATATGCATTTACTCGATTAATGAATGTTCATGAAGTTGCGTCGGCACGAAATAGAGCGGCAGTTGAAGAGGCAAAAGATAAAATCCGGCTGAGCGGATTTAATTCAATTTTTGCAGTTAGCTCAATTGAAGCAGCTAAGCTTTATTACAATGAGTTTAAGTGTCAACAAAGTAACCTTCCTGAGGCGAGTCGGTTAAAGATAGCTACGATTTATAGCTACGGAGCCAACGATCCTGATCTGGAAATGGACGGCATGGATGACGAGAATTCAGAGAACACTGACGGGTTAGATGTTTCGTCTCGTGATTTTCTGGAAGGTGCAATTCGCGATTATAATGCGACGTTTGGTACAAATTACGACACTAGTGCTGAACGATTTCAGAATTATTACAAAGACGTGAGTTTGCGCATGAAGAATCGAGAAATCGATTTGCTAATCGTGGTGAATATGTTTTTGACGGGATTTGACGCTACGACTTTGAATACGTTGTGGGTTGATAAAAACTTGCGTATGCACGGGTTGATTCAGGCTTATTCGCGAACGAATCGTATTCTTAATTCAATAAAGACTTACGGTAATATTGTTACGTTCCGCAACTTAGAGAAAGAGACTAATGAAGCTTTGGCGCTATTTGGCGATCGTGAAGCTAAAGGTATTGTTCTACTGCGTCCTTTCCGAGATTATTATTATGGCTATGATGAGGATTCTGGAAAACGAACGCCAGGATATGTTGATTTAATTGCAGAAATAAAAGATAAATTCCCAGTTAGCGAGATGATAACTGGCGAACAGAATAAAAAAGAATTTGTGAGATTGTATAGCGCAATTCTAAGAGTAAAGAATATTTTGTCTAGCTTTGATGAATTCATCGGACGGGAGATGTTAAGTCAGCGAGATGTGCAGGATTATCACAGTATGTACATCGATCTCTACAATGAGCTGCGACCAAAAACTGATAGTAACAAGGAGAATATCAATGATGATTTGGTGTTTGAAATGGAGCTTATCAAGCAGGTTGAAATAAATATAGATTACATTTTAGAATTGATTCGTCAATATCATGATAGCCATTTGAACAATAAAGAGATATTGGTTGATATCGATAAAGCGGTTAATTCGTCTATAGAGTTACGCAATAAAAAGGATTTGATTGAGCAGTTTATTAATTCGCTCACGGTTAATAGTTCGGTTGATGGTGATTGGCAAGAGTTTGTTAAATCAAGAAAAATTGAAGAGCTGGATCAAATTATTGATGACGAAAAATTGAATAAAAAGGCAACATATTCATTTGTCGAAAATGCTTTTCGTGACGGATATATCCAATCGACTGGAACGGACTTGTCGCGAATACTGCCGCCAATCTCGCGTTTTTCGGCAGGAGGTGAGCGCACTAAAAAGCGTGAAATAGTGTTGCAAAAGTTGAGAGGATTTTTTGATCGATTTTTCAGTATTTCTAATGGAAAATTGTAAATATAAGGGTATTATTCTATTGGGAGAAGTGTATGAATGATAAAGAAAATACTATTAATGTCGCGCGTGCCATTATTCGCATTGGTGACGCCGCTGAAAAAGCCAAAGATTATGGTTTGTTGAAGTCGCTAGAGGAAATGGTTGATCAGTTGGCTCGACATAATGTTAAGGACGCTGAGGTTGATATGCAGTTGCTGCTGGAGTATGTTAAGTCATTGAACGATTGTGAATATTGCCGAGCGTCTAACGGCGAGATGAGTACTGATGATTTGGTGAATGAAATAAATCGACAATTAGCGCGTCTTAGCCAGGAGCAAGTGGATAATTCTAGTAAATTGGCTTTGGAATTTGAGCCGACAGTTCATTTAGTGACTGCGAATTACGCTAAAGACGAAAATGGGACGACTTCTGGTGTGTCAATAGCCTTGGTCTTTAATAAAGATGGCTCGGTAAGTGCGCCACGCGATCATTTCTTGAATGCGGAATTGCTTAATTATTTTAGCGATAAACATCAGGTCAATTATCAATTTATTGAAGATGATTTACCGCTGAAACTTCAGGATTATCAATTAGTTGCGGGAACGGCGGAAGTGCGAGAAATTTTGCCACGGGAATTGGAAGTGATAGATTTTTAAGATTTTATGAAAATCTCCATACACATTAAACCAAACTCTCGTCATCATGAGGAAGTCGTGAAAAATGACGATGACACATTGACGGTTTATGTCAAAGCTCCAGCAATTGAAGGTCGAGCCAACGCGGCGGCTATTAAATTATTGGCAAAACACTTCAAGGTTGCGTCTTCCAAAGTTAAATTAGTGCGCGGTGCAACTTCAAAATATAAGATATTTGAGATTGATTAAGTTTACGGATAAACGGCGCCCGGTGTCATATCGCCGATTAAATTTTGTACCGTTACGAATGAATAGCCTTGTTGTTTGAGTGAGTTAAGGATACAAGGAACGGCATTCACGGATGTCGGATGAATATCGTGCATTAAAATCACAGCTCCGTTGCGAGCGCCAGCGACAGCTCTTGAACAGACGATTTCACTATTACGATCAGCCCAGTCGCGCGTATCGACAGACCAAACAACTGCCGACATTCCGCGTTGACGGAACTGCTCCAAAACCGCCCGATTAAACGCGCCGTATGGTGGACGTATGACGTTAGGTTTGATGCCGACGGCTTGTTTTATGACGTTATTCGTCTGGTCAATTTCACTAGCGAGTTGCTCCGCTGAAACCTTATTTAACTCTGGATGCGACCAAGAGTGATTGCCTAATTGATGTCCGTGCGACTGCATACGACGTAACGTATTGGCGCGTGCTGAAACTTTGCTGCCGATTAGGAAAAATGTCGCCTTGGCGTCGTACTTATCCAATATATCCAACAGTTTTTCGGTGTACGGCCCGGGTCCGTCATCAAAAGTTAGAGCAATTGTTTTATTTGCGACGGTAGGTGTTGGCGCTATGGGAGCTGGTTTTGGTTTTTCTGCAGGTTTGGGGATATTGGCGAATTTTCTCGCTGTTGGATTTTGTAGATATTTAGAGACGGAGGAAATTGGCACGGTAATTGTCAATTCGCCGTAAGATGACGGCAGTAGCGACGCTTGACCGAGCGGCCAAGCCAATGCATTGCCGTCGCTGGTGATGATGAAATTAGACAAAGCTTCTTTATTTATGATTTCGTTCAGGTCAATTTCTGGCTGCTGGCGTTGCTTGATGATCTGAGAAATATTATCTTTGGCAGCGGATATGATTGCTTCGGCGGCTTCATTAGACTGTTCTGTAAAATCAGCTAATCCGACAACTTCGCCAGATTTTTTGTCGAAAGTCCAAAATTGTGTCATTGATGCTGGATGCGCGCCGTTCATATCCTGCTTAATATTGACGACAATCGACAGTGCTTCTGAAGTGTTGTGTGTGACTTGATAGCCAATTGTTTCGGTCATTGGCTTATCAAAAACTGTCGCCAGTAAAACCGTATTTTGAAAATCGCGATCAATTTTATCAATCGACTCGCTGATTAAGCGATTAATTTTTTCATTTTCCGTGATCGGATATTCAATTGAAACTTTTTCCCGTTTATTATCTCTAGTCACGAACTTTGAACGAATGCCAGAATATTTCGAATCGGCAAAATAATACTTTTCGTCAGATGGCGCAGTCGTTTGTCGCGAGTGTGATTGATTGAGAAAATATATCCCAAATAGCCCTGCCGAAAATAGCAATATCAAAAACGGTATGATAATAAATAGTTTTTTTCGATTTTGACTTTGCTTTTTTCTCTGAATGCGCATATTATAAGTATAGCACTAGTATTTTGGTTTTGTTATTATCGATGATAAGTGAAGACCAGTTTTACTATAATTACAACAGAGAGGAATTTACGGAGTGGAACTTGAGCCAATTATAAAAGTCGATAAACTCGTTAAAACTTATGATGGAAATAACGTGGTCGACGGCGTGTCGTTTGAAGTTAAAAAGGGCGAGATATTTGGGATTCTTGGCCCTAACGGCGCGGGCAAAACAACAACGTTGGAAATGCTGGAGGCGCTCAGGTCAATTGACGGCGGTACGGCTACAATTGACGGCATAGATGTCGCTAAGAAACCTAAGGACATTAAGAATATAATTGGCATTCAGCTTCAGTCGACGGCTTTTTATGACAAACTGACTTTGCGTGAACAATTGAAAATGTTTGGTAGTTTATATGGTCGGACAGTTGATACTGAGGTACTGCTCGCTAAGGTTCAATTGACAGAAAAAGCAAAGAGTTATGTTGAGCAACTTTCTGGCGGTCAAAAACAGCGTTTTGCGATTGCTTCGACATTGGTAAATAATCCGAAAGTGTTGTTCCTGGACGAGCCGACAACGGGGCTTGACCCGCAGGCGCGTCGAAATTTGTGGGACTTGATTAAGGAAATTCGCGACGACGGAATTACGATTCTTTTGACGACGCATTATATGGACGAGGCGGAATTATTATGTGATCGTCTGGCGATTATGGACAGTGGTAAGATTATCACAATTGATACGCCACATAATCTTATCAAGCAATTATTGGCGCGCGGTTTCAAGAAGGAACAAGTTGTCGAGCAAGCCAACTTAGAGGACGTGTTTATTGATTTAACAGGAAAGGCAATTCGGGATTAACATGAAAAAATATTGGATTGGAATATTCGGGCAAGTTCGCGCTCAGCAAAAGCGTTTCGTTCGAGATAAAATGGCACTATTTTTCACCTTTCTTTTTCCGCTGATTTTTCTATTAGTGTTTGGGTCGGTTTTCAGTAATAATTCGACCAGTTTTAATATTGCAATTGTCAACAATTCGCAGACGGAATTTGCCAAAAGTTTCGTTAAAAATGCCAAAGAAAATTCGAAGGATTCGATTCTCAAAATTAAAGACGTTAAAGATATGAATGACGCACGTGAAAAGATGAAGCGGTCGGAACTTAACGGTATTATTGAGCTTCCAAGCGATTTTGGCGCGATAAAAAATAATGGCAATCATCCTATTCCAACAGGCACTATGAATGTTATTTACTCCAAAGGTTCTGAGCAAACAGGCGGCGCGTTGGTGGCGGTGATGAATCAAATTACCAATAGTATCAATAGTCGGATGGGTCAACCTGAAGCTCCGCTTAAAGCTGTTGGTAAAGCGATTGGTGATGAGCAATTGAAATCGTTTGATTACATGTTTACGGGACTGTTAACTTTCAGTTTGATGAGTATGGGTATTTTTGGTCTATCTAATCAAATACCGGCTGAAAAGAAACGTGGTCTATATCGTCGGTTACGTGCGGCGCCATTTACTTCGGGTCAGTTAATCATCTCCACAGCAATTCATTATACAACGATTTCCTTGCTTAGTTTGGTGATGATGGTTATCGCTGGGACGTTGATATTCCACTTTAATATGCGAGGCGATTGGGCGCTATTTGTAATGATGTCTGTATTGTCTGCATTTATGACTGTGGGTGTGGGATTATTGATTGCTGGGTTGTCAGAGAACGAAGATCAGTCATCGTCATTAAGTAACTTAATCTCTTTCCCGATGATGTTTTTATCTGGTACGTTTTTCCCACTTCATCTATTTCCAGAATGGCTGCGAAGTGTCGCTCAGTTTATTCCTCTGACTCCAGTTACGGATGGATTCCGGTTAATTATGACTGAACATGCAAGTTTTATGGAGGTCTTGCCACAATTCGGCGTTATCGCGGCTTGGACTTTTGCTGTCTATTTCTTAGCCATTAAGCTATTCAGGTGGGAATAGCTATTCAAGGATAGTAAAACAAATAGAAAAACGTTACGCTTATTGTAAGCGAGTGCTTGATATTTTTATCACGGGAGTTGCTTAATTCCGCGCGACAAATCAAATAATTATTCGACGCCGCCAGCCTTAAGAATGCTTCTTAATCCGTCATCTCCACCGGCGAAACCGCTGGTTTGGTAGTCGTTAATGACCATGTACGGCAAGCCATTCACGCCAAGCGACAAGGCTTTTTGTGTGTTGCTATCAATTTCTTTTTGGTGCGGTTTTTTAGTCATACAATCGGAAAATTGCGATTCATTCATGCCGACATTTTTGGCGGAAGTTAGGAAATATTCCAGCGGAAGAGCAGGGATTTTCTTCGGCACGGCAACGTTTTTTACGCCGATTCCTTTATCGAAATAATCGCTTTTAATGCGTGGGACGATATCGTGGGTGTACTGCCAATATTTATCTTGATCAGCAGCACAAAACGCAGCATGAGCACCAGTTTCGGTATTGTTGGTCATCTCTTTTAATAACGTTACCACACGATGCTCATAACGAACTTTTCCGGATTTAATATAGTCATTTTTGAAGAATTCTGTGCTGGTTGCGGCTTCGACCTCGGCACAAAATGAACAAAAATAGTCAGTATAATCAATGAATACGTTTTTCGCGTCAGCGGATCCTTGTGACATTTTTTCATTCCACGGTTTATTATCGCCAATGTGACGATTCGGCGGGCGATTAACAATTCCATAAATAAACAAAGCTACAATTCCCACGATTACAATTCCCGAAAGAACCCAAATAAGCGCTATGCCTGATGATTTTTGTCGATTCATATTTTCTCCTGTTTAGATAATTCTGTGTACATAAAAATAATCTGACCTGATTTATATAGTGAGAATAAACTGAGTAGTAAAGCCAATAAAAGGACTATTATGCTGGCGATATTTGCGGCGGTGGCGGCGGCAGCTCCCGAGAAAAATAGGGTTACAATTGGCAAGATTAGTGATGTTCCGCAGGGAACGCAGCCGAGTCCAATTGTTGCGGCAATTGATGCGATTCCGCTTAGTCCGACTTGTCGAGATACAGTTTTTTCATTGTCGCGATTATTCTTTGCTGTAAAAATTACAGCGGCGATCGATATACCTTGAAGAATTGACACTATCATAAGCAGTGCGCCATTTAGTGAAGTGAAACTTTGTTTGAAGATGTCTATAATCATCGAACCGAGCAGCGCGATTTTATCGAGGACTGGTAAACGCGACATCATTAGTGGTCCGTAAAAATTGGCGTTGATTGCGAAATAAATTATCACGGCGAAGGCGACGGTCGCGACAATTGTTATTAGGAAATATTTCGGTAAACCAAGCATTCTGCCGACTCCTAAAATTGCTGATTTGACAGTTAGTTTGTAGTACTTGTCGTTGTAATTCATTGTGGTAGTTGTGCTATAAAGTTTGCTGGTGTGTTATTACGATCTCTTTTTAGTTCATAAATAACCTTTGTTGGCCATGGAATACTATCGATTTTGAAGTATTTTTGTAAATGTGGCAAATAAGCTTCATCGAATTCATTTCGCGACTGTGTTATTTTGTAACCGTGTGGCGCACAAATCCATTTGTGAATAAGATGGTCCACGATAACGTACGATTCTTTTGATTCGCGTTCAAGTGAATCTAGCCCCCAAACCGCGTGAAACATGATTTCGTAAATAGTTTGGCTATTTGCCTTGTAGGTGTACGGAGCGATAGGATTATCATTGTCATCGCAAACGATAGTAGGCATGCTAATCACTGAATTTTTAACAAGCGCTTTGATCCATGTGTAAACTTCATCGTTAACATCCTCAGACGCTACTTCGATAGATGTGACTAGGCTTGACGTCTCGCCAGGACCCCAATCGCGGATGATAATGGTGCCGTCGGGCTTGAGTGCTCTATCTAGCATTGCGAACGTTTTAGTGCGCTCAGGTCGGGATAGATAGCTCATCAACTCGTGAAATACACTCGACATGTAGATAATGTCGAATTCATCTTCGGCGTTTTCAAGTTGTTCTTTAGTAATAAAATCAATGCTATTTTCTTGAAGCCTAGATTGAACAATTTGTGAAACATCATAGGCTACGTAGTGAGTTCCTGTTTGCGTCACTTGTTTGATGAATTCTGGCGAGAAACCAGAACCGAAATCAAGCAATTTAACGTTTTCATCAAGATGTTTTGCGATAGCTCCGAATTTGGATGACGCTGTTTGGTTCATCCGCTCTTGATAGGTTTTGTTGGTATGATTTTCCAAGTGCTCGCTGCGAATTTGGCTCATGTATCTATTATACGATATTCGTAAAGGCAATTCGATCATCCACGGCAGCAACTTTTACCGTATCACCGTCGTGAATTCGTCCGTCAATTAGTTCGAGCGCCAAAGGATCAAGCACGCGTTTTTGAATCAAACGTTTAAGTGGTCGCGCGCCGAAACTTGGGTCGTAGCCGTCTCGCGCCAACATATCACGAACGCTATTGTCAAAATTCAGCGTTATGTCGCGACTATCCTTAACTTGGCGAACAACTTTTTCTAATTGCACGTCAACAATCGCACGCATCGATTCAGGATGGATTCGGTCAAAAATCACGATGTCGTCAATTCGGTTTAAGAATTCTGGACGGAAATGACCACGAAGCGTTTCTAAAATTTGATTGTCGAGAGAGCTAATGTCGTCGCCCGTGTAGTCCATAATCATTTGCGATCCGACGTTGCTGGTCATGATAATAATGGTGTTGCTAAAGTCAATCGTTCGTCCTTGTCCGTCCGTCAATCGACCGTCATCCAAAACTTGCAATAGGACGTTAAACACATCGGGGTGCGCTTTTTCGATTTCGTCAAACAAAACCACGCTATATGGGCGTCGTCTAACGGCTTCCGTCAATTGACCGCCCTGATCGTAGCCGACATATCCTGGAGGCGAACCGATCAATCTGGCTACGGCGTGTCGTTCCATATATTCACTCATGTCAATTCGAATTATGGCGTGCTCGTCGTCGAATAATTCACGACATAAACTGCGGGCGACTTCTGTTTTTCCCACGCCAGTAGGGCCGAGGAATAGGAATGAGCCAATTGGTCGATTGATATCGCCGAGTCCAGCGCGCGACCTACGAATGGCGCTTGCTACAGCTGTTACGGCGCGATCTTGTCCGATGACTTGGCGGCTGATCGATTCTTCCAATTTGGTCAATTTGCTGGATTCACTTTCCATCAATCGCTCCACTGGAATTCCGGTCCAGCGCGCCACCACGCCGGCGATGTCATCAGGCGTAACTTCTTCGCGGAGTAATCGGTCGTGAGTTGGAATTGCCGCTAGCTCCTCGCGAGCGCTTGCTAATTTTTTCTCCAGCTCCGGTAGATCGCCATATTTAATGCGGCTGGCGGTGGCGAGATCTGCGTCGCGTTCAGCAATTTCTAATTGTGAGCGCAGATTGTCCATTTTTTCGGTAGTCGTGTTGACGGTTTGCAAAATGTCTTTTTCGTGTTGCCATTTTTTATCAATCACTTCGGCTTTGGTGCGAATCTCGGCAATTTGCTCCTTGATTTCATCTTTGCGAATATTGGCGTGGTCGGATTTGTCCTTTTTCAACGCCGCTTCCTCGATTTCCAATTGCAAGCGTCTATTGTTCAATCGATCTAGTGCAATTGGCACGCTTTCTAATTGCATTTTAAGTGAGCTGGTCGCTTCGTCAAGCAAGTCGACTGCTTTGTCTGGCAAGAATCTGTCAGGCAAATATCTGGTGGACAATCTGGCGGCTGCCACGATTGCATCATCAGCGATTTTTACTCCATGGTGAATTTCGTATTTTTCCTTCAATCCACGCAAGATGGCGACGGTGTCGTCAAAACTTGGTTCGCCAACGTAAACTGGCTGGAATCTTCGTTCTAGAGCGGCATCTTTTTCGACATATTGACGATATTCAGCGAGTGTCGTCGCGCCAATCATGTGCAATTTTCCGCGAGCCAGTGCTGGCTTTAACATATTGCCCGCGTCCATACTGCCTTCACTTTTTCCAGCGCCAACCATGGTGTGAATTTCATCGACAAAAAGAATAATCTCGCCGGCCGCATCTTCTACTTCTTTTAAAACAGCCTTCAGTCGATCTTCAAATTGTCCGCGGAAACTAGCGCCCGCCAAAAGACTGGAAATTTCCAGGGAAATTAGTCGCTTATCCTTC
>CALJRR010000045.1 GCA_937976315.1 uncultured Candidatus Saccharibacteria bacterium | reverse complement strand
ACTTGGAAAGTAGGACGGTTTATCTCCAATCGAACCATTGTCCATATTCATTTTACTCAGGACAATTTTTCCAGAAGCGTTGGTCGTCAATCCATAAACGTATCGCTGGTTCGAGGACAGAACAGAATCCAAACCAGGCTTAACGCTTATCAGCGTATGAGCGTTCGTGCCGTCAAATTCGCGAATCTCCATTTTTCCCGACGCAGAAACGCTACGAATATAGAAATTGTCAAGCCACTTCACTTCCTGCGCCACACCGATGTTAAACGCGCTCGACAACTCTTTACGCTCCAAGTCATAAGTCTGCAATGTCGCGCCGCTTTGCGCCACGATAAATCGCCCAGCATTGTCTATCGTTATGTTCGCGGTCGCATTATCGGTTTTAATAATCTTCGCCGTTTTCAAGAACTCTTTTTGGCGGTCCTTAGAATCCGAAATTTCGCCTCTGTAAATTGTCATATTTTTGCCATCAACCAAGACTACAGTGTCTTTATTGAAATAGCGAGAAGTTCGAATTACTGGGGTAGAATTAGTAGCAAAAGTACCAATCACAAACGGCTCTTTCCAATCTCGCTTCCAAATTCCCGCCACTTTTTTACCGTCAACAACAGCCAGGTAGGACAAACGATCGTCGCCGTAAAGCTTGAAAGATTCGACGCCAGTCAAAATTGGACTGGAAATTGTCGAACTATCAAGATCAACTCGCCTCAATTCGCCAGTTTCCTGCAAAGCGTAAACCGTGTGCGCGCCAGTTCCCGCAAAGCCGATTTGCTTAATTCCAAAACCAGTCATCGCTGTTACGTCAATAATTTTCTCTGGATTTTCTCTATCAAAAACCAACCACTGCACGCCCGTAGTATTATTTTCCGCTGGATACGAATGCTTCACTAGCGCATAACGAGAATCGCGGTCCCACTCCGACACGGTAAACGTATGGTTGTCAGAAGACAGGGAATAGCCAGCCAAAACGCTCGTACTTAACGCATGCTCCGTGAACTTTTCCTTATCTTTGTTTGTGTCGCGAATGTCACCAATTGTCAGAATCGGAGTTTTATCTTTAACGCCAAATCCCATCAAGAAATTACCAGCTGGCGACAGAGAAACGGATTGTAATGAATCGAACGTTTTTACCTCGGTGGTTTCGCGTTTCGTCGGAATCAATCTGGCGTAATTCAAATTCGTAACGGTATCGGACTTGATATTCAACGTTTTTTGCCACGGTTCGTATTTATCCAATTTCATCGAAAAAGTGTGTTTACCAGGAAGAACGGTGCTTTTCGTCGGAGTGCGGCGCAGCTCCATATCGTCAACATAAACCAGCGCCCCGCCAGGATGTGATTCATATTGGACAAGTCCAGTTTGTTGCAATTCTTTCGTATTTGGATCAAACGTATAGCCGAGCATTCTAAACGTCAAAAACGTAAGAAGAATTATAAGTGATAATGTCATCAGCGTGTACACAAAGGTCCGCCGCGCGAGCTCTTTAGTGCGATTCTTTTTCTGGTACATAATTACGGAAATTATAACATATTTTTACACTTGAAAAAACCTTAGGCGATTTGTAATATAATATACAGGAATAAACATTAGGGGGATTAATGGCAAGTAAAAACTACGTGGTTATCAATGGACGAGCTTACAATACTATTACCGGAATGGTAATGGATGATATTAAGATTGAAAAATCTGAAATAGAAAAAGAGCAATCAATCGGTAGGCGCGGTACATCTGTATCAAATATTCACGCCGCACACGTTCAGAAATCTAGCACATTGAATCGTCGGCACGTTAAAATGCCGCAGCGTACGCCATTGGCTGCCAAACCTCAGAAAGCTCGCGTCGACGTGAAACAGCATATCGCCGTAAAGAAGTTTTCTACGCCAATTGTCAGCAAGCCAGCTCCTCAGAAAATTGCTATTAACCGCCCAGCCGAAGCTCACCCCGTTACTCGTCGCGCTCAGCAAAGACCTCTTAGCGTTAACACTAAATTGCGAAAAGAACGCCAGCCTCTGGCTATGAATAACAATCCACTTGTCGCTACAGCTCCGCAAAAAATAGAAAAGCCAGTCGCGAAAACCGCTCACCAATTGAAAAACGAAGCGATTGAGAAAGCTTTGTCGAATGAGATTATCGGCAATAAAAAAGCACGTCGACGCCAGAAAAAGGGCGGCGCATTACGCTGGTTGAATACGTTTTCTGTTGGTTTTGCGGTGATGCTACTAGGTGGCTATTTAACATACCTGAGTATGCCAAATATCTCCATAAAAATGGCAGCAGTTCAATCAGGAATTGACGCCAAATATCCAGGCTATAAACCAGACGGCTACGCCTTAAACGGACCCATCAAATTCAAGTCAGGCGAGGTCTCTATGAAATACGCCTACGCCGACGGAAGTTCAGGGTACACCATAACTCAGCAAAAAAGCGGTTGGAATTCATCAGCAGTGAAAGAATTCTTCTCTGAGAAGCACAAGAATCCAAACACCACGATGATCGACGGATTGACAATTTACAGCGGTGGAAAAGAAGCGGCTTGGGTGAACGGCGGAATCCTATATCAAATCAGTGGCGACGCGAACCTCTCAAGCAGCCAAATTGAAAAAATTGCCACTAGTCTGTAACTCATCAGATAACGTGCTATAATTTACTCATGACTATTAGAACTCGTTTTGCGCCAAGTCCGACTGGCTATATTCACTTAGGCAACGTCCGCACCGCGCTATACACATACCTTGTTGCCAGGGCGCATCAGGGAGATTTCATCTTACGCATTGAAGACACGGACCAAGCTCGGTTCGTCGAAGGCGCGGAAGAAATGATTTTGGAAACCTTAAATTGGCTAGGGCTAAATTGGGATGAAGGACCAACTCTTAACAATCCAAAAGAAGAGTCTGGCAATTTTGGTCCATATCACCAGACAGATCGCCGTGATATTTACATAAAGTGGGCAAAGAAAATGATCAGCGAAGGACTAGC